>CAZZGC010000009.1:0-29819 GCA_964653915.1 uncultured Thermodesulfovibrio sp.
AAATGTCGCGTGCAACATGAATGAGACCTGTCAGACGACCTTCACGATCGAAGCGTGGTATGGACTTGATTTCGAGATAGACGTTAAGGTGAGGTTCATAGATCTCGAAGGTAACCGGTTTTTTTGTATTGTAGCAGTTGCAGCTTGGACAACCCTTGGGAGGGGTTTCCGTACCGTGATAGTATTTGTAGCACTTTGCTTCTTTCAGCAATACCGATTCATCGAGGCTGAGAAGCGCGCCTGCTGCCTTGTTTGCCCTTATGATGTTATAGTTCAGATCGTGAATGGTGATCATATCGGTGATAGAATTGAATGTCTCTTCCCAGTCCTGCCGGATCTGGCGCAGCATCTCTTCGGCCTTGCGTCGCTGTTCGACCTCAAGGGCAAACTCGTCAAGCTTGACGGTGGTATTTTTCAGGTTTCTGCTCATCTTTCTGAACTCCTCTGCGAGTTCGCCTATCTCGTCACCGGCAGAGACATCTATCTCTTCTGTATTGAGCTGGCCCTTACCTATCATGAGAGCTGCGTCACGGAGCCGCAGAATCGGGCCCGTCAGCCCCTTTGAGATTATGAGAGCCATTCCGATTGCTATGATAGTGACGATCAGACAGATGAGTATTATCCGGTCCCGGAATCTGTAGGCCGGGGCAAAAATTTCCGTTGCACTGTGCTCTACCTCAAGTATCCAGCCAAATCCCTTAAAATCTTCATATCCCCTCGAGTGCGCATGAATTATGTATAGGTCTCCACCCTCGGCTTTGCTCCTTTTAACCATCGTGTCAGTTACCATTGGAGGCGAGGACGGGGTATTCAGGTGTTCTTTCATAAAGAACAGGGATATTTTTTGGAGAAATTTTTCATCCTTTTCAGTTGAATATATGAGTTTGCCGTCTCTGGTGATAAGCCGGATCTTCATATGTTTGTGAAGGTTGTGGAATTCACCAAGGTTAACCTCTTCAAAGATATGGCTTATGATAGCGATATCTATGACGGCCTTTATGACTCCCTGAAAGTTGCCCTTCCGGTCATCGACGCGGACCGCTACATCGATTGCATAACTTCCAGTGCTCTCGTCGTAATTCAGGTCACCTACATACAGCCCCTTGCGGCTGGCCTCCTGCCACCACTGTTCATCATCCTGCCGGTAGTCAGATGTCTTGCCTGTCTGCGCGACATTGACTCCGTAAATGTTGGTCACGAATATCTCGCTGAAGACATCCGTTCCGTCGTCCTCTCTATAAAATGCCTGCTTCGCCCTTAGCTCTGATGCGAGAGGATTATTTATCAGGTCCCGCATGAAAGGGGTGATTTCGTACTTGCCCGATGAGGTCCACTGCCTGTCGTGGCTTTCGATAAAGTCCTGCCTGTTGTCGAGAGCTGCAAAGAAGGCATTTGACTCAGCCAGTGTATCCCTGAGCGTCTCATCGACCGTGTACTCTCTAATTGCTTTTATCAACCCGTAAACATGTTCGTCCAGCTCGTGAAGCACCTGTTCAGCCATGCCCCGCGTGGTTTGTTCAAAGTGACTCTTGAGTTCGGACATGCTCACCTGAATGGCGAGAAAGCCCGTCAGCCATATCAATGCCGTTACCGACAGAAAGGCCATTATGAGCTTATGAAATATCTTCATTCAGCACCGGTTACAGGGGGACATGGCTCCGTACTCTTTCTTTCACATTCGCCCGAAATGATGTCCCTAACTGCATAACGGGGCATAGGCCCCTTCATTCATAGCAACTTATTATTAAGACTTATCGGAGTATAAGGGGAAAACTTAAGGGAAATCTGAACGTTGTAGTGGAAGCATGGGAGACCGCCCGCAAAATCTTTAAATGCGATGGATTATCGGGATAGAGGTTATACACGGTCTCCCATGCTTCGGAGCGTGATTCTATTTCTTTCGTGCGGCGAGCTTGTTGATGGCGTTTATGTATGCCTTGGCGGATGCGGTGATTATATCGGTATCAGCGCCGTGGCCGCTTACAGACCTGTCGTTTTCTTCCAGAGAGCAGACGACCTCTCCGAGGGCGTCGGTCCCTCCGGTGATGGCCTTGACTTCATATTTGAGCAACCTGCTTTTTGTCCGGGTGATTTCGGTTATCGCCCTGAATACCGCATCTACCGGTCCGTCTCCATGAGCAGTCTTTTCAACGGGCTCTCCATTCACGGAAATCCTCACGTAGGCGGTCGGCATCTGGCTCATGCCCGATGAGATGTTCATGTCGATCAGAGAGTAGGTTTCTTTCACTGTAGAGATTTCTTCAGATACGAGGGCCTCGAGGTCTTCATCGAATATCTCCTTTTTCTGGTCCGCCAGTCTCTTGAATCTCTCGAATGCGCTGTTGACCTCTTTGTCCGTCAGGTTGTAACCGAGTTCCGAGAGCCTGGTCCTGAAGGCATGCCTGCCGGAATGCTTGCCCAGGACAAACTTCGTTTTGTGCAGCCCGATCGTCTCAGGCCTGATGATCTCGTATGTTGATTTGTCCTTTAGAAGACCATCCTGGTGAATTCCGGATTCATGGGCGAAAGCATTGGCGCCCACGATGGCCTTGTTTGGCTGTACGGACATGCCCGTAATTTTCGTTATAAGTCTGCTGCTGCGCATGATCTCTTCGGTATTAATGCCGGTGTCGGCATCGAAAATGTCGCGACGTGTTCTCAGGGCCATTACGACCTCTTCCATGGAACAGTTGCCTGCTCTCTCCCCGATACCGTTGATTGTACATTCAATCTGACCGGCGCCGTTCTGAACCGCGGCAAGCGAGTTTGAGGCGGCCAGCCCAAGGTCATTGTGGCAGTGTACGGAAATCACTGCCTTGTTAATATCTTTCACCCTTTTCATGATCTCAGCTATCATGGCCCCGAACTCGTTCGGTATGCTGTATCCAACAGTGTCGGGTATATTGACTGTAGAGGCGCCTGCCTCAATGACCGCCTCGATAACCTCACAGAGGTAGGATATATCCGTACGTGTGGCGTCCATGGGTGAAAACTCCACATCATCGACAAAGCTCTTGGCCAGCCGGACCATTTCTACGGATCTTTTCAGGGCTTCTTCCCGTGAGACCCTGAACTGGTATTTCAGGTGTATATCAGACGTTGAATGAAATGTATGAATTCTCGGCTTGGGCGTGTCCTTCAGTGCCTCCCATGCCCTTTTTATATCTTCTTCGCGGGCGCGTGCAAGGCTGCATATAACAGGCCCCTCAACCTCACCGCCGACGGTCCTGATAGCCTCGAAATCTCCGGGAGAGGCGATCGCAAAGCCAGCCTCGATTATGTCCACCCCGAGACGGGCGAGCTGTCTGGCTACCTGCAGTTTTTCCGGTACGTTCATAGAGGCGCCCGGAGATTGTTCCCCGTCTCTCAACGTTGTATCGAATATTCTTATCATTCTCATTTCGTCTGTTTCCCGTTCTTAATCTTTTTCCGGAAGCGGTATGTGCCTTCCGCGATTCCCCAGATCACATAAAAAATCGCAAAGACGAAAATTATTATTTCCGGATACATAATTATAAGCACAACAGCCGATACAATAGCAACCAGCAGCCAGAACGGTTTTCTTGACCTGAAGTCGACTTCTTTCAGCCCATGAAACCTGAGCGTGCTTACCATGAGGGCCGCAAGCAAAAATGGCAGAAAGAGGACAATGTAATTGCGGTTATTCATCGGGCCCCACACATCGGTATAAAACAGAACAAGGGATGCTATAACCGTGCCCGCACCAGGAATCGGCAGCCCCGTGAAGGCCTTGCTCTCGGCCGTTCCCATCTGGACATTGTATCGGGCGAGCCTGAGGGCGCCGCAAATGACAAAAAGAAAAGCTGCTCCCCATCCGAGACGTCCGAACGGCTGAAGCCCCCAGCTGTAAATTAGTACGGCCGGGGCCACCCCGAAGGCTACCAGGTCTGAGAGTGAATCGAGTTCGATGCCAAACTTTGTCGTAGTGCTGGTAAGTCTTGCCACCCAGCCGTCAAGGCCATCGAAAATGTTGGCAATGAGGATTGCCCACGCTGCCTGATAATACATGCCTTTAAATGATGCCAGAATCGCGTAGAAGCCGCAAAACATGCCACCGAGAGTCAGGCTGTTAGGCAGTATGTAGATTCCTTTTCTCATTCCTCTAAACTCTAAACTCTATACTCTATACTGTAACCCCTTACCCCTATCACCGTCTCTCCGGCTTTGACTTTGTCATTTATCTTAACCTTAACTGTCGTATCAATGGGCAGAAAGATGTCCACCCTGGAGCTAAACTTGATCATACCGTAGCGTTCGCCCTGCTGCAGTCTGTCCCCGGGCTTTACCCTGCAGACCGCCCGCCGGGCAAGAGAACCCGCTATCTGCTTGAGAACTATCCGTCCATGCCCCGAACAATCGAACATCATTGTGATATGTTCATTGTATTTGGATGCGTCGTCCTTGAAGGCCGAAAAGAATCTGCCCGGAAAGTGCTTCACATCAAGCACAGTGCCTTCACAGGGCACACGGTTTATATGGACATCGAGGGGCGACATGAATATACTGATTTTAAGGGCCGTTTCTTTCAGGATTTCGTCTTCCGTGGACTCTTCTATCTTGATTATTTTTCCGTCTGCAGGGGAATAGAACGAATCCGGAGCTGGCGGTGTTACTCTGTCAGGATCGCGGAAAAAATAGAGCATGAACAGGGTCAGCAACAGCGCCACGGCTGCAACGGTATTCAGTCTGAACAGGAGTGTGATTACCGTGATGGCGGCGAAAAAGATTATGAAGGGATATCCCTCTCTAGCAAGTTGGATCATATGATGAAAGTAAAATGAGGTATGAGGTAAGTAGTAAGTGAAAGGTAAGAAGTTCTAATTGTCTTCCGCTTACGTACCACTCTATCCCTTAACTGGTTAACTCCAATTATGCTTTTGTCTTGTCAACGAGTTTCGCCTTCTTGAGCCACGGCATCATCGCCCTGAGTTTCGCTCCTACCTTCTCTATGGGGTGCCCTTCTCCAGCTCGCGTAAGGGCGTTGAAAACGGGCTTGTTCGCCTTGCACTCGAGCATCCACTCACGTGCAAACTCTCCGGACTGTATCTCTGACAGGATCTTTTTCATTTCTTTCTTGGTTTCTTCGGTAATGATCCTCGGTCCGCGGGTAAGGTCGCCGTACTGCGCGGTATTGCTTATCGAGTATCTCATATTGGATATGCCGCCCTCATAAAGAAGGTCCACTATCAGCTTTACCTCATGCAGACATTCGAAGTATGCCATTTCCGGGGCGTATCCTGCCTCCACAAGCGTCTCGTATCCGGCCGTAATCAGGGAGGTCAGCCCTCCACAGAGAACTACCTGTTCACCGAACAGGTCCGTTTCCGTCTCTTCCCTGAATGTGGTCTCGATTATGCCGGCCCGGCCACCTCCTATGGCGGAGGCATAAGAGAGAGCAACGGATTTGGTCTTTTTCGAAGGATCCTGCTCAATAGCGATCAGGCAGGGAACCCCGCTACCCCGGACGTATTCAGATCTTACGAGATGGCCCGGGCCTTTGGGCGCTACCATGAATACGTTTACATCTGAGGGAGGTACAATCTGGTTGAAGTGTATGTTGAATCCATGCGCGAAACCGAGAAAGACGCCCTTTTTCATATTGGGAGCTATTTCGCTGTTGTAGATATCTCCCTGGTTCTCATCGGGCAGCAACATCATGATAACGTCCGAGGCTGCTGCTGCCTCCGATGGAATCATCGCCTCGAAACCAGCCTTTTGAGCCTTGTTGAAACTCCCGCCTTTGCGCACTCCGATGATGACGTTAACGCCGCTTTCCCTGAGATTATTGGCATGGGCATGCCCCTGGCTGCCATAGCCCATAATACAGACTGTCTTGTTTTTTAGAAGATTGCGTTTGACGTCTTTATCGTAGTATATCTTCATTTTGCCCTCCTCAGATGATTTGAAATTATATAAAACTAACTGGTGACTCCTGTCATTCCGGTGCAGACGGAACGGGGGATCTGAAACGACGGTCCCTTTGTGGCGGTTTCCCGCCGCCTACTTCGGTTTTCTGATGCCTTCACGGGCTATGGCGACTTTGCCTGTTCTTACGAATTCCTTGACACCGAACGGTTTTACGAGTTCGATAAATGCCGCGATTTTTTTCTCATCTCCCGTGATCTCAACCGTGAATGTAGTTGGACCGGAGTCAATTATTCTGCCCCTGAATATCTCGGCAATCTTCAGGAATTCCGTCTTGTCGTTTTTCTTCGGGGCGACCTTTATGAGCACCATCTCCCGTTCAACATGGTCGATGTCCATAAAGTCTACTACCTTGATGACATCGATAAGTTTGTTCAGTTGCTTCGTTATCTGCTCGACTATCAGATCGTCTCCGGTTGTGACTATCGTCATGAGCGATACTGCCGGGTCTATGGTCTCGCCGACAGACAGGCTCTCTATATTGAATCCACGGCCGCTGAAGAGCCCGGAGACGCGGGACAGCACACCGAATTTGTTTTCCACAAGTACCGAAATCGTATGCCTCATAGTTCTCCTCTAAAAAAGGATATCTTTTATTGTCAACCGTTAACCGTTAACCGACAGCTCACTTGACCGCTCTGAGCTTCTTTGCCGGTTTCTTTTGTTCTTCTTCAAATATCATCTCATCTATAGCAGCGCCGGCCGGAACCATTGGATAGACCTTTTCCTTCCAGTCAACCATGAAATCCATGAATACGGGTCTGTCCTTTATCTTCATCGCCTGTTTCAGCACAGGTACGACCTCCTCCGGTGTTTCGGCGCGCAGGCCCACAGCGCCGTAAGCCTCTGCAACCTTGACGAAATCCGGCACTACATCGAGATGAACATGGGAGTATCTCTCTCTGAAGAAGAGCTCCTGCCACTGCCTGACCATACCGAGGTATCTGTTATTGAGAATGGCTACCTTGACCGGCAGTTTGTTGATTACGGCTGTGGCGAGTTCCTGTATATTCATCTGAATGCTGCCGTCGCCGGCAATATCGATGACAGTCCGGTTAGGGCAGGCTATCTGCGCTCCGATTGCGGCAGGAAAACCGTATCCCATAGTGCCTAATCCGCCGGAAGAGAGCCACTGACGCGGTCTTTTGTACTTGTAAAACTGTGCAGCCCACATCTGGTTCTGCCCAACTTCCGTGCATATGATGGCATCGCCTTTAGTCACTTCATATATCTTCTCAACGACGTATTCCGGCTTGATCACCTTCTTGTCAAGGTTGTATGTGAGAGGCCGCTGTTTTTTCCATTTTTCTATCTGGGCCAGCCATGCCTTTCTGACCGCTCCCCACTGCCCCTTCTGTTCCTTCAGGGACTTGATAATGTCTCTCAGTACATTTTTGACATCGCCGACGACGGGCAGATCAACCCTGACGTTCTTTCTGATGGATGTCGGATCGATGTCTATCTGTATTATCTTGGCGTGAGGAGCGAAGTCCGCGGTACGTCCGGTCACCCTGTCATCGAACCGAACCCCGATGCCGATAAGCAGGTCGGCGTTCTGAACAGCTGTATTGGCATAGAAAGTTCCGTGCATGCCCAGCATTCCCAGTGAAAGTGCCCCTGTTCCGGGATAGGCCCCGAGACCCATAAGCGTAGTAGTAACCGGGATCTTCGTCATTTCGGCAAATTCGGTCAGTTCCCCGGCCGCTTCCGAAAGGATGACGCCGCCACCAGCCATAATCACCGGTTTCTTTGCCTTTGTTATCATCTGCACAGCCTGCTTGATCATCCACTTGTTGCCTTCGTAAGTTGGATTGTAGCTTCTGATCCGGACCTTATCGGGCCATTTGAATTCGCATGTGCCGGCTGTAACATCTTTAGGCAGGTCGATAAGCACCGGACCGGGCCTTCCGGTCGATGCGATATGGAATGCCTCCCTGATGGTCCGTGCAAGGTCGTTTACATCCTTGACCAGATAATTGTGCTTGGTGCAAGGTCGTGTGATGCCGACGATGTCCGCTTCCTGAAATGCGTCGTTCCCTATAAGCATAGTCGGGACCTGTCCAGAAAAGACTACGAGGGGAATCGAGTCCATAGAGGCCGTAGCGATTCCGGTCACGGTATTGGTAGCTCCAGGTCCGGATGTCACTATGGCTACACCTACCTTGCCGCTGGCCCTGGCGTAGCCGTCGGCTGCGTGAATAGCGCCCTGTTCATGCCTGGTCAGGATGAGATCCAGCTTTTTTTCGTCATAGAGTATGTCGAATATATTCAGAACGACACCGCCCGGATAACCGAAGATATGTTTGACGCCTTCCTTCTTGAGACATTCTATGAGAATTTCTGCACCGCTTAGTTTCATCTTATCTCCCGCTGGGTGGCCGCAAGGCCGCCTTTATTCCGTCTTCATGATAGCACCGGTACTTGCCGATGTCACCTGCCTGGCATACCTTGCCAGCCAGCCGGTGCGTATCTTTGGCTTTATAGGCCTGAACGAGGCCATTCTCTTTTCTATCTCCTTCTTACTGATCTGAAGGTCGAGTTTCCTTGACGGGATATCTATACTTATTGTATCTCCTTCCCTGACAATGCCGATGGGCCCGCCTTCCATCGCCTCAGGCGAAACATGGCCTATACACGGGCCCCTGGTACCCCCGGAGAATCTTCCGTCAGTGACAAGCGCGACCGAATCGTTAAGTCCCATTCCCGCGATTGCAGAAGTCGGACTGAGCATCTCTCTCATGCCGGGACCTCCCCTGGGACCTTCATATCTGATGACGACAACATCACCGGGACGTATTTTCCTGGCGAGTATTGCCTTCATGGCCTTTTCCTCCGAGTCGAAGACACGGGCCTTCCCTATGAATTTCAGCATCTTTCTGCTGACCGCAGTCTGTTTTACTACCGCACCATCAGGTGCAAGAGACCCCCTGAGAACAGCTATCCCACCCTCTTTTCTGTGAACCTTTGTCAGAGGACGGATTACTTCTGTATCAATTATCTGAGCCTCGTCTGCTATTCTGTGAGTCTTTTTACCGCATACGGTCATCGTATTGTTGATGGCTGACCTGAGTCTCTTCAGTACAGCCGGAATTCCACCCGCATATTCGAGGTCTTCCAGGTAGTGAACCCCTCCAGGCAACATGTCGGCGATATGCGGCGTTCTGCTGCTGATCCTGTCGAAGACTTCAAGAGGAAGATCCACGCCAGCCTCATGGGCCATCGCCGGGATATGCAGGACCGTATTTGTAGAGCCGCCGAGAGCCATATCGACTCTTATAGCGTTTTCAAACGCCTTCAATGTCATTATCTTCCGGGGAGTGATATTTTGCTTTATCATCTCAACAATCTGCACGCCGCTGTTAAAGGCTATACGTCTTTTTTTCGATGAAACAGCCAGAGATGTCGCACAGCCGGGCAGGCTCATTCCGAGAGCCTCGGTCACACAGGCCATCGTATTGGCAGTGTACATCCCCTGACACGAACCTGCGCCAGGACATGCACACATTTCAAGGTCCTGTAGATCGGAGTCCCCGATCAGGCCTTTTTTGTATTTTCCGATCGCCTCGAAGGTATCGTTTACAAGAGACAGACGCGTGCCCTTCATGTGACCGGCAAGCATAGGTCCTGCGGTCACCACTATGGACGGGATATTTACGCGGGCAGCTGCCATGATCATCCCCGGCGTTATCTTGTCGCAGTTGGTCAGCAGAACAAGGCCATCGAGCTGATGCGCCTGCGCTACCGTTTCGATCATATCAGCTATGAGTTCTCTCGATGCGAGGCTGTAATGCATGCCGCGATGCCCCATGGCTATGCCGTCACATATACCCGGAATTCCAAAGAAAAATGGATATCCTCCGCCTGAATGGACACCCTTTTCGATGAAACGTTCGAGGTCTCTCATTCCGGTATGTCCCGGAATCAGGTCGGTAAAACTCGTGGCTACCCCGATGAACGGTTTATTCATCTGGCTTCGCGGTATGCCCGTAGCGTAGAGCAGCGCCCTGTGAGGGAGCCTTTCCAGCCCTTTTTTAATAGTGCCGCTTTTCATGTCGTTTGGATTATATTCGGTACAGGAACGAAAGCCCTACTTGCTGTATCCTCTTATCATCTGGGCCATTCTGTCCTTATACTGAAGTTTCTGCTTTTGTAACTTCTTCTTCTCTATCTCTTCGTCCGAAGTGAGGAACTTTTTCCTGCTCATCTCATCGAGGTACTTATCAAGCTTTTTGTGCTCCGCCTCGATTTTCCTGAACTCTTCACTCTCTTTCCTGAGAATCTCTATAACTTCCGCATCTTTCATTCGAGTTCCCCCTCTCTGTAATAAATTGAAAAAGTAACATATTCCAGTGAAAAATACAAGGGCAAATCTTTGACAAATTCTTTATATTTCACTAACATAAAAAAAGTGACGGTAAATGAATGGCCGCATCACAGGAACTTTTTTTCATTCCTGAATTTCACCGAATATTGAAAAAAGAATGAGCGCTGAACCGGATATTGAACTGATAGATTCGCACTGTCATCTCGAGATGGCCGCCTTTGATGGGGACCGTGAGTCTGTGATACAGCGGGCCTGTGAGGCCGGGGTCAAATACATCATAAATGTGGGTTCCGACAGGGAGGGGAATCTGAAAGGGCTTAAGATAGCGGAATCTCATCCCGGGGTATTTGCCGCGGTGGGGATTCATCCGCATGAGGCGAGTCATTTCGATCAGACTCTTGAGGCGGAACTTTCCGAATGGAGCGGGAATCCCCGTGTTGTAGCTATTGGCGAGATAGGGCTCGATTATCATTATCTGCATTCACCAAAGGGGGTTCAGATAGAGGCATTTACCCGTCAGATGGCCCTGGCCCGTGAACTGAAGCTTCCCGTCATCATTCACTCCAGGGATGCCGAGAAGGATACCATGAGAGTGCTGAGGGATGAAATTGATGATAATCTTGGGGTCATGCACTGTTTTTCGGGAGATATGGACATGGCACGCAAGGCCATGGAGCTGGGACTGTATATATCGCTCGCCGGGCCGGTCACTTTTAAAAACGCATCCGGTTTGAGGGATGTTGCAAGGTTTGTCCCTGACGAGTTTCTGCTGATAGAGACAGATGCGCCGTACCTCAGCCCCGTGCCATACAGGGGAAAGCGTAACGAACCAATGTATATCAGGCATACCGCAGAGATGATCGCCGGGATCAGGGGCATCGGGATGGATGACCTCGGCAGGATAACTTCACTTAATGCCAAAAGGCTTTTCAGGATAGGGGAAATCGACACGAAAGGCTCGATCGCATATAAGATCAGGGATTCCCTCTATCTGAATATAACGAATAAATGTACGAACAGGTGCAGCTTCTGCATCAAGTTCCGTACCAGTTACGTTAAGGGACACAATCTCAGGCTCGAGAGGGACCCCACGTCGCTTCAGATAATAAAGTCGATCGGAGATCCCGGACGCTACAGGGAAATTGTATTCTGCGGAATAGGAGAACCGCTTATAAGGCTGGATGTGGTAAAGAAAGTCGCAAAGTGGATAAAGGACCAGGGCGGAAGAGTCCGTATCAACACCAACGGTCACGGCAACCTGATTCATGGCCGGAACATATTGCCGGAGCTTGAAGGGCTTGTGGATTCATGGTCCATAAGCCTCGATGCCGAAAACGAGAAGAAGTACAGGAGCATATGCAAACCCACGCTGGAGGGCGCCTATGCCGGTGTTGTCGAATTCATCAGGGAGGCGGCGAAAACTGTTGCTGATGTAAAAGTTACAGTTGTGGACATTCCTCAGGTCAACGTAAAGAAGTGTGAAAAGATAGCATCTGAACTTGGTGTAAAGCTTAACGTAAGAAAGTTTGATGTAGTGGGTTAGTCTGCCTTAATACTCTATCTTTTCCAGAAACAGGCCGTTGGCAGGGGCGGTTTTGCCGGCTGCGGAACGGTCTTTTGCCTTTATCATGTCCGGGATAACTTCCGGGGCTGTGCTTCCTTTTCCCACATCTACCAGTGTTCCCACTATGTTTCTCACCATGTGACGCAGAAATGATCTGGCGGTGACGCTGATTCTGACAACAGGTGCATCGAAGCGGAAATTCATGAAATCCACATAGTCCGACCGCGCAATCTCTATGGAATCGACGTCTCTTACCGGGCTCTTTGCACTGCAGCCCGAGGCCCGGAAGCTCGTGAAGTCATGTCTGCCGGTCATCATACGGGCGGCCTCTTTCATCGCGCTGATGTCCAGGTCTCCGCGCACCGGCCATGAATATTTCGACATCATGACGGAAAAAGGACCCGGCACGGTAATCAGATAGGTATATCTCTTTTTTCTTGCAGAATATCGCGGATGAAAGTCCGCGTCCGCATAGTCTGACGCTATCAGCCTGATGTCTTCAGGTATGTTGGCATTCAGCGCCCTCATGAGTGTTTGAGGATCAAGCGAGGCGGGAGAGCTGAAAGCTGCCACCTGCTGAAGTGCATGCACACCGGCGTCGGTCCGGGCAGCGCCGGTTATCCTGTCGCGGCTGCCGGTTATTTTGTACAGGGCATCTTCAAGTATGCCCTGTATCGTTATATCTCTTGCCTGAATCTGCCAGCCATGATAGTTTGTGCCGTCGTATTGAAGGGTGATTTTAAAACGCTGCATAGCATAGCCTACATAATTAACGCAATTGGTTTGTCCCGGGGCTTCATATATAATCCGGGATAGCGCGGCCTGACAGCTATTTCAGGCCGTGTACTCCGATCGCTTCCCTCACGAGTTCCATCGTCCCGGAGGCCGTTTTTTTAGCCCGTTCAGAGCCGGCTCTTAGAATGTCTTCCAGGAGAGCCGGCTTTTCAAGCAATTCATGCCGTTTCTCCCAGATGGGTTCGAGCATGGCAAAGACGTTTTTGATCAGTACCTTTTTGCAGTCGATGCAGCCGATCCCGGCGGTCCTGCATCCTTCGGCGACCTCATCCTGTTCTTCCTTTGTGGAAAAGACCTTGTGTAACTGGAACACCGGTGATCGCTCGGGGTCGCCCTTGTCCGTGCGTTTCATTCTCTGTGTGTCGGTCATCATGGTCCTGATCTTTTTTTCCACTTCCCGGGGGTCATCAGAAAGATAGATGCAGTTGTCATATGATTTGCTCATTTTTCTCCCGTCTGTTCCGGGCACTTTGGGGAATTTCGTCAGGAGGCCCTCCGGTTCAGGGAAGACTTCGCCGTAAAAATTATTGAAGCGTCTGCATATCTCCCGGGTGATCTCGAGGTGCGGAAGCTGATCAACTCCTACAGGCACATAATTGGCCCGGTATATAAGGATATCGGCGGACTGAAGGACGGGATAACCCAGGAATCCGTATGTATGGAGGTCCCTGTCTTTGACCTCAGTCTGTTTCTCCTTGTATGTCGGCACCCTTTCGAGCCATCCAAGAGGCGTTATCATCGAAAGCAGAATATGCAGTTCCGCGTGTTCAAGTACGAGTGACTGCTGAAATATGGTCGCCTTATCCGGGTCAAGGCCCGCCGCGAGGCAGTTTACCAATACGTCGGTTATATATTCCCTGAGATTCGATGTATCCTGGTACTGAGAGGTCAGGGCATGCCAGTCGGCTATGAAATAGTAGCATTCGTATTCGTCCTGAATCCTTACCCAGTTCTGAAGTGCGCCAACAAGGTTTCCTATATGAAGCTTGCCGCTTGGCTGAATGCCGCTAAGGACTCTTTTTCGGGCCATATTTTCCGGTTCCTCCAATCGTGAAATATCAAAAAAGGCTCAGAAGCGCAAATATGATGTTCATCAGGGGTCTGATGAACATTCCGGCGATACCGGTCATAAGCAGGACAATCACGATGATAAAGCCGTAGGGTTCTATCTTGCTGAATGTGACCGCCTGCTGCTGCGGCAATACCCCCACTATCACCCTGCCTCCGTCGAGCGGTGGGATCGGAAGGAGGTTGAATGCCGCAAGGACGACGTTAATTAATATACTTTGCGTGAACATCATAGTCAAAGGAGTCATAACCGCCCCAGCCACGAAACGGGGCATCAAATGCACCAGCAGAGGAAGTATGAACTTAAGACAAAGAAGGCTGACTATGGCCAGCAGGATGTTCGTTACAGGCCCTGCAGCGGCCGAGATCGCCATATGCTTTCTCGGATCCCTGAAATTCATGGGGTTGATGGGTACGGGTTTGGCCCATCCGAAGACCGGAGAGCCGGTCATGATGAGCAGTGCCGGCAGGATTATGGTGCCGAAGAGGTCTATGTGAGCCAGCGGGTTCAGCGTGAGACGTCCCATGAGACGGGCCGTGGGGTCTCCGAGTCTGTTGGCGACGAAGCCGTGAGAGACTTCGTGGAACGTTATGGCGATAAGTATGGGCACCGCCGATATAACCAGTTGTCTTATGATATCCGGGGCATTCATGTTCAAACAGCTATTGTAACGTAACAGCAGCCGAAAAAGCATGGGATGGTATGGGTAATGAGCGAGAAAAGCGGGAAAGGCGGGAATTGGAGTCTGGAGTTTGGAGTTTAGGGGTAAGCAGTAGGGAGTAGGCGGTGAATCCCCCTCTTGGGTTAAGAGGGGGGCAGGGGGAGTTACTGTAATAAAAACTTCCATTCACTTACCTCTTAGCACTTATCACTTACAACCGGGCTGCTTTGTCCCTTTGTGACTCCGTAACTCCGGGCCTCGTCGAATTGTGGAAATATGGATGTTGAATCCGTATAATGTAGTTGACTCAGTTGTTCTTTACATGCATCAGAACTATTTCTTGTCCCGCTCCAAACGGTGGCTTCTGCCGGGAGTTTACTGATTCCGCAGTTTTCATTATACTGACTCAGTACAGTTATGAGTGAACGAAAGGAGAAGATTATGAATATCCATGTCAAAAACAGAAAGCTTGCAAAATGGATTGATGAGGTGTCTGATCTCTGCAAGCCCGATGATATATATATCTGTGACGGCTCGAAGGCGGAATATGATTCGATGATGAAAAAGATGATCGAGGCGGGTATGGCAATACCACTTTCGAAGCGTCCGAACAGCTATCTTTTCCGCTCTGATCCAAGTGACGTTGCGCGCGTAGAAGACCGGACGTATATCAGCACCCCCTTACAGGAAGATGCAGGTCCGACAAACAACTGGGTCTCCCCTGACGAGCTGAAAAAGACGATGACGGAGCTTTACCGGGGTTGTATGAGGGGAAGGACTATGTATGTGATCCCCTTTTCGATGGGGCCGATCGGTTCTCCCATATCGAAGATCGGGGTGGAGATATCTGACAGCCCTTATGTCGTTGTCAACATGCATATAATGACGCGGGTTAGCGACAGGGTACTGGACCTGCTAGGAGAGGACGGCGATTTCATCCCCTGCCTGCATTCGATAGGAGCACCGCTGGAGCCTGGTCAGCAGGACTCGAAATGGCCATGCGCACCCATAGAGATGAAGTATATCAGCCATTTCCCTGATGAGAATCTTATCTGGTCGTTTGGTTCCGGCTATGGCGGGAATGCTCTGCTCGGCAAGAAGTGCCTTGCCCTGCGCATCGCCTCAGCAATGGCACGCCGTGAAGGCTGGATGGCCGAACATATGCTGATTCTGCGGCTTACCAGCCCCGAAGGGAAGCGGTATCATTTAGCGGCAGCGTTTCCCTCTGCTTGTGGAAAGACCAACCTTGCAATGATGCAGCCGTCCATTCCGGGATGGAAATGTGAGTGCATCGGTGACGATATAGCATGGATGAAGATCGGTTCCGACGGAAGGCTATATGCCATCAATCCAGAAAACGGTTTCTTCGGAGTTGCACCGGGGACGTCTTATGAGACTAATCCAATGGCGATGGAGACTCTCAAGGAAAACGTAATTTTCACCAATTGTGCGCTGACTGATGACGGAGACGTCTGGTGGGAGGGAATGAACGGGAAAGAGCCTGCTCACGCGATTGACTGGAAGGGGAATGACTGGACGCCGTCAAGCACCACCGATGCTGCACATCCAAACGCGAGATTCACGGCCCCTGCATCACAGTGCCCGATAATCTGTCCCGACTGGGAGGACCCCCAGGGTGTGCCGATAGACATTTTCGTTTTCGGCGGCCGGAGAAGTTCTGTTGTCCCGCTCGTTACGGAAGCGTTCGACTGGGACCATGGTGTCTTTCTTGGTGCGACGGCGGCGTCCGAAACGACCGCCGCCAATATTGGAGCTGTCGGAAATCTCAGGCGTGATCCCTTTGCGATGAAGCCGTTCTGTGGCTATAACATGGGTGACTACTTCGGACACTGGCTGGATATGGGCGAGAAGTTGGGCCGGAACGCACCACGAATCTTTTATGTGAACTGGTTCAGGAAGAGTGAAGATGGAAAGTTTCTCTGGCCGGGATTCAGCGAAAACAGCCGTGTCCTGAAATGGATGTGCGAAAGAATCGACGGCAGAGCGGAGGCGGTTGAATCCCCTATAGGGCTTCTGCCTTCTGAAGGGGCTCTTGACCTCTCCGGCCTTGATATCCCTCAGGAAGATATCAGAGAACTCATGAGAGTTGATATCGATGCATGGAGATCCGAGATTCCTGACATCGAAAATCATTTTTCGGTCTTCGGAGGTCGTCTGCCCCAGAGGCTCATCAGGCAGCTCGAAGGGCTCAGAAGCAGGCTCGGATGAGTTTGTTAAAGAAAAACTCCGGCAGGTAGAATAATATCTGAATGTTTCATATGGAGCAGTGGAGACTGACCGTCATATTAAGTAAGCGGGAAAAGAGTACGCGCTGTCATTCCGGGGAGTCGGGACAACGAGGAATCTTGTTTGTCGCTGAAAACCTTTTCCGGCCTGTTTCCACTGCTTCAGGGTAAAATATTCTGCAACTGCGAGGTAGTTTCTGAATAAGTTGTCCGCGGGAGTTAGCCCAGATAATTCACAAATTGAAGCAGTTGCAGATTAATAAGTGGTAAGTAGTAAGTGGTAGGTGGTAAGTTAAAGGAAGATGATTTTTATAAATAGTTTTTCCACTCTCTTATCACATACCACTTATCCCTTACCCCTAACCTTCGCCACACCTGCTGCAAATTTATGAATAATGTGGGTTAGGAGCTGTTATGCATAAGAAGAGCCTCGTAAATGTACTTGGTGTAGTCTACGCTCATTTGAAGACCGGCGACGGCGGGGACCTTTATCTTACCAGATATGCCGAACCGTACCAGAAGCATTTCAATATAGGTAACTGGTACGAAAAACGCTGGTTCGAACGACATAAGGTCAGGCTCCGGGGGACGGGGTCTGTCTATCGTGTGCCGACCAAGAAGGTTGACGGCGAAAGTCTCACTCTTGTTGTAAAGAACTGCCGGGTGGGAGAGGATGTCCCCTTTGACACTCACACGCTGGAGGAGTTCTGCGACGCTGAATTCAACAGCCCATGGGAAGAGTTTTCCCTTGTCATGGAGATGAGGGAAGGGCAGTACGGCCCGAAAGACCTGAAGATTCGGACACAGATGCCAATGGCGATCTATGTGCCGCCGGAGAAAATGCAGCTATGGCAGAGCGGCCGCTCGCGCTCGAAAATAAACCGTATCAGGGCAAGACATCCCGGTATTGATCTTGACATACTCAAGCAGTACAAGCTCATTTACAGATGGATTGACGGCAGCAATCTCCCCGAGGTGTTCGAGCATATAAATATCGGCAGGGACAAACTGCTTTACCACCTCGACACACTCGACAGAATGGTCATGTCCGATCTGCACAAAAAGGGTTATCTAGTAGCGGACACCAAGCCTGAACATATCATTATTTCTGAGGAAGATGTTGCCAGGATAACGGAGATAGGTGATTCCGGTGAGGCTGATGCGGTGATGAACCAGGTATATTTTCTCTACTACCTCATCAACATGGGCAGATATTCTGTGGTCGATTATGAACTGCTTCAGCGTACGCCCGAGCATGAGACCATTGTACAGAATACAAGAAGACATTCCTATCTCGATGATCAAAGGGATCGGTTTATCCCTACTCCTCTGCCGGTACATCTGAGGAGGATGGAAATATTCGGTGTTCCGTATATCTATGGGCATGCCGAGAGCACCGGTGGTCACCTGTGGGTCGTTGGCAGAAATGCCAGGCTTTTTGATTATTTTCTCCCGGAGAGGTGGCGCAAGACCCCATCGATCAGGCTTTCCGAAAAGAAAGAAGTTTTCTATACCATAACGAAGGATAATATACATCTGGTCTGGGAGACATCGCGTGTGGGTGAGATGCCGGACCCGGATCTCCTGAAGCGCTTTCCGGGTATTATGAAATCCGGGATAAACAGTCCTTTCGAGGAGTTCGCTATCGCGCATGATCTGCAGAAAAAAGGGATACCCTGTGTTTATGTAAGGGCCATTTACATGACTGGAAGTTCCAAGATAGAAAAATCGCTTGATCTGCGAAAGTATGAATCCCATAAAAATGTGCTGGACCCTGACGGCGAGCCCATACTGAGGGAAGACCATAACTTTATTACGATACGGGGGTATTACAACGGTCCGGATGACTGGGTGGCCGAGCAGACGGGACCCCTCTACAGACCGGTCGATCTCGCAAGTGCGGTCGAACAGAATCTGATAGGTGAAGCTCACAGCATTACGCTGCTCGATAAGGTCAAAAAAGACCTTGCTGAAGCGGGCTACGAGGGTACGTACCTAAAGCGGGATGACCTGCTGGTAGCTCTTGATGGAAAGGGCGACATTGTGATGGAAGATTCAGGGCAGCCTATGGTTGTAATCTGTAATTTCGAGGCGATTTGCAAACTCTCCGGGATCTCACTTTCCGAGAGTCTCTCTTCATAGCAGGTCCGGCCCCGCTATGTGTAATTTTTTTCGACAATTCAACCCTGATTGGTTATAATATTGTTAACATGCCGCAATCCGAAAAATCGCAGAGGGCACGTATAGGAGAAATGCTTCTTGATTACGGGCTGATCACCCATGATCAGCTTACGAAGGCTCTCGAGAAGCAGATGACAAGCGGACGCAGGATCGGTTCGCTTCTGCAGGAGATGGGTCTCGTCGCGGGAGATACACTCGTGAATGTCCTGAGCCGCCAGCAGGGAGTACCCCCTGTTAACCTGTTCGAGCTGAACGTCCCTCCGGATGTGTTGAAACTCATACCTTTTGAGCAAGTTAAGGCTCACAGGGTGCTGCCGTTCGAAAAGACTGATGAGTTCCTGTCGTTGGCGATGGTTGATCCCGGCGATACAGGGATCATTCATGAAGTTGAACGCTCTGTTGGAGGTGCGGTAAGACCATTTATAACGCCTGTTTCACAGATGGACAGGGTCATAGAGAGTTTTGAAAAGGAAGGCTACGGCAATCAACCGTTTCAGGGGGCAAGGCTCAGTGAAAGACATGAATATTCCGGTGCAGGCATTCCAGGGATCAAGACCCTGCTGAGATTGCTTGCGGACTTCAATGCGTCGGCGCTTCATCTTGCTGCAGGGGCACAGCCGGCCATGAGGATCAATGGTGAACTGAAGAGGCTGTCTATGCCACGCATCCAGGCTGCACAGCTCAAGGAGTTCGCCCTTGAGCTTATCCCTCCTGAAAAGCTTGGTGATTTCGAACGGGGCCGGGATATCGAATTCGTTTTTTCGATGTCCGAAAAAGGACGATTCAGGATCACGCTTTATCGTCAGCGAAACTCTCTTACCATGGCGGCAAGCCGTATTTATGAGAATGTCCCGTCATTTGATGATCTTAAGCTGCCGTCCTGGCTCGCTGATTATGCGATAAAACAGAGAGGGCTGATTATAATTGCCGCCCTTCCTGCACAGGGAAAGGCTGCGACGCTTGCCGCTTTTGTCAACGAGATAAATTCACGGAGGCGTTGCAATATTGTTACATTCGAGAATCCCGTAAGATATCTTCACAGGCACGGAAGCAGTAACGTCAATCAGAGGGAGATCGGGATAGACACTGAATCATTTACCTCCGGGCTCAGGCGTATTCAGTTGCAGGACCCCGATGTGATAGTGATAGAGGAGATGATGGATGCCGACTGTATTTCTATGGCGCTTTCAGCTGCAGAAACGGGATGCCTTGTAATCGGGGCTGTGGATGCCGCCGGTACACTATCAGCACTTGACCGTATCACAGGGGTATTTCCCGAAAGCAGAGTGCCGCAGATCAGAATGCAGCTTTCCGGGATGCTGCTGCTGGTTTTTGCCCAGAGGCTTATACCGGCAAAAGACGGCCACGAAAGAGTGCCCGCATTTGAAAAGCTCTCCAATTCGTCAAGAGTGAGTAATCTCATCAGAGATGGCAAGACCTCAAATCTCCGTCCCCTCATGCAGGTTGCTGCCGAAGATATTTCCGCCATGGACCAGAGCATAGCCCGGCTGTGCCTTGACGGTAGGATCACTTTTGAAGATGGTCTTCGTTATGCAGACGATCCTGCCTTTTTTCAGGAACTGATCAGGACCGGAAGGGTCTGAGAGGAAGGTTTCTGGAGCCACCGAGGGGAGTCGAACCCCTAACCTCCGCATTACGAATGCGATGCTCTGCCAGTTGAGCTACGGTGGCATTTCTTTCTGCAGGAATTCTATATTACAATACAGGGAATGCAGGAATCCAGAGGCCCGTAATCGAGGCTCAGCCTTACTTGGTGTGTCCTGACTCTGTCACTCGCCGGAATACTTGACATTTATTGAGGGAAGCGGCATAATTGACTATAGTCATATATACATAGTCGTGAGAGGAGAATCATGAAAACTATCGGAGCGGGAAAGTTTAAAGAGAAGTGCCTTGCCCTTCTTGATGAGGTTTCTGAAGAGCACGAAACGATAATAGTGACAAAAAGGGGCAAGCCTGTGGCAATTGTCTCACCGGTAACAGAATCTGAGACGAGCCTGAGAGAGAAGCTGAGAGGAAGCATTCTTCAGGAAGGAGACATCATCAGCCCTGTAGATGTTCAGTGGAACGCAACAAAGTGATCCTTCTCGATACTCATGCATGGATATGGTGGGCCGCTTCATCAGAAAAGCTCTCTGAACGTGCGCGCCGGTCAATAGATTCTTCAGAAGTAATCAACATCTGTGCGATTAGCTGTTGGGAAGTGGCGATGCTGGTTTCAAAGAAACGGCTGACTCTCGACCGTGATGTGGACATATGGATAAACCTCGCATTGAAACTTCCCCGTGTTCGCCTCGTCCCCCTGACACCGGGCATCGCGGTTCGCAGCACACGGCTTGAAGCGGGTTTTAGCGGTGATCCTGCTGACTGCATGATTATAGCAACCGCCCTTGAGTATGGATTCCCCATAGCAAGCAAAGACAAACGGATCCGGAAGTATAGCGGGATATCAGTAATCTGGTAGGTTATCGGCCGTTAGCTGAGCAAGGCGGAGCCCCGCTTGGTATGCCGACCGCCTTATCCGCCTTCGGCGATTCTCTCTTCTTCTTCCTGCCGGGTTTTGCAGTCGATACAGAGCGTTGTCACAGGCCGTGCCTCAAGCCTCTTTATGCCTATTTCGTTTCCGCATTCTTCACAGATGCCATAATCGCTTCTGTCAATCCGCTCTATCGTCTCTTCAATCTTTTTCAGGAGCATTCTTTCCCTGTCCCTTAAGCGGAGTATGAAATTCCTGTCTGTTTCGGCTGTGGCCTGATCGCCCATATCCGGAAAGTTGAGTTCTCCAGGGAGTGAGCTGAGGGTCTCTTCCGCTTCTTTCAGCAGGGCATCCCGCTGATTTATCAGGTTCTGCTTGATCTGCTGAATAAGCGTTTCTCTTTCTGTAAGCTTTATCTTCCTGACGGCTGTTTTTTTCTTTTTTGACGTGGCGGCAGATTTTTTTTTGGACGTACCTGCCGGTGTTATCGTCTTCTTGGTTTTACCGGATGATTTCGCTGCCTTCTTGGTTGCTGCCTTTTTTGTGGTGCTTTTCTTTGGCATATATTCGTCCTCTTGATAATTACCTAATGATTAAATTTAAGCTGTAAATTAACAGATAGCACCCTCCTAAGTCAATCGCCCGGCGGGACCGGTTATTCCTTGACAAAGCTCTTTTTCTTTCATTAACGTATCCATGTTATTGCTTCTTTTATTATTGAATTAATCGGCAATCGGTATATCGGGCTTGAGGTGACCGGAGAGAACCGATAATAATTTTCTGAATGTTCAATGATCTTTCAGAATAATCTGCAAGGAGGCCGGAGATGCTTTTAGGTGTGAATGTGGATCATGTAGCTACGGTGAGAGAGGCCAGAAAAGACTCTGCCCCCGACCCGTTGGAGGCCGCTATCCTGGCAATAAGGGGCGGTGCGGACGGCATCACAGTTCATCTCAGAGAAGACAGGAGGCATATACAGGATAGCGATCTTGCGAGGATAAGAAAAAAAGTAAGGGTTGAACTTAACCTTGAGATGGCGGCGACAGACGAGATGATCGGCATTGCCCTGAAGGTGAAGCCCGACATGGTAACTCTTGTGCCGGAAAAAAGGGCCGAGCTCACCACCGAAGGGGGACTCGACCTCGGGAAAGGCAGGAAGAAGATAAAAAAGGCGATCGATTCAATACAGGCGGACGGAATACCCGTCAGTCTCTTTATCAACCCTGATTCGTACGATGTGGCAGCTTCCCGTGAACTGGGGGCAATGATGATCGAGATTCACACAGGTATGTATGCAAATGCCTCCGGCAGGGAAAAAACGGCCGAGCTTGCGCGCGTCAGGAGGGCCGTCAAAACAGGGCTTGATGCCGGACTCCTGGTCAACGCCGGCCACGGTCTGAATTTATCCAATGTTAAACGCATTGCCGCAATAGGTGGAATAAGGGGGCTCTATATAGGCCACAGCATTGTGGCAATGTCTATCTATATGGGAATGGAAAAAGCGGTCAGGGAAATGAAACGGGTGATTTGCCGGGCGGGAAGAAGTTAAGAGTCAAGAGTTAAGGTGGTATGGGTTATGAGGTGAGTGAAAGAGATTAATTAACATTTTTATTCCACTCACTTACAACTTACTACTTATAACATAAGACTTGATTTCAGGTTATGATATACGGAATCGGGATAGACATTGTTGCAGTTAAGCGTCTGAGGGACGCACATGAGAAGTGGGGTATGAGGTTCTTTGAACGCATTTACACTCGTAAGGAGATAGATTACTGTTTCAGCAAGAAAGACCCTTTCCCTTCGCTTGCGGTCAGGTTCGCAGCCAAGGAGGCGGTCATCAAGGCTATTGGCGGCGAGGTGCCTGTCAATCTCAAAGATATGGAGACGCTCAACAGTGAGAGGGGCAGACCTTACATGGTTTTCATGGGCGGTGTAAAATCTTTCCTTGAGGAGAGGAAGATTGAAAGGTGCCATGTATCACTGAGCCATGAAAAGGAGTACGGCATAGCGTTTGTCCTGCTTGAGGCCTGAACTTTTCTTCCATCCCGGAACATTCACAGACATGGCTACCTTCTTCGGATTTGTGAATAATGCGGGCTAAGCTCTTGCTTTCGCTGCATGAGCAGAGAACTCCAAAGAGCGCAGCCTTCCGGAAAGCATGTAGTCCAGATGCCTGTCTATGAGCTGTGAAAGGGCCTGCAAGGTGCCTGCATCCGGCCTGAGCCTGTTGGATTTCATGATAGGCCATTCAATAGTGTGGTTATAGAACTGTATCGTTTTACTGTTTATCCGCATGAACGGTTTTCCTGCTTCGCCTTTTTTTATGACGCAGCCTGCACAGAGAACGCTTCCGGCGTCGGGATAGAAGTCATGGCTTTTGGCCCCGCACCTGCCACAGCCTGCAAGCCTCGGTGCACATCCCGAGAGGGCGAGGAACCTGATCCTTGTGATGAGGTGCAGTGAACTC
This sequence comes from uncultured Thermodesulfovibrio sp., assembly GCA_964653915.1. GTDB lineage: Bacteria > Nitrospirota > Thermodesulfovibrionia > UBA6902 > UBA6902 > CAZZGC01. The sequence continues at coordinate 23,754 of CAZZGC010000009.1, forward strand.
CTGTCGGACGCATCGAATGCGATCAGAAGTTCGAGTACATTAAGCAGGAACGAAAAGATCTGCTTGTTTACCATTCCCGGAGGGGTGAGCGCGAGAATCATTTCCACCAGTTTCGATACATTTATAAAGCTGTCATAGTCTTCTCGTACACGGTGGAATGAATTTGCAATGTCCGACTGGGTGATCCTGGGCAGCGCTGTCTGCTCCTTGCCCCAGAGCGATATCCTGGCATGGGTCAGCGGTTCCAGGCTGCTGCCGAACCGGCTCTTTGTCCTGCGTGGACTTTTTGCAAAGGCTTTGACGATACCCCTGTCGGGGGTGAGGTAGGTAACTATCAGGTCCGCTTCTCCGAATTCCTGCGTCCTGAGTACTATGCCTTCGGTCCTGGTAAGCATCAATGAACATCTTACCGCAATTGATTTGGAAATTTAAAGGGAACTGAAAGATCAGAGGCGCAACATTACAAAGGGGCTACATTATATTGCCGAAGTCTTCAGGCTTCAATTTTTTGAGCCAGTCCTCGAGCTCGTCATTATTCTTGCGCTCGATAACGCTTTCGTCAACAAAGATCGGTGCATTAATCCTGATTGCTACCGCAATGGCGTCACTTGGTCTGGAGTCTATGGGGATCTCGATACCGTCACCTTTGTCTATGTATACCCCGGCATAATAAGTGTTGTCAACGATCTCGGTGATCACCACTCTAGTGACCTTCATCTTTATGCCGTGAATAATATTTTTGATCAGGTCGTGTGTGAGGGGGCGGGGTGTAACGATTTTCCCAAGGGCAAGGGCTATCGAATCGGCTTCAGGTTTCCCTATCCATATCGGCAGGGTATTGTTGCCGTTTATCTCCTTAAGGAGCAGTATGTACATATTGCTCCTCGGATCAAACAGCAATCCCTCTATCTTCATCTGTTTTATCAATGTTTGCACCCTGTCGGAGAGTAAATCAATTTACTTATGATACCTCATAGCCCGGCCTTTTTGCCATAACGCCGTTCCGGTTCCCGGGTTACAAAAGCTTTCCGATCGCTTCCTCTATTCTGTCCAGCCCCTTTTTAATGGTCTCCATAGATGTAGCGTAAGAGAGTCTGATGAATCTGTCATCTCCGAATGCAGCGCCGGGCACCGTGGCGACACGTGCCTCTTCGAGCAGGTATGTGGACATATCAAGCGAGTCGGCGATAGTCCTGTTGCCGGCGGACCTGCCGAAACAGGAAGAGATATTCGGGAACGCGTAGAAGGCTCCGACCGGTGTTTTGCATGAAATGCCGGATATAGAGTTAAGCCGTTCCACCATGTAGCGGCGTCTCTTGTCGAATTCCCTGAGCATAGCTGGCAGGAAGTCCTGAGAGCCGGTGAGGGCCTCTACCGCCGCTTTCTGCGCGATAGATGTAGGATTTGAGGTGGACTGACTCTGTATGTTGGTCATCGCCTTTGTTATATCGACCGGACCTGCCGTAAATCCGATTCGCCATCCGGTCATGGAGTGAGACTTTGAGAGGCCATTTACGACTATTGTTCTTTCCTTTATCTCGTTGTCCAGTGAAGCGATGCTTATATGGGTGAAGCCTTCGTATGTTAGTTTCTCATATATCTCGTCCGATATAATATAGAAGTCATGCCTGATAGCCAGTTCCGCTATCTTTTCGAGACTGCTTCTGTCATATGCGAGTCCGGTAGGATTGGACGGGCTGTTGAGTATGAGGGCCTTGGTTCTGGAAGTTACCTTTTCGCTTAGCTGTTCCGGCTGGATCATGAAGTTATTGTCTTCATCGGTAGATATGATCACCGGTGTGGCGTCATTAAGAAGCACCTGATCGGGATATGTAACCCAGTAAGGCGCAGGAATAATTATCTCATCGCCGCGTCCGAAGAGGGCTTCAGCAATGTTGTAAAGGCTGTGCTTGGCTCCGCAGGAGACCAGAATCTGCTCCTTTTCATATTCCAGCCCGTTGTCGTTTTTGAATTTTTCTGTAATAGCGACCTTCAGCTCGTCAATTCCGCCCACCGGCGTATATTTGGTGAATCCGTCGCGGATCGCCTTTATGGCGGCCTCTTTGATATTGTCCGGCGTGTCAAAGTCAGGCTCTCCCACGCCAAAATTGGTTATATCGATGCCTTGGGACTTCAACTCCTTCGCCTTTGCGTTCATGGCAAGAGTAGGCGAGGGCTTAATTGCCTTTGTTCTTTCCGCAAGTCTCATCAGTTTACTCCTTTTTTCGGCTTTTCTTTATAGTTATCGTGCCGTTTTTTTTCATGCTCATCAGAACCTCCTGCTTCGAGGCCACCGCTGTACCTATCTTCGCCACAACCACGCCGGCTGCATGGTTTGCGATCATTGCCGCTTCCGGCAGTCCGGCCCCGGCAGCCTTCGAGAGGGTGAGAGCCGCGATCACTGTGTCACCGGCGCCGCTTACGTCATAAACTTCACGAGCGCATGTCGGGATATGCGTAATCTTTCCGCTTTTTTCAAAGATGCTCATGCCTTCGTCTCCACGAGTGATGATTACCGCTCCTGCCCGTAGTTTTTTCAGCAGTATTTTCCCGGCTGTTTCGAGCGAAACCTTGTCTGTTATCTCCACTCCTGATCCGAATGATGCTTCACTCGTGTTCGGAGTAATCAGGTCCACATCACGGTAGTAGGGGAAATGTCCGGTCTTGGGGTCTGCGGCAACAAACTTTTTCCCTGCGGTTACCTCAAGCACCTTTCTGACAAGCCGGCGTGTAATCAATCCTTTTGCGTAGTCGGATATTATTATCCCACCTATCTCGGGAAGCCGCATTCTTACATAATCAATTATCATCGACAGGACCGGTCCTCTGATCTCATCCTTCACCTCTCTGTCAAAGCGCACCACCTGCTGGCTGTGCGCTATAACACGTGTCTTGACCGTTGTGGGTCTGTCTCCGTCGATAACGATCCCGTCTATGTCGAGACCGCTTTCTTTGAGCTTGTTGACAAGTATCTTGCCGGTTTCGTCTCTGCCTGTCACGCCTGCAATGAACACCTTGCCGCCGAGAGACTGCACGTTATGGGCCACGTTGGCAGCTCCGCCGAGAAGGAGGTTTTCTTTGGTGACTTCCACTACCGGTACAGGGGCCTCCGGTGATATCCTGCTGACCTTGCCCCAGACGTACTGATCTACCATGAGATCACCGATAACCAGGATCCCTGTTTGGCCGAATCTGTCAAAAATTTTTTTCATCATATAAAAGCGCGCTAAACGATTCTGATAACTTTATCATTTCGTATAATTCTTTGGCAACAATATTGGATATAAGAGGCAAGTCGTATGAGGTATATGACAGGGAATCTGTTTAATTAAATTTGTTTCCATTGACTTAACTCCAAACTTATAACTTTAACTTACGGATTGTTAATACCGATAATTTTGTGACATAATATTTCCATGGTTTCATTCCTCAGGAAGACAGGTGTACTTCTGTCTCTTATTGTGCTCATATCCTGTGCCCCTGCGCTCAGGGGCGGAGAGAGGGAAGTTTCGGAAGACGCCTATCTTTATTACATCCTTGCTGCTGAGGCCGAGATGGATGCCGACTGGGAGGAAGCGCTCCGCAACCTCAGGCTTGCACTCCGTGAGGATCCGGAATCAGCTTATCTGAAGACCGAGATCAGCAAGGTATATTCAAGCATGGGTGAAATGGAAAAGGCGATCGAGACGGCGGAACAGGTTATAGCCAGAGATGAGGACTACGAGCCTGCCATATCCCTTCTGGCGAGTTTGTACACAGGCAGCAAGAAATACGATCAGGCGATAAGGATGTATGAAAAGCTGGTTGATCTGTCTCCGGAAGACTCGAGAATCCGCATCCATCTTGCGTATCTGTACACAGTCAGTAAACAGTTCGACAGCGCCGTTGAGACTCTCAGGGATGTGCTCAAAAAGGAGCCTTACAATATTATGGCGCGCTACTATCTCGGCCGGATATATCTGGAGCAGAAAAAATTCAAGGCGGCTATTGCCGAGCTTGAGGAGGTTGTCAAGCTCGACTCATCTATGCTTGACTCCTATTCTTTGCTCGGGGTGGCATATGAAGCAACCGGAGATCTGGACAGAGCGGTGAAGAACTATGAGAGTGCAGTTATGCTTAGCCCCCGTAACAACGAGATAAGAAAGAGGCTTGCGGTTCTCTACTTCAAGAAGGGCGAGGTCCGTAAGGTTATTGAGCAGCTTTCGGAGGTTCTTAAGGCGGAGCCCGGCAACATCAGGCTGATCGGGATGTTGGCTAATATGTATGTGGACAGCAAACAGTTCGAGAAGGCAGAGGAAGAGGTCAGAAAGATTGTTGAAGCTGATCCCGGAAATAACAATGCGAGATACCTGCTCGGAAAACTTCTTGGTGTGATGAAGCGCTATGATGACGCGATAGAGCAGTTTGAGATACTTGCAGAGAAGATGCCCGACAACGTTGACGTCCTGATCTATTACGGCGAGCTTTATATTCAGAAAAAAGATTATGAAAAGGCGGAGGAGATTTTCAAGAAGGCCCTGAAGATAGCGCCTGAAAACGATGAGGTATGCTTTAATATAGCGGTTCTATATGAAAAAATGAACCGTTTCGACAGCATGGTAGAGTGGCTGAAGAAGGCGCTGGACATAAACCCGGATCATGTGGAGGCTCTCAATTATCTCGGCTATTCGTATGCCGACAGGGGGATACACCTTGACGAGGCTCTCGAACTCATTAAGAAGGCGGTGAGCCTTTCCCCTGACAGCGGCTATATCCGTGACAGTCTTGGATGGGTATATTACAAGAAGGGCATGTACAGCGAAGCGTTGGCGGAGATACGCAAGGCGGTTGAACTGGAGAAAGATGATCCGGTAATTTTCGAACACCTCGGTGATGTCTATATAAAGCTTGAAAAGACGGAGGACGCTGTCAAGGCGTGGAAGAAGTCCCTTGAATATGACGGTAAAGAAAAGGGACTTGAAGAGAGAATCCGGAGAAAGATAGAGAATCTTCAAAGCAACGGGGCATCCCGCCGATAATCCCGGCGTATACAGATACGAATCGAGACCTCAAAATGATAAGCCTGAAGTCCCCTGCCAAGATCAACTGGTTTCTGGAAATAGACGGTAAAAGGAGCGACGGTTATCATGAGATCCGCACATTGATGCAGAAAGTCTCGCTCTATGACTCTGTCGAACTTTCCGGATCTGAAGAGATATGCCTGGAATGTTCTCTGGATATACCTATGGAGGAAAACCTTGTTTACAGAACGGCACTTCTGGTCAGGGAGAAATATGGTGTCACTGCCGGCGTTTCCATCAGGCTTAACAAGGTGATTCCATCCGGTGCCGGTCTCGGCGGCGGCAGCAGCGATGCCGCTTCCGTGCTTAAGGGACTTAATAAACTCTGGGGACTCAACCTGTCGAAGGATGAACTTGCAGAGGTCGGAGCGGAGATCGGTTCGGACGTACCGTTTTTCATATATGGGCCGGCTGCCTTTGCGCATGGCCGGGGCGAAAAAATCATACCTCTTGTGCGTCCGAAAAAGGCACATCTGCTGCTTGTCAAGCCGCGGGTCTCGGTGTCGACAGCCTGGGTCTATGGCGAGTATTCCGGAACTGCCGGACGATTATCGGGAAGTCGCCCGGAGTTGACAAAAAATGATGCAAGATTGGATAATATTGAGTTTTTCATCGGAAGATATGAGAATGCCGGAATCAGAGATTTGGCCGGCATTCTTTCAAATGATTTAGAATCGGTCACCATTGATCGCTTCCCTGTCATTGCTGAAATCAAAAGGCAACTGCTCGATAGGGGAGCGGAGTTTGCACTGATGACAGGCAGTGGGCCGACGGTATTCGGAGTTTTCAGGGACAGGATGCAGGCAGCTGAGGCCGCAGAAGATTTTCCCGGCCACTGGACCGCTGCTGTGGAGACCCTGACCACCTGAATTTTGTTACATAAAGCGGCATGGCCGCGGTATAAAATATTATCGAGGCTGCTTACTGAATGAAATGCGCTTTCACGAATTATTGGGGCGTCGTCAAGCGGCTAAGACACCAGGTTTTGGTCCTGGCATTCGGGGGT
>CAZZGC010000010.1:0-28898 GCA_964653915.1 uncultured Thermodesulfovibrio sp.
TTCTTGTTCTGACCATACTTTACAAGGTGGCGATTTCCGTAAGGGAGGAACTCGGGACGGCAAAGTCGGAGTATTGATCTGAACTGAATCAGAACCGCACCGGCGTCGCTCAATACCCGGTGCGGTTTTTTTTATCTCTGGGAGGATTCTGAATGATACTTTGCCAGCGCGGCATCGAGTTGCGCGGCTGTCATCTTTCCCATCTCTACGAGTATCTCGCCAATCTTGGGCCTGCTGTCGAGCTGTATTCGCAGGAGGCTATCTACCGACTCAGGGGAAAGGAAGCCGAGTTCTACAGCGATCTGCCCGAAGCGCTTTGTTGTGCCCACCTGTTCGTTCAGCACGGTGAAGACCTGACGCATCGAAAGCATGTTGTACCTGACGGCAAGCTCTCCGATCTGGGGTGTCTGCTTTTTCTGGATGTTCAGGGCCTCGAGGACATCGGTTTCACTGACCAGCCCTTCGTTTATCAGAAACTGGCCAAAAAGATTTTCAGGCCTGAGTACCCGTTCTTCAGAATCACTCATGTTTGACGATCTCCTTTAATGATCCGGGATATATTTTTCTTTCCTCCGGCGGTGCCGGTTTGGCGACATCGGGCCAGATGCCCGGTTGAGGGCCTGCACCCTCCTGAGCCGCCCCGGAGACGCGGGGATCGGCGATACGCGCATCGCGGGAGATATCTACCCCTTCGACGGGGCAGCAGAATTCGAGCTGAATGTTGTTAGGATCGGTGGAGAATACGGAATATATGAATCCGTTGTCGAGGAGTTCCGACGTCCAGACATCAGCCGCTTCGAGCCTCTCCTTGAGCGACCATAGTTCATCAAGGCAACCCACCTCCATGCACAGATGGTCGAATATGAAAGGTCCCTTTACCGGAGTGCCAGGGTCCCTGTCGGGTACGGGTTCGACCCCCGGCCACTCAAAGAACGAGACCAGGCAGCCGGGTGCTATCTCAAAAAAGTATTGCCTGGAATTGTTCCCGCCGATCCCCGCGATGAGCCTCATCCCAAGCAGGTCCCTCCAGAATCTGATTGTCATGTCCATGTCCCTTGTAACAAGGGCTATATGGTTTATTCCGCTGTATTTCATAAAATCCCCATCAGCCCTGAACCGACATTAGAAGGATAACATATATAGCCAGGATAATTCATAAATCCCGGGGAGGTGTGGCGAATGTCAGCGTTTAGAGTATAGAGTTAAGGGGTAAGTGGTATGTTGTAAGTGAGCGCGGCGATCCCGGGGATTGGGATTGCTTCGGCTTCGCCTCGCAATGACACGCGCCTGTGACGAAGGCGTCCGGGCTACACTCACCTGTGCTATAAAAATTTATTTTCTGATCATAAGCTAAATTTAATTGAAAATAATTTTTTCGATGCGGTATAATTAGAAAGTTTCTAACTCAACTCTTGCTATCCCATTCAAAAAGGAGGAAGTCGACATTATGATGGATGTTCAGGTTGATACCGAAAAATGTGACGGTTGTGAGGAGTGTGTAAATCTCTGTCCGTCTGAGGTATTCCAGCTTTCAGATGGCAAGTCCGACCCCTATCAGGCTTCGGACTGTGCAAACTGCCTGACATGTGTTGAATCATGTCCGCAGGGTGCGATTACCGTTACAGAGCTGTAACTCTGCCAGCTATTAAAAAAACAAAAAAAGCGTCCCGAATAAACGGGACGCTTTTTTTATGCGCTTCTCTTGGTGAATCGTATCAGTTTTTCTTGATGTAGATTTCCCAGTAACCCTTATCTTCTACCTTTACGATGTCACATTCGAAACCCTGCTTTTCACAGTATTTCGGGATTGTGTCTTCTGCTGATGCGGGTGCATCGCAGAGGACCTTCAGCAGAGTACCGCCCGGAGCCTTCTCCATCGTCTTCTTGGTTATGACGAGCGGATAGGGGCATACCCGGCCGAGGACATCGAGGACTTGAGTCGGTTCCTGTGATCTGAGCTCAGACATTGCTACCTCCCTTTAATGTATTGTTTTAGAAGAACAGGAGATGATTCATATCTTCCATCATCTTCGAGATTTCTTCATAAGGTACGACATTTACAGTCAGATCAGCGCCGAACTCTTCGGCGTCGATTACTATATCATCTTCGGTCAGACCGAAACGCTCGAGATCTTCCTTGCAGACCAGGATATTCAGATCGAGCAGTAGAGCCATTTTTATATGCTGCTCGGTACTCGTAAGATCGTAGTGATCCATCGCCTTCTGGTTCTTGATGCAGTTCAGCACCCCGTCGCCAACGAAAGCTATATCAGCGGTGACGAGGTCCCCGTCTTCCAGATATATCTCAACGCTCTGAGTCGCGATGGCATGTGTAAGCGCCAGTTTTGGATTTTCACTCTTGTATGGTGGTCTCTGAACTACGAATCCGAGTTTGGTAGTGGCCATTTTTTATTCACCTCCTATATGAAGTACCCTGTCGGCGTTGAATGTGCTTGCAAGGTACCAGTCCATGCTGAATCTCTGAAAACCTTCCATGGTATTGTCTTTGTTGTAACCTCTCGCTTCCGCGCACGCTTCACACGCCGTAATCGTGAGGCCCTTCTGAATCAGCTCTTCAACCGTTTTCTGAAGGTAGGAATAATCCTTGAAAGCACGCTGCTTTTCTATCGAGAGCATTGTGCCGTTTCCGGATACCCAGAGGTCCACCTTGTGGCCCTTTTCTATTGCCGCCTTTGAGAGCTTGACCGCGAAGTCGAGATTCATCGAGCCGACAAGTGAGGCAAAACAACCGATCGTAAGTTTACCCATTGCTTACTTCCTCCTATAACCAAGCTGTTTTTTCGTAATCGTTAAAAATAAGATCTACAACATCACCGTAAGTTACAACCTTCACTTTGCTGTCGACCTTTGACGGATCGATGCCTCTTGTCTCAAGGTCTTCCGACAGGGCGTACAGTTCACCGGCAGTGTCGAGCACCGGCGATGTTTTTCCATTCTCTTTCACTGCAGCATGATAAACCCCGTTCTGGACGAGTATTACACCCAGTTTTTCCGGTTTGAGACGTTCGAGGGTATCAACAGTGATTCTGTAATCACTTACAAAGACAGCTAATTTCATTATGTACCTCCTGGTGTAGGGATGTTGGAAGCAAAAAAGATTTTAAATTTTAATAGCTGGTCATTACTTTGTCAAGGAAGAATTATATTATTAAAATTCCTTATAATACTTCCTGCCCGGCACAGGGTGTATTCCGGAGGTCTCCTGAGCCGGGATTAAGTCGAAGCAATGAAGCTTCCGCCGCGTCTGGAATCTCCCCATCCCTGCATATCCGATCCCACACAGTGAACTCCTCCGAAATACATGTCCTTGACCTTCCAGCGTTTAAGATTGAAGCTCTGCCTGATGACAGAGAGTGCAGCTTCAGGGATGCCGGGTTCAGCATGCAGGGTGTTATCTTCAAAATGGATTCGTGGAGACTCAACAGCATCCCTGATGGTCATGCCTGCATTGAGCAGGTTCATCGTCGCCTGAAGGATGGCAGATCTTATCCTCTTGCTTCCGCCGCTGCCCATCACATACTCCACTTTGCCGTTATGAGTGACGATGGTCGGGAGCATCATTGATGATACACGCTGCCCGGGAGGCGATGAGAAGAAGCCGCCGGGGTGGAGGTCGTCTTCTCCCATCATGTTGTTAAGCATGATTCCTGTTCCCGGGATATAACAGCCGGAACCGGAACCGTTTGAAGTCGTCATCGAAGCGGCATTGCCGTATTCATCGATTATGCTGATATGGGTCGTGCCCCTTGATGATATTGAAAGCCTGCGCGCCGTATCCTTCTGGATGCCTTTTATTATTTCATGCAATTCGATACTTTCCTGATCCCCTTCTCCGGGCCTGAGAAGATAGATCATCTTCATGACTTCCGCAAGCGTAACCCAGTATTTCAGGGGGTCCTGAAGCTGTGAGCCTGTCCCGGTCCCGTTCAATATTTCGAGTGACAGTTTCAGTTTAATGCCGCCGAGGGATGGGGGAGGGTTTGTGATGATTTCCCGTTCCCCGTACCTGATATGCAGGGGTGTCCGTTCTATTACGCTATAACAGGAAAGGTCCGTTTCCGTTATCAGGCCGTTGCTGTTTTGCATTTCCGCAATGAGAGCGTCTGCTGCCTCTCCGGAATATATGTCAGCGTCTCCCCGGAGCATGGCTTCAAAAAAGGACAGGAGATCAGGATTGTACAGAGTATCTCCATTTGATGCATATACGCCGTTTTTCATGAATATCTCTTTTCCGTAATCCGAGAATGTCATGATAGGCTCAAGGAGGCCGAGAAATATGGCCTGCCGTTCATTTACCTTGACGCCTTCTTTAAGGAGTGTCATGGCAGGTTCCACTAAATCTTCAAGTGGCAGTGTACAGAGCCTCTCGTGAAGATGCAGAAAACCCTTGAGCGTGCCGGGGACCGCAACAGAGGCATATCCCGTATGAAATATCTGACTGCAGCCTGGGAACTTTATCTCGACCGGCATCATGGACGGCGGAGTACCCCCCCTGCGTCCCATGCCGGGAGTGTTGACAAAAAAGTCGAACAGGATATCCTCCCCTCTGTCTGCGATATGGGCAAGGAGGAAGCCGCCTCCTCCGAAGCTGGTCAGAGTAGGCTCGACAACAACGGATGCGAACCCCGCCGCAACAGCGGCGTCAAACGCATTGCCACCCTTGCGCAGGATACGGGCTGCAGCCTCCGAGGTCAGTGGATGGCCTGTTGCTACGGCACCTTTCATGCAAGAAAGAGCTCCTGAATCTTTCGGATCAGGTCACGGAAGTTTCCACCGCTTTCCAGGTAAAGACGTTTCTGTCTGTGTGCACTTGTGCCGCGGTTGAATATGGCGGGAACCTCATCGAGATAATCTGTAGAATTCAGTTGCTCCGCAACCGGCCTTACATGGCGGCAGAGATTGATGGCTGCTTCTTTCATAGTATATTTATGCGCAAAGAACGGATCTACATAAAGCCCTTCAAGTCCGTATCTCGCAGCCTGCCACTTGTTTGACCGCAGAATCTGAATGTGAGGTTCGGGATTTTCGTACTGTTCTTCTATGGCCACAACAAGGGCCTGTATCAGGGCGGTAATGCCAAGGATATCCCTCAGAGATGATGGCAGGTCACATATTCTTACCTCGATGGTGCCGAAGTCGGGGTGGGGGCGGACGTCCCACCATATATCCTTGACCGAGTCTATCACGCTGCTCTTCCTGAGAAGATGGATGAGGTTGCTGAAATCCTCCCAGTCTCCGAGAAAATCGGGCATACCGGCCAGTGGAAGGGCTTCGAACAGCTTCGCCCGGTACGACATCAGGCCGGTATCTACGGACTCGAAGAACGGAGATGATGTTGTCAGTGCAAGCAGCACCGGGAGGTATATTCTCATGTTGTTGTTAATCTTCACGGCCTTCTCTTCGTCATCGACGCCTATATGAACATGCAGGCCCTGACTGATAAAGCGCCTTCCCACCATCTGAAGTTCGTTCATGATACGCTGGTATCTCGGATGATTCGAGACTTCCTGATCAGAAGCGATAGAAAAAGGGTGCAGGCTCGCAGCATAGAGCATACCGCCTGCTCCTGTAGCTATCTCGTTGAGCACATCCCATGTCTGTCTGATATCCTGTTCAACTTCTGCTACAGATGCACAGATGCCCGTGTTGATCTCCACCATTGACTGCAGGAACTCAGGCTTGATCCGTTCCTTCAGAGATTCGGGGACCATCTTCAGTATGTCCGGGGCTAATGATTTCAGTTCATACGTCTCGGGATCGATAATCTGGATCTCAAGCTCGACCCCGATTGTAGGCTCGGGTGACCGGTTGAATGGAATCTTCTGCAATGGCTATTTCCCCCTGATTTTCTTGATAGTAAATCTGACAAGTTCTGACAGATATGCAGCTCCGACCCGGAGAACTTCTTCATCGAAGTCAAACTGAGGGCTGTGTGAGGCGACCATTTCGTAACCATCCTTTGCAGCCCCGAATCTGACGAAGCATCCCGGCACATGCTGGAGGAAATAGGAAAAGTCCTCACCACCAAGGCTGGGATGCAGCAGGGCTACAGTGTTTTTCTTTCCCACAAGTTTTTCCGCTACCTGAAAAGCATATCTGCAGATGGTTTCATCGTTGACTATGGGCGGGTATCCCGGTTTAATGGCTACCTTGATTTCTGCATCGTGAAGAATGGCATACGATGACGCCATCTTTCTGACCTTTTCGGCAATGTGAGCCCTGACCGCATCATCGGTTGTCCTTATAGTCCCCTTAAGAACGGCCTTCTCAGCTATGGCGTTATATACAGTTCCGCCCCTGATATAGCCGATAGTCAGCACGGTCGGATGAACAGGGTCTACATCATGCGAAATGATCGTCTGGAGGTTGGTTACGAGCTGGCTTGCTATCAGTACCGCATCCACCGATTCATGCGGCCTTGCCGCATGTCCTCCCCGTCCCGTTATTCTGATCTCGAACGCATCGGTGTATGATGTATGAATGCCTGTCTTGATCCCGATCTGTCCTACCGCATGGTGGCGCTCGATGTGACCGCCAAAGATCACATCGACTCCCTCAAGAGCGCCTTCTTCTATCATGGGCTTTGCCCCGCCTTCGCCCTCCTCGGCAGGCTGGAAGAGAAGCACGATATTCCCGGCTGGCGGCTTCTTTTTCAGTACAGCAGCGGCCCCCAGCACCATAGCAACATGGCCGTCATGACCGCACGCATGCATGACCCCCGGATTCTGAGAGGCGAACGGCAGGCTCGTGTCTTCCGTAATAGGAAGCGCGTCCATATCCGCGCGCAGTGCGATCGTAGGGGCATTCCCCCTGTTGCCAAACCTTGCGACTATTCCGGTACGGGCAATGCCGGTTTTGTGTTTGATATCGAGTTTCCTGAGACAGGATGATATATATTCGGCTGTCTTTTCCTCTTTGTAGGCAAGTTCCGGGTACTGGTGAATAGTACGCCTTATTTCCCTGATCCATTCAAACAGCTCATCGGACACTATCTGTTTTATCTTTTTCAGTGTTCTCTCCTTTTTAAGTTCAGGGTATTTATAAATTATACTCAATCGTTCGGAATTTTTTCGGTTCTTCTCCAATTTCATGACCGGAAAGGATCCCGGGATTCGGGGGGGCATGAGTTCAGGCATTTTTCTCTTGATAGAATCCAGGATTAAGTGTTATAATTTGCCGGTTTTGAACATAGGACGGTCCGCAAAGAACCGGAGGAAGCAAGACTGCAGAAAACAGATATCAGCCGGCGTAGGTTTCTTGCGATGGGTATCACCCTGGCCGCCACCTCTGTCATCCCTTCACACGTCATAGCCGCCATAGCCCCTTTTCTCACCTCAAGACGGTCCCTCTCTTTTTACAATATTTACACTGATGAATATGTGAATGAAGTCTATTGGGAAGACGGAAGGTACCGGACAGAGGGACTGGAACGGATAAATTATATTATGCGCGATGTCCGCTACGGAAAGGAAAGGCCTATAGATGTTCAACTGCTTGACCTGTTGTACGCTGTCCGGCGAAAGTTGCGCTGCGATGCTCCCTTTGATCTTGTGTCAGGATACCGGACGCCGTGGCATAATGCCATGCTTGCAAGGCGTAACAGAGGCGCGGCCCGGAACAGCCTGCATATGTACGGCAAGGCTGTGGACATAAATCTTCCGGGATGCAGCCTTGAAGATGTAAGGCGTGCTGCAACCGAGTTGAGAATAGGCGGTGTAGGCTATTATCCATCCTCGAAGTTTGTCCATGTCGATGTCGGAAGGGTGCGATACTGGAGAGGGTAAGAGATAGGTAAAAGAAGAGTTAAGAGTTATGAGTTAAGAGGTAAGTGAAAGGAAGTTAATTATTAAAAAAATTTTATTCCACCTACTTACCCCTTACCACCTACCCCTTTTACCACTTATCCCGCATTCTTTCGCCACACCTCCGCCGGGTTTATGAATAAAGCAGGTTAGGTTTCATCTTATAACTGTTTCAACATGTTTACAAAGATTTATAGTAATTGTTATTATTATCATTCGGATGACATCGGCCATCCCATGGTGAATCCGTTGAGTGCTAAGAAAACCAGGCGTCTCCGGATTTCCTCCAGTTAAATCTGTAAGACTGTTTTGTTAAAAAAATGTGCAGGTTAGCGGCAATTACATCGAGTGAATATTTCTCTCCGCTTGAGAATATCATGGCGCTGGAGACGATGAAGGAAGGACATGACGGCTCCGGCATGGGTCTGATTCTCAAGGGCCTTGGAGGAGAGTTTGCGGAACTCAAGGATTTTCCCATTCTCTCCGGTATATGCTCGGAATCCGGAGTCAAAACACTCGACGACTATATGAACAAGGCCGGTTTCAAGCTCAAGTACACATGGACCCCAAAGACGAAGCCTGTCAGGGGTATTGTCGCCAGGGATTATTATTTTGCCCGCGTATATGATTACCCCGACATGTACAGGGACCGTTCCCAGGAAGAGAAGGACGATCTGTTGCTCAAAACGAGACTTGCGCTGAGAAAACTTGGTGAGGCGGATGAGTCTATCATCGTGTTCTCCTTCTATCCGGATATCCTGGCACTGAAGGAGGTGGGGGATCCGCTGCAACTGGGTGAATTCTTCGGACTTGAGAAATCATCACTTTCGGCCAGGATCATATTCGCCCAGGGCAGACAGAATACAAACTATGCGATAAACCTCTACGCCTGTCATCCATTTTTCATACAGGGATACGGAACGATGACCAACGGCGAGAACACGGCATTTATTCCCATAAGGGAGTTTCTTGCCGGCAGGGGATTCCCCGGATATATAGGATACAACAGCGACAGTGAGGTCTTCTGCCACATACTGCACTATACATGCAAGCGTCTCGGCTATCCCCTTCAATATTACAAGGATGTGGTCACACCGCTGAAGCAGGAAGAAATAGACGGCCGTCCTGACAGGGATGCGGTCAGATTTCTGAAAATATCATTGAGGCCGCTGTGTATTGACGGCCCGAACTGTGTTATAGGATTTACCCCTGACGGGACATGCTTTATGCTGCAGGATGCCAAGAAACTGCGGCCGGGAGTGGTCGGAGGAGCAAAAGGCAAGATCGGACTCATGTCCGAGGAGTGCGGTCTCGACAGTGTGGTGCCCGGCAGAGACAGGGAAAATGATGTGTTCCCCATGAAGTACGATATGGTTATAGTTGAACCGGGGGCACAGGAGGTCAAGGTATGGAACCAGCTGCACGGTTAGATAACAATCACCAGCTTTCTTTGAAGGACTTCCCCTATATAGTCAGGTGGAGGGACGACAGGTGCAAGCGTTGCGGCCGCTGCACGGCGGTCTGTCCGATGTTTGCCATAGAGCCCGCGGTGATTGTTCAGCGTGTTCTTCAGTCCGAAGGGCCTATGCCCGAGCCCTCGTCGGTACGCCGGGTCGTTACCATCGTCAAACAGTCAAATGAAATAAACCGCTACTGTATTGGGTGCGCAACATGTACCCTCGTGTGTCCCAACGAGGCTATAGAGCCTGAATACAATGTACAGCACAAATTCCCGTTTCACAAGAACAGGGGTGGGCACCCCTACCGGCGTGGCGGAAGGAGAAACGACCCTGCACCGTCTACTCTCGACAGACTCAGGTTTACAAGGATATCGATGCTTACAGATCCGGCACTGGATGCCGGACGACACGAATTCCGCATAAGGACATATCTCGGCCGGATCCTGCCTGCCGACGAACTGCCGGTTCAGGTAGTCAACGGCAAGCTGGAGTTGAACCCCAAATCGGGCAAGTTTATTCCGCCGGTCCGGGAGATCTATCCGATCATGATCGGCAGCATGTCCATCGGCGCACTCTCACCCAACATGTGGGAGGGCCTCGCAATGGGCATAACTTATCTGAATGAAGTCGAAGGCATGCCGGTCGTGATGTGCTCGGGCGAGGGTGGTATGCCGCAGAGGCTGCTCCGGTCGCGTTTCATAAAATATTTCATCCCCCAGATTGCCTCGGGATATTTCGGCTGGGACGAGATTGTAAGGGCGATTCCGCATATGGTAGAAGACCCCTGTGCGATAGAAATCAAGTACGGTCAGGGAGCCAAGCCGGGTGATGGCGGACTGCTGATGGCACATAAGGTCCTGAAGCTGATCTCCGAGATCAGAGGCGTGCCTATGGGAGTTGATCTGCCGTCTCCGCCGACTCATCAGACTAAATACTCTATCGAGGAGTCTGTCGCAAAGATGATACAGTCGATGTCGATGGCATGGGGATTCAGGGTCCCGGTTTATCCGAAGATTTCGGGCAGCAGAACCGCAAAGGCGGTGCTGAATAATCTCGTAAGAAATCCCTATGCAGCGGCCCTGTCGATAGACGGCGATGACGGCGGGACAGGCGCTGCATACACCGTGTCGATGGACAGCATGGGGCATCCGATAGCATCCAATGTCAGGGAATGTTATCTGGACCTCGTGGCGCAGGGCAAACAGAACGAACTCCCCCTTATTGCCGCCGGCGGTGCGGGCAAGAAGGGTAATCTTGCGGCCAATGCCGCAGCCCTGATAATGCTCGGGGCATCTGCCGTCTCGATAGGCAAGTACATAATGCAGTCAGCAGCAGGATGTTTCGGGGATGAGTACAACAGATGCAATGTCTGTAACCTCGGCAAGTGCCCGCGTGGAATAACTACGCAGGACCCCAGGCTTTACAGGAGGCTCGATCCCGACAGGGTGGCCGAGAGAGTGGTAGAGGTATTTAAATCCGTGGATACGGAACTGAAGAAGATATTCGCTCCGATGGGAAGGAGCACCGAACTGCCGATCGGCATGTCCGACGGAATCAGCGCGGATGACCCGGCGGTGGCGGAGAGGCTGAAGATAAGCTATGCCTGTTAAAAAAAATAGAAGATCAAAAATAAAAGATCAAAGATAAAAATTAATGAAGAAAAAAGTGGTTATAAAAGGGATGGTCAAAGGCAAGCGTGTCCCTTCAAGGATTCTCGAAGAGGAGATCCAGGAGGCCGTCCGGAACGGAGCGCGTAAGCTTCACGTCATAGCCAACGGACAGCACGGGATAGGCGGCCGTATATGGCCGCGTGGCGAGAAGGTCAAGGTTACAGTTGAAGGTCCCGTAGGGCAGCGCCTTGGCAGCATGGGCATGTTCGGTACGGAGATCGTCGTGAACGGGAGCGCTTCAGATGACGTCGGCTGGATCAACTGCGGGGCGACCATTACCGTGCTCGGTGACGTAACAAACGGCGCCCACAACGCGGTCGCCCAGGGCAAGCTTTATGTTCAGGGCGGCGGTGGTGCACGCTGTGATACCATGACAAAGCACAATCCGAAATTCGATCCGCCGGAATCGTGGTATTTCAGAGACGTGGGAGATACATTTGCCGAGTTCAAGGCAGGCGGTATCGCTGTTGTATGTGGTGTAAATCCGAGAAATCCTGACAATATTCTCGGGTACAGACCCTGCGTGGGCATGGTCGGCGGCGTCATATACTTCAGGGGGCCTATCAAAGGTTACAGTGAATCGGACGTTCAGCTTATGGAACTGACGGATCAGGACTGGAAGTGGCTTGTGAAGAACATGAAGACCTATCTGAAAGCCATTAAACGGTCGGAGTATTATGCTGAGCTGACCAGCGCTCCATCGGACTGGAAGAAGCTTGTCCCATATACTGCACAGGAGAGGGCAAGGCGGAGACCGTTCAAGATGACAATCGGGCAGTTCCGTTCGGATATTTGGGAAAAAGGGGTTGGACAGGGCGGTATCTTTGCAGAATATCTGAATCATCCGATGACGGTTCTTCCCTATGTAACCACCGGGCAGGACAGGCGCTTCAAACCGGTATGGAACAATTATAAATACTCACCGCCCTGTGAGTATTCCTGTCCATCCGGCATACCATCCCAGAAGCGCGCACAATTGATTCGAGCCGATCGCCTTCACGATGCACTGGAACTCGTACTGCAATACAGTCCGCTTCCCGCTTCTGTCTGCGGTGAGATTTGCCCCAACCTCTGCATGCAGTCATGCACGAGGGGAATAGTGGATACACCGTACAACATCAAGGAGATGGGCCGGGCGAGCCTCGATGTAAAGGCGCCGAAGCCTATGCCGTCTACAGGAAAGAATGTTGCGGTGATCGGGGGCGGTCCGGGCGGCCTGTCCGCTGCGTGGCAGCTCGGTCTGAAGGGACATGTAGTAGACCTGTACGAGGCTGAAGACAAGCTTGGCGGAAAACTCGAGTTGTGCATTCCACGGGAGAGGTTGCCCCGGCAGGTTCTCCAGAAGGAGCTTGACCGTTTCAGTGAGATAGGGGTTAACGTACATCTCGGGGCCAGGGTGGACAGAAAACTCTTTGACCGGATATACAAGGAACATGATGTGGTGATCGTGGCCTGCGGCGCTCACAAACCGAGGATGATGAAAATACCCGGAATGGAGGATACGGTATCGGCATATGATTTTCTTAGAGGCGTTAATACCGGCAGTCTGCCGGCTTTGAAGGGTAAGAGTGTGATCATTATCGGAGCCGGGAATGTGGGCATGGACGTTGCTGCCGAGGCATACCGTTGCGGGGCGAAGGAGGTCACCGCTGTTGACATACAGAAACCCGCAGCCTTTGGAAAGGAACTGGAGATTGCCCGGTCGCTGGGCACCAGACTTCTCTGGCCGAAATTTACCGAAAAATATGTCAAGAAAGAAAACAGAATATACTTCAATGACGGCACCAGTATGAAGGCCGACCTTGTGGTTGTCTCCATCGGAGATATCCCCAAGACCGAATTTCTTCCGCCTTCCGTACACACGGACAAGAATGGGTGGATCGTTGCCGATGAGGCTGGTCATACATCCAATCCCAGGGTATATGCTATTGGTGATGCCACACGCCTCGGCCTGGTCACCCATGCTATCGGTCATGGCAGAAAGGCGGCCGATGCCGTGCATGCTCTGCTTTCAGGCAGATCCTACAACATGCCGCCTCTGAAACCCATGGTGCCGTATGAAAAGATCAAAACCGCTTATTATGACGTCTGCAAGGGAGAACCCTTTGCTCCCAAGGAAGAGGCCAACCGCTGCATGTCCTGTGGAGTATGCCGCGACTGCCATATGTGTGAAGCTACCTGCTACTATGGCGCTATCAGCCGGAACGAGGACAAGAGCGGCGCTTATGCCTATGTCGTTGATGAAAACCTCTGTATAGGCTGCGGTTTCTGCGCGGGTATCTGTCCCTGCGGCGTCTGGGAAATGGAAGAAAATATCTGACTCCGCCCGGCAATTCGCGACCAGCGGAAAATGCTAATCATTCACGATGACTTAGCCCGCATTATTCACAAATCCGGCGGAGGTGTGGCGAAAAAACAGATTGGCGATACCTCAGCAGAATCCCCGCCGGATACAGTCTGCAACTCGTAAAATCCCGCGCATCTCGCTCTGCGTCTCCAATAATCCCATCGCGTTCAATATGTTTTTGAGCCATGCCTCCGCCGGTTCACCAGGTTAATGAATAATCCAGGTTAGAGCAAAGCCACTTCTACAGTAAACAGATCTCACGGCCGATAACTATTGGTAATTGGTACTGAATAATAAAGCTATAGCTTTTACCGGATGTGGAAGCCTGATATGACAGGAGAGATGTGCTGTTGCCCCTGCTCAGACAGTTATGAAGATCAGATCTGTTAGGACAAAGATATCACTGGCGTTCTTTGCGATGCTTGTTGTGACCTCTCTTGCGCTTGGCGTTTCAAGCTATGTACTTATCAAAAAATATCTACTGAATACAGAGCGGTCTAAGCTCGAAATGGCCGCGAGGTACCTCGCCGGCGCGATTGAACAGACACTGAGATCAAGGAAGGAGATATTTCAGAGGATGCCCGATAATCCCGCATTCAGGGAATATCTGATGACATATGAACAGCATTCTCTGCAAAAGTATTTCGTGGAACTCAACGGCGAGTTCAGACTTCTCAGCCTGCTGAATGAATATGGTGAAGAGGAGATCAAGACGATAGACGGTGAGCCGTCATACAGCTTCCGTGACTTCAGCAAGTCGGCAATCTTCGAGGAAGCCATGCGTCACAAAAATCAAGTGGTGATATTCAAGGCTGAGAAGAGCGCGGATTTGAAAGAGCATGTAATAGCGATGGCCATGGCCAGCTACTCCGACGGCGGGAAATCTTTTCAGGGGGTGCTCTATGGAGAGATTCCATTGAGCGACTTAAATGGAATTCTGACCTCGTTCAAGGACAAAGACCCTGTCTTTTTTTCACTGGTAAGCAGCGATGGCAGGGTAGCAGCACATTCCGAGGGTTTCATCCCGAAACTGACAAGGAGTTCCGCGGGAAGGCAGATAAAGAGGTTTTTTTCCGGCGAGGAGACGTTCGCACGGACGGATATGTTCGGCATTGATTGTCTCGTAGCAAGTGCGAATGCCCCTGAGGCGGGCATTGTTGTTCTTGCAGGGATGTCATATTCTGAATTCACCTATGGACCGAACAGGATGCTCGTGTTGATGGTGTACATATTCCTGGGGATCATGGTCATAGGCTTCATGGCATCTCCTCTTATTTCGAGAGATATAATCAGGCCGGTCAGGATGCTTGCGAGGTCGGCGCGTCAGGTTGCTGCCGGAGATTTTTCTACACACGTGGATGTAGTGACTTCGGATGAGATTGGCTCGCTTGCAAAATCCTTCAACAGCATGATTGACAGGCTGGAAGAGTTCCGTGACTCCCTCATGAGGGAGAAGGTTTATACGGAAGAGATAATCCGTTCGATGATGAATGCGCTGTTCGTAACGGACAGATATATGGAAATCGTCCGGGTAAATCAGGCAGCATGCCAGATTCTCGGCTTTTCCGAGCAGGAGCTCAAAGGGAGACACATTTCATACGTCTTTGCAGGGGATCAGCGCTGGGAGGATTTTGCAGACAGCATATTTACAACACCAGTGGAATCGATCGAGACTACGTTGCTGAAGAAGGATGGCAGGGAACTGGCGGTACTAATGTCCGCTTCAGGGATGACCGAAGAGGACCAGGGGTTTGATGGAGTTGTCTTCGTTGCTCAGGATATCACGGAGATAAAGGCCGCCCAGGAGCTCCTGATGAGCTCTCATAATGACCTCGAAGTAAAGATAAGGGAAAGGACCGATGAGTTGGCTCTGATGAACCAGCATCTTGAGCAGGAGATAGCCGAGAGAAACAGAGCCGAGGAGGAACTGGTAAGGATAAACGAGAGCCTTGAAAGAAAAAATCAGGAGCTGCAGGAGTTTCTGTTCATAGCGTCACATGACCTGCAGGAACCTCTCAGAAAGATAAGGGCCTTCAGTGACCGTCTCATGGCAAAGCATTCCGGGAGCCTCGATGAAAAGGGTACGGATTATCTCCGGAGAATGAGCAGTTCGGCAGACAGAATGCAGAGGCTGATATCGGGTCTGCTCGAGTTTTCCCGCGTTACTGCGGACGAAACAGGATTTGAGCAGGTTGATCTTAATGAGTTGATTCGTGATGTATTGTCAGATTTCGAGGTGGTTATAGAGGAAAGTGGTGCAACTGTTGAAGTCTCTGACCTGCCCGTCATCGAGGCAGATCCACGCCAGATGAGGCAGTTGTTTCAGAACCTTATAGGGAATGCACTTAAATACCGTAAAGAAGGTATAGAGCCTGTTGTGACGATATCGGGTGTGCTTGAAGATGGCGGCGAAAACGGGAAGTCAGTGGCTGAGAAAATTTGCAGGATCGTGGTCAAGGACAATGGGATCGGATTTGACGAGAAATATCTGGACAGAATATTCAGGGTGTTCCAGAGGCTGCACAACCGAAATGACTATGAAGGCACGGGCATAGGACTGTCGCTCTGCCGCAAGATTGTGGAAAGGCACGGAGGAGAGCTTACCGCTCGCAGCAGCCCAGGCGGAGGATCTTCCTTTATTGTTACCCTTCCGGTCAGGCAATCGCTTAGTGCGCAAACGACCGAACCGGCGGGGACGGGAACGCTGAATGGATGACAAACGGCTGAAAATACTACTTGTAGATGATGATGAAGACGACTACGTCATGACCCGTGACCTCCTAGATGACGCACGGGGATCGTCTTTCGATCTTGAGTGGGTTGCCGACTATGATTCGGCGCTGGATGTCGTGCTGAAGCAGCGCCACGATGTATATCTGTTTGACTACAGACTTGGGGCCAGAACCGGACTGGATCTTTTAAGAAAGATGATTGAAGAAGGATGCAGAGCACCCGTCATATTGCTGACCGGGCAGGGTGACCTGGAGATCGACCTTGAGGCGATGAAGGCCGGTGCGTCCGACTATCTCATAAAGGGAGAGATAAATGCACACCTCCTGGAGCGCTCCATCAGATATGCGATCGAGCGGAAGAAGGCTGAAGAGCGGATGGCCACAATGGCCTATTATGACAGCCTTACGAAGCTGCCAAACCGGTCTCTGTTTCAGGACAGGCTCAGGCAGGTGATGACGAGAAACGGCAGAAACAATGCACTCGCAGCGGTTCTTTTTCTGGACATAGATGACTTCAAAAGAGTTAACGACACATTAGGCCATTCGGTGGGTGATCTGCTGCTTAAGGGAGTGGCTGAGAGGCTCAGCAATACGATGAGGAAGAGCGATTCCGTATCCCGCCGGACGGAAGACGACATGTTTGCCAGGCTTGGAGGTGACGAATTTACGGTTTTGCTTTCAGAGATCAGGGAGTTCGAGGATGCGGCCAAGGTAGCCAGACGAATAATCGATGCCCTGTCAAAGCCTTTTGTCCTTGATAATCATGAAATATACATTACAACGAGCATAGGAGTAGCAGTATTCCCTCATGACGGCAGGGATATGGATACTCTCATGAAAAATGCAGACGCCGCCATGTACCACGCAAAGGCCCAGGGGAAAAATAACTACCAGTATTACAAGGAATCGATGAATGCTGCGGCGATCAAGCGGCTGGCGCTTGAAGGGGACATAAGGCGGGCTATAGACAGGAACGAATTTCTCCTCTATTATCAGCCCCAGGTAAACGCGGTCTCGGGACGGATAATAGGTGTTGAGGCGCTAATCAGGTGGCAGCATCCTGAAAAGGGAATGGTGCCGCCGTCCGATTTTATCCCTCTGGCAGAGCAGACAGGACTGATAATCCCGATGAGTGAATGGATTATAGAGACCGCATGTATCCAGAGCAGGCTGTGGAGGCAGAACGGATTTGCGCCCATCCCGATCTCGATCAATCTGACCAGCCATCAGTTCAGGCAGCGGAACTTCATAGAAAACATATCAAATGTGCTTAAGGATTATGACCTTTCTCCTGAAGATCTTCTACTGGAGATAACAGAGAGTACATTGATGGAAGATACCGAGATGACGGTTATCTCTCTGAACGCACTTACGAAGATGGGATTCAGGCTGGTAATAGACGATTTCGGCACCGGATATTCCTCTCTGAGCTATCTGAAAAGATTTCCACTGTATTCTATCAAGATCGATCAGTCTTTTGTCCGGGACGTGACTACCGATCAGGATGACGAAGCGATAGCTAGGGCGGTTATCTCGATGGCACACAGCATGAGGATGATAGTCGTTGCCGAGGGCGTTGAGACCGTAGAGCAGATGCGGTTTTTGATTGAGCAGGGATGCGATAAGATGCAGGGATACCTGTTCAGCAGGCCTGTGCCCCCGGAGGGAATAGCCGACCTGCTGTCTGTGCAGAAAAGAGAGGGTGCGGTATGGCGTGATCTGGTGAGTTCGTATGAAGTTGGCAGTAAGGGATAAAAAGCAAAGCGGTAATCAGCAGGCAGAGGCCGGTATATGTATATGTAAAGATTCAAGTATATATTGCCGAATATTACATAACATAAAGGAACTTTACTCCCCGCGCCGGATTTTTTATTCGCGTGGCCGGTAAGAAGACCAGATAATGTCAGGAGGCGCAAGATGATATTTAAAAACAGGGCAAGCTGGTATATGTTCGGGATATCCGTGGCGGTATGTATTCTGTTTCCTCTTGTGAATATCCAGTTCATTTATCCATCGTTTACAAATCTTCTTGTCAGCAATACCGAGGATGAGGCGGTACGGCTTGGTTCTCACCTGGCCGGGATGTACTTCAGGGATAATAGTCCGATTAGCGCTGACGACGTAGAAAAACTGAAAGGACGGGTTGATGATGATATACATCATTTCAACCTGATGAAACTAAAACTCTTTTCTCCTAGCGGGGAAACAGTTTACTCAACCGATGAAAAAGATATAGGCAAGATTAACGAGCATCCTTATTTTCACGATATAGTAGCCAAAGGATCGCCCTTTACCAAGACAGTGAAAAAAGATACTATTTCGCTCGAAGGCCAGAAAGTTACAGCGGATGTGGTAGAGACCTATGTCCCCGTCATGCGGAACGGCAAATTCATGGGAGCCTTCGAGATTTACTACGACATCACGGACAGGCGCGAGGCCCTCAGCAGGATAATATTCATTTCATCCGTCATACCTCTGGCGATAATGTTCACCTATCTCGTCCTGATCACGATCGTGTTGAGGCGGCAGGACAGCTACATAACCCGTATAGAGGAGACGGAAAAGGAACTTCAGCTATATGCGGACAAGCTGAAAAAGAGCAACCTGGAGCTCGAGAGTTTTGCCTATGTGGCATCCCACGATCTGCAGGAGCCGCTCAGAAAGGTCATGGCATTCGGAGACCGGCTCTTCGACAAATACGCCGATGCGCTCGATGACCGCGGCAGAGACTATCTGAATCGTATGCAGAGCGCTACAAGGAGAATGCAGACGCTCATACAGGGTCTGTTGAGCTTTTCAAGAGTTACGACGAAAGCAAAGCCGTTTGAGCCGGTGAATCTTTCTGACGTAGTGAGCGAAGTTACATCTGATCTGGAGGCGCGCGTCGCAGAGACCGGGGGCAGGATCGAGGTGTCCGACCTGCCGGTTATAGATGCCGATCCCCTGCAGATGAGGCAGTTACTTCAGAACCTCGTGGGAAATGCCCTGAAGTTCAGGAAGGAAGAAACGGCACCGGAGGTCAGGATACATGCCGAGACCGTTTCTGGTGAGGAAGCCTGCGATGGTGATATGTACAGGATCGTGGTCGAGGACAACGGTATCGGTTTTGATCAGAAGTACCGGGACAGGATATTCGGCGTGTTTCAGCGCCTTCATGGCAGACAGGAGTACGAAGGCTCGGGAATAGGACTGTCCATATGCAAGAGAATAGTGGAACGTCACAATGGAACCATAACCGCTGAGAGCGTCCCGGGCGAGGGGACGAGATTCATAATCATGATGCCTGCGCACCAGGCAAAAGGAGGGAACAATGGAAACGGTCAAGCAACAGCCGATCACGATCTTAATGGCTGACGATGATGAAGACGATCGCATGATGACAAGGGAGGCCCTCGAAGAGGCCAAACTTGCAAACGACATCAGGTTTGTGGTGGACGGCGAGGAGCTTCTCGACTATCTTTACAGGCGCGGTGACTATGCCGATCCGGCAAAGGCCCCGAGACCGGGCCTGATACTGCTCGATCTGAACATGCCCAGAAAAGATGGACGTGAGGCGCTTCGTGAGATCAAGGCAGATCCTGATCTCCGCCAGATCCCCATCGTTGTTTTGACAACTTCGAAAGCTGAGGAAGATATCTACAGGAGTTATGATCTCGGCGTCAACTCCTTCATCACAAAACCTGTTTCGTTCGAGGGCCTGGTATTTGTCATTACAACCCTTGCACAGTACTGGTTTCAGATCGTCCAGCTTCCGCATCAGAATTAGCCGGGAGATTTATGGACAAAGATCGGATAAGGGTTCTTCTCGTCGATGATGACGAGGATGATTACATAATGACGCGGGACCTGCTCGAAGATGTACGCGATCGGGATTATGATATAGAGTGGGTATCAAGGTTTGACGACGCGGTCGGGAGAATCGACAACAGGCAGTATGATATCTGCCTGTTCGATTACCGTCTGGGTGCGAAGACAGGTCTTGACCTGCTCAGATATGCCGTAGAGTCCGGATGCAAGGCTCCCATTATTCTGCTTACAGGCCAGGGTGACAGCGAGATCGATATCGAGGCGATGAAGGCCGGCGCTGCCGACTATCTGCCCAAAAACGAGATCAATGCAGGCATGCTTGACCGCTCAATCCGTTACTCGATTCAGCACAAGCGGTCGGAAGACAAAATCCGGCGCATGGCCTACTATGACTCCCTGACCAATCTACCGAACAGGTCGCTCTTTCATGACAGGCTGAGACAGGCTGTTGCTCAGGGCGAGAGACATAAATCCCGTATGGCCGTGCTTTTTCTTGATCTCGATAATTTCAAGCGTGTAAATGACACACTCGAGCACAGAATTGGAGATATGCTGCTTCAGGAGGTGGCGGAGAGACTCTCCTCCTGCCTCAGGTCCTCCGATACCGTCTCAAGACAGGACGTTGACCCGTTTTTTAATACGGTTGCCCGGCTTGGTGGCGACGAATTTACCATATTGCTGTTGGATATCGATTCCATGGACAGCGCCGCGAGAGTCGCAAGGAGGATCCTGAAGGTCATCGCAAGGCCATTTCGTCTGGAGAGACATGAGGTATTCGTAACAGGAAGCATCGGAATCGCCGTTTTCCCCGACGACGGCAGAGATATGGATACGCTGCTGAAGAACGCCGATACAGCCATGTATCACGCCAAGGAGCATGGGAAGAACAATTTTCAGTTCTACAAGCAGTCTATGAATGCATCGGCGTTCGAACGAATGACGCTCGAAAACGACCTCCGCAAGGCAATTGCACAGGATGAATTTCTGCTTTATTATCAGCCGCGGCTGGATCTGGAAACGGGAAGGATATGCGCAATGGAAGCCCTGATAAGGTGGAAGAATTCTGAGCGAGGTCTTGTGTCCCCGGCCGATTTCATCCCGCTTGCGGAGGAGTCGGGGCTCATAATACCGATAGGGGAATGGGTGCTGCGGAGCGCCTGTCGCCAATTGAACATCTGGCAGAGAAATGAGGCACCTGATATGCTGGTTGCGGTGTCGATGAATATCTCAGGGAAACAGTTCAGGCAGAAGGGTCTTGTCCGGGAAATTGAAGGAATATTAAGGGACTACGATATCGAACCCGAAAAACTTGAAGTCGAGATAACAGAAAGTGTCATGATGAAGAATGCCGAATTGACAATGTACACTCTCGAAAGACTTAAAGAAATGGGAGTCAGACTCTCGATGGACGACTTCGGCACGGGCTACTCCTCTTTCAACTACCTGAAACGTTTCCCTCTGGATGTCATCAAGATAGACAAATCATTTGTGAAAGATGTCAATAATAACGAAGAAGATGCAGCGATCGTCCGTGCCATAATAGCGATGGCCCGCAGTCTCAAGCTCAGAGTTATAGCTGAGGGGGTGGAGACACCGGAGCAACTCAGGTTTCTTCAGGAGAACGGCTGTGACGAGATCCAGGGCTATCTGCTGAGTAAGCCTGTGCCGGCAGAAGATGTGATTTCACTCATCCGGAGCGTCAGGGAAGGATCATTCATGAAAGAGGGGGCGCAGATCAGGTGATCGAGAGACGCCGCGGAAAGAGGGCGAGAGTAACACTGCCTGCCAGGATAAGTCTTGACGGTGTCACTTACGACGGCATGATCGGCAATGTCGCAGAAGAGGGTATGTTTTACAACATTACGACGCTTGTCGAGTCGGATGTGGACTTCTCTCCTCATGAAAACATCGGGATTGAGGTGAATATTCCCCATCTCGGAATAACCAGACTCAAGTGCGAAATAAGATGGTTTCTGAAGCCTTCCAATGGCCGGAAGTCCCTTATCATGGGGATGCAGGTGATTGACCCTTCAGAGGAATACAGGGCCTGGGTCCGAAGACAGTTGACAGTCGACGGTTGACGTTTGACAGAGAACAGGCCTTTCCTGTCTTTCAAGCTTAAGACATATACTGATAATGCCGAATAAATTGTAGGCATATTCTTAATATGCCCATATGGATGAATGTATAAAATGACATCTGGAACAAGGGATGAGCACTCATGACGGCAGCAGTTTCACGAACCGGGGATACCAGGGAGAACCAGAAAAGTGAAGATTAGTACGAGGCTTATTACGGGTTGTATCATGATAGCCCTGATATCTGCTGTTGCGTGTTTTATTGCACTCAGGGTGCCGCACGAGATTGAAAATGAGTTCAGAGAACTCACTACCGAGACTCTGCCTCTGACAGAGGTACTGGGAGATATCAGATTTGCCGTACTGCGAATTGTCTCCGCAACCACGGAGTTGGCTTTTGTGAGCCGGGGCGGCAGTGGCTCAACCGAAGCGGCAAGGGGCGAGGAGGAGGAGATCCGCGTCGGCATCGAGATGTACTACGATGCGCTGAATCGCTTCAGGAAGATCAGCGAGGCTTATTCGCATGAGGCCGTTTACTACAGCAGGATCAGGGAAATGGGAGAGGTCTTCATACAGGACGGCACCCGTCTCTCTCAGGCCATTAAGGCAGGCAGGGGACAGACCGAATTGCTTCGTATCAAGGAGAAGTTTGAGCAGGGCGAAAAGGAGATCATAGAGCTGATTGATGAGGTAATGGTGTCCGAGAAAGGAGAGCTTGCAGAGCGCCGTGAGAACGTGGAGATTTCTCTTCAGTCGGCGATCCGGACTTTAGGCACAGTGTCTGTAATAGCCTTTTTGCTTGCCATGGGCATAGCGGCATCCACGGCAGCATCGATATTGAGACCGCTGAGGAAACTGCGAGAGACGATAGAGCGCCTTGGAGCCGGGGATCTCTCTGTCAGGGCTTGTGCTGATTCACATGATGAAATAGGTGTTCTCTCAAGATCTTTCAATAAAATGGCGGATGATCTTTCTCGTGCGCATCAGAGAATCCTCAAGCAGGGCGAGTTCTTCCGTACCGTCATAAACAGTATTGACGATGCTGTTGCGATCATTGACGTTGATACACTCGAGATCGTGGAGGTCAACAGCGCTTTCCTGGAAAGCTCCGGGTTGCGGCGCAGTGAGATAAAGGGCCGAAAGTGTTATGAGGTGATCCATGAAATCGGGGAACCATGCCCGACTTCCTGTGCTGTGAAGGATATGGCCAGGCAGGGCAAGAGTGTTACAGTCATGCATGAACACGCCGATGGGGCAGGCGAGACTCGTTATCTGGAGGTGACGGCATCACCGGTAAGGGACGAAGACGGTAATATTGTACAGGCCGTTTATGTGGCAAGGGATGTCACGTCGAAGGTCCGCTTTCAGAAAAGCATTATCGATTCACAACAGGCCCTCGTTGATGACCACAGAGAACTGACCCGTCTCTTCAAGGAACTTGAAATCGCCAAGAAAGAGTGGGAAAACACGATGGACTGTATTGACGATATGATCATATTGACCGACAGCCATGGCATGATCAGGAGGTTCAACAGGGCGTTTGGAGAGTTCTCGGCACTGGATAAGGAATCGCTGAAGGGCATGAGCTGGGAGGATGCCATAAACGAAAGCAAGCTTGAGACCAGGACATTCTACCAGGGGAGCATAGAGCTGTATCATAATCCCACGGGCAGGTGGTTTGCAATGAATACCTATCCCTATGAGGATACAGAGCTCGGCTTTTCCGGTTCGGTTATCCTGATTCATGAAACCACCGAGATCAAACAGATATCAGAGGAGCTCGAGAAGACGAACAGAAAAGTGGAGCAGAACCGGCTCAAACTCCAGAGGGCGCTCGATGAGATATTCCGTTTGATGGATAATACGACAAAAAGCATCAGTGACGGTGTGAGGTTTCATAATCCTCATATACAGAAATGCTACATTGTGAAAAATTGCCAGAAGACAGACTGCGCCTGTTTCGGCCGGGATGCAATGAGATGCTGGCAGGTAGCGGGGACTTACTGCGGCGGAGAAGTGCAGGGAGCATTTGCACAGAAATACGGCAGTTGTGTGAAATGTGAAGTGTACCGGGAGGCCACAAGTGATCCGATCTACCAGATAGGCGAGCAATTTAACAATATGATGCATGTGCTGGAGCTGAAGAACAGGGAACTTGAGAAGGCCTACAGAGAACTCCAGACGAGCCAGTCGGCAGTCGTCCAGCAGGAGAAGATGGCCTCCATAGGGCAGCTTGCCGCCGGAGTGGCTCATGAGATCAATAATCCTATGGGATTCATTTCGAGCAATCTCGGGACGCTCGGGAAATATATGAGAAAACTCTCCGAGTTCATTGATGCCCAGGCCGAGGCCGCTGCAATGATAGAGTCTGAAGAGGTCAGGGAACACCTGAAGGAGCGGAGAAAGAGCCTTAAGGTTGACTACATAATGGAGGATGTAGAATCCCTGATAAAGGAGTCACTCGAAGGTGCGGAGCGTGTAAAGAAGATAGTCCAGAACCTCAAGAGTTTCTCCCGTGTTGATGAAGCCGAGTTTAAGGCAGCTGACATTAACGAGTGCATAGAGAGCACCCTGAACATCGTCTGGAACGAGCTCAAGTACAAGGCCGAAGTGAAAAAAGATTACGGTGATATCCCTCTCACGAAGTGTTATCCTCAGCAGTTGAATCAGGTCTTCATGAATCTGCTGGTCAACAGCGCCCAGGCCATAGAAAAGCAGGGGGAGATACGGATAAAGACCTGGAACGGGGACGGCAAAATCAAGATAACGATCGAGGATACCGGCAGCGGCATCCCTGAAGAGACACTCGGTCACATTTTTGAACCGTTTTATACGACCAAGCCGGTGGGCAAGGGCACCGGCCTCGGACTCAGCATCTCTTATGACATCGTTAAGAAGCATCATGGGGATATACAGGTTGAGAGTGAGGTCGGCAAAGGCACACGATTTACTATAACGATCCCGGTTGCAGGGGAGGGATAATATGGCTGAACAGATAAAGATATTATGTGTAGACGATGAACAGAATGTCCTCAGAGCATTGCAGAGACTCTTTCTTGACGGTGACTATGAGATCATAACCGCCGGTTCCGGTGATGAAGGACTCGCAATTCTGGGGGAGGACGAGACGATTCCGCTCGTGATATCCGATTACAGGATGCCGGGCATGAACGGAGTGGACTTTCTGCGGAAGGTATGTGAACTGAGGCCGGACACTGTAAGGATAGTGCTTTCGGGCTATGCGGATACGGCCTCGATTGTCGAGGCGATAAACGAGGGGCAGATATACAAGTTTGTCCCCAAGCCCTGGAACGACGATGAACTGAAGGTAACCATCTCGACAGCTCTTGACCACTATTTTGCAAGGCAGAAGATAGTCCATCTTGCCAGGGAACTGGAGAAGAAAAACCGGCAGCTCGAGACAATAAATGAAAATTTAGAGAAGCTGGTGCAGGAGAGAACAGCCGATCTCCAAATGAAAAACAGAATACTTACCGCAGCCCAGAATATCCTCGATTCCATGCCGCTCGGGGTTGTCGGGATTGAGCCGGGAGGGATGATCGTCCAGTGCAACAGGAAAGCGGCCGAGATATTCGGTTCAGACGAGGGCGCCTTCATAGGCATGGACCGCAGAGAATCATTTCCGGAGGTTGTAAACGCTTTCATAGACAGAATAAATGGTGAAGGAATGATTCGGGAGAGTATCGGCAACGGTGACGGATCGGGCCGCATAAATATGCGGGGTGTATATATGAAGTATCAGGGCGGACAGGAAGGGATAATCGTGGTTATGGAACAGGAAGGGAGCGGGTGATGGTCTCCGCTGAGAAAGAAAAAGAATCGCCTCCAATGGAGATACTGTTTGTTGATGACGAAAAGAACGTGCTTCAGTCTTTGAGGAGACTATTCATGGATGAAGACTTCGACATAGTGCTTGCCAACTCCGGAGAGGAAGCGCTCGATATCCTGATCGACAGACCCGGTATAGGACTCATAGTTTCTGACCAGAAGATGCCCGGACTAACAGGATCCGAGTTTCTTGCACGGGCGCGTTCGATAGCCCCCGATGCGGTCAGGATTCTTCTTACCGGCTATGCTGATATCAACGCGGTCTCGGATGCCGTCAACAAGGGGGGGATTCACAGATATATCACAAAGCCGTGGAAGGATGAGGAAATAATTCAGGTGATTAAAGAGGCTGCTGAGAAGTACAGGATCGTCCAGGAAAACAAGCGGCTTCATTCCATCATTGAGCGGCAGAATGATGAGCTCAAGAAATGGAATGCAGAGCTTGAATATTACGTTCAGCAGCAGACTCTCGAGATACAGAAGAAGAACGATGAACTGAATCTGATCAATCAGCGCCTTCAGTACAATTTCAAGAATTCCATAAGGGCATTTTCTGCCTTGATAGGGCTCAGAGACAGAAGGACGGCCAATCATTCTAAACAGGTTGCGGAACTCTCGACCAAGATAGCGGGAGGGCTTGGTCTCGAACAAAAAGAAATCGAAAATATTGGTATTGCAGCCCTGTTGCATGACATTGGAAAGATAGGGATGACGGATATGCTGCTTCTGAAGGGGCCTGAGGATATGGATGACAGCGAAAGAAAAATATATGAACAGCACTCCATCAGGGGGCAGGCAGCCATCGATGCGGTCGAGAGTCTGAGGGATGCGGGTGTTCTGATCAGGCATCACCATGAATGGTTCAACGGCGAAGGGTTTCCGGACGGTCTGGCCGGTGACGACATTCCTGTTGGCGCACGGATAATATCTCTGGCGGATTATATAGACAGGTCGTTCGCAGAATTCTCCGGAGACAGTCCTTACGCACACGCCCTTCAGTCAATCTCGAAACTGGCCGGCCGGCAGTTTGATGCCGAACTGATTAAATACCTGAAACATTCGGTTGACGAAGTATATGCCGGGTATATTCAGGACGGCAAGCGCAGGGTCGAGGTCGAACTGCCGCCAGACAAGCTGAAAGTGGGAATGGTACTGGCACGGGATGTAAAGAGCGGTACGGGGCTGACGCTTCTTACAAGGGGGTTCAGACTGACCGCCAAGAGCATAAGCTCGATTCAGAGGTACTACAGGCTTGATCCGTCGAGAAGTGGAGTATATGTGTGGGTAGAGAGAAATTGATGCATGGAAATGATCTTATAGCCAGCGGCATACATCTTGGAGATCTTATTAGGGAGCCGGAATTGCGGCTGCTGTTTGAAAGTTCGATTATGGCTGGTCTGACATCGGTTTCGATCAGCGACGGCAGCAGAATCCTTCTGAGTTGCGGGTCAGACTGCAGGGACGACGGGGAGCTGTTTACCATGCACAAGGCCCTATACCTTGAGGGGGAGGAGACCGGAGAGATAATGATAGAGGGCCCCGTGCAGAACAGGGGTCTTGTCGAGAGCATCGGTGAACTCGTTTATGACGCTGTAAGGGCTATTCTACTGAGCAGCTACAGGACTCTGCTGGTTGCGGAAGCCCGAAAGATAGTGTCCAGTCAGTCCTATGAGGAACTGATAGACCGTAACTCGAGACTTTCTGAATCAGAGGGACGGTACCGTCAGCTCTCGGAAAAACTGAGGCTGCAGATTCAGAGCAATCTGGCCGAGCTGAAGGCAGTTAAAGCCGAGTTGAGTCGCTGCAGGGACGGAAACGCTCCCGGGAAGAGCGGGGCTCGGGCGAACACAAAAATTCACCCGGCTCTTAACATCGTGAGTGAAAATCTGCGATCGCTGAAAAAATGCCTTTCGGGGATAAAGAGGATGGTATCGCAGAGCATCAGAACGGCTGCAGGCAGGGAGACTTGCAAGAGTGGAGGAAGATCTGATGAAAAACATCTGCAACATATTCGGGACGCCAATCTGCTCGTTATGGAGAGTATTAAGAATATAGAATACATAAAGAGCATGGTTTCCGGTTCAGCAGGTTCATCCGGCACCGGGAAGAAAATATCTGGCATGAAGAGAAAAAGATCGGGAGGGAACAATGGAAAGCGCAATATTGATAGTTGATGATGAGAGCAACGTGCTCTCGTCGATCAAGAGGGCACTTGAAGATGAACCATATGAAGTCCTTACTGCAAAGAGCGGCCTCGAGGGGCTCGAGGTCATCAGAAACAGAGATATAAAAGTTGTTATATCCGACGAGATGATGCCGGGAATGTCGGGTTCTGAGTTTCTTGCAGCGGTAAAGAAAATATTCCCGGACACGATAAGGATAATGTTAACGGGCCACGCAAGCGTTGAAGCTGCGATGGATGCGGTAAACAACGGAGAGATATACAGATTTTTTGCCAAGCCGTGGGATGATTTCCAGCTCAGACTGGCTATCCGTTCAGCGATCGAGAAGTACGATCTTGAGGAAGAAAACAGGCAGCTGCTCAGGACGGTCCGGAAGCAGGCGGACGAGCTGAAGATGCTGGAAAAGAAATATCCCGGCATCAGTGATCTCGAAAGGGATGAGGAGGGGAATGTAGTGCTTAAGGCATTTGATGACGGAGAAAAAGATCTTTCGGAGATCATATCCGAGATTGTGGCAGAGGTTGAGTCAAAAGATCCAAGCTGCTGAACCGCTTCATTTACTTCGTGGTTTGAAAGTCCACTGGTTCCTCGCACTTAACACAAATTGACATCACTGATTTTTATAGGGTATTATTTTGATTGCATTGATGACGATTCCGTCATGGAAAATCTCAGATTTCAAATTTGAAATCTGAGATAATTGCCGGGCCTATAGCTCAGTTGGTTAGAGCGCGCGCCTGATAAGCGCGAGGTCAGTGGTTCAAATCCACTTAGGCCCACCAGCCAAATTCGCTTCTGGCGAATTTGGAGTTGACAGTCAGAAGTCAAGAGTCAAGAGATAAAATCTCTTCTGACTCCTGACTGAAGACTCTTGACTCAAAAATTGCACTGCAATTTTTGTGGGGGTGTAGCTCAGTTGGGAGAGCGCCTGCTTTGCACGCAGGAGGTC
>CAZZGC010000011.1:0-9586 GCA_964653915.1 uncultured Thermodesulfovibrio sp.
CCGCTTGTCGTGAGATCGAGTTTCAATGACAGGCCCGGAACGCTCGTGACCATGGAGGATGATGCAATGGAAAAGATAGTGGTAACAGGGGTTACTCATGATAAGAATCAGGCGAGGATAACGATAATGGGTGTGCCGGACCGGCCCGGAATCGCTGCCACGGTTTTCAGGGCGATCAGCGAGGCGAATATCAATGTAGATATGATCGTGCAAAATGTCAGCAGCGAGGATAATGCAACGGACATCTCTTTTACCGTGTCCAACGCGGACGGAAGGAAGGCTTTCGATATAACAAGAAAGGTTTCGGATGAGCTCGGGACGAAGGGTGTCAACATGAATACATCGATCGCCAAGGTGTCTATCGTAGGTGTGGGCATGCAGTCTCATTTCGGAGTGGCGGCACAGATGTTTGACACGCTTTCCAGGGAAGGTATCAATATAATGATGATAAGTACATCAGAGATTAAGATATCCTGTGTTATAGATGAGAAAGACACGGAAAAGGCCGTAAGAGTACTGCATGACTCATTCGGGCTCGGCGAAGAACGCGCCTGAAGAGAGGGTTATCATCATGAGAAAGGTGGAAATTTACGATACAACTCTCCGTGACGGGGCACAGTCCGAGGACGTCTCTTTTTCCGTCGAGGATAAACTGCGAATTCTGATGAGACTCGACGAGTTCGGCATCCATTATATTGAAGGAGGATGGCCGGGCTCGAATCCGAGGGATGCCGAATTTTTCAAGAGGGCTGGAAAGCTGACACTGAGAAATTCACGCCTTGCCGCATTCGGATCTACTCACAGGGCGTCCAGGAAGGTTCATGAAGATCCCAGTATAAAATCCCTTCTGAACAGCGGTACACCTGTGGTTGCCATCGTTGGCAAAACATGGGATTTCCATGTGCGGGAAGCTCTCAGAGTTTCACTGCAGACTAATCTGGATCTGATATATGGGACGATCTGCTATCTCAAGAAGCGGGTTGAAGAGGTCTTTTTCGACGCCGAGCATTTCTTTGACGGCTACAGAGTGAATCCGGAATATGCCCTGAAGACGCTTGACGCCGCTGTCGCCGCAGGCGCTGACTGCCTTGTATTATGCGATACGAATGGCGGCACCATGCCCGGTGATATCAGGAATGTAGTTAAATCGGTTGTACAGCGGTTTAATATTGATGTTGGTATTCATGCCCACAATGATGCTGACTGCGCTGTTGCAAACTCCGTAATCGCTGTTGAGGCGGGGGCGTCGCATGTGCAGGGGACAATAAACGGACTTGGTGAACGCTGCGGTAATGCCAATCTTGTTTCAGTTATACCAAACTTAAAGTTAAAGCTCAATAAGGGCTGTATAACTAAAAGCAAACTAAGAAAATTAAAGGACTTATCGAGGTTTGTCACAGAGATCGCCAATCTGAGTCCCGGTAAAAGACAGCCCTATGTAGGCGACAGCGCGTTTGCTCACAAGGGAGGTATACATGTCAGCGCTATTATGCGCCATCCCGAGACATACGAACATGTCAGACCTGAATGGGTAGGTAATTATCAGCGGGTGCTGGTGTCCGACCTGAGCGGCAGAAGCAATATAGTACGCAAGATCAGGGACTTCAGGCTGAAAGTCGATCTTGAAGATCCGAGAGTAAACGAGATAGTGGAACAGTTAAAGACGCTCGAGAATCAGGGATTTCAATTCGAGGGAGCTGAAGCATCACTTGAACTTTTGATAAAAAAGACCTTCGGTCTTCATAAAAAGTTTTTTGACCTGGTTGGTTTCAGAGTGATTGATTCAAAGAGAAAAGAGGATGCCGTTCCGATCAGTGAGGCGACTATTATGGTTAATGTTGGCGGAAGGACCGAGCATACGGCAGCGGACGGAAACGGACCGGTCAACGCACTGGATAATGCATTGAGAAAGGCGCTTGAAAAGTTCTATCCTCAATTAGGTGAGGTGAGACTGATAGATTATAAGGTGCGGGTTTTGACTGCTGGAACCGGCACAGCCTCCAAAGTCAGAGTTCTTATTGAGTCCGGCGACAACAAACATAAATGGGGGACTGTCGGGGTATCGGAGAATATAATAGAGGCATCCTGGCAGGCGCTTGTTGACAGTATTGAATACAAGCTCCTGAGAGGATAGGTACTGAGATGATCGAAGAGACCGGGGTTGTGACAGAGGTTGATGGAATCATGGCTAAAGTCGCGGTGCATAAGCGCGGCGCCTGTGAGGGCTGTGCCGCCCAGGGCTCATGTGAATCTACACCGGAAGGAATGGAAATCGAGGCTCTGAATCCTGTAGGGGCGAAAGTGGGTCAGACCGTGATGGTATCGATGAAGGCACAGACGTATCTTAAAGGAACGATGTTTGTATATGGTCTGCCTCTTGCGGTCTTTATAGCCGGCGCGATTGCCGGCAAGAATATCGGAGATCGCTATATTACGTCTGTCAGTTCTGATCTGGTAGCTGCGGTTGCGGCCTTTGCATCACTCATAATATCACTGCTTGGCCTGAGAGTGTGGGCATCGAAGGCTGAGACTAAGTCTGAATACAGGCCGGTTATCGAGAAAATTGTAACTTAGTAATGTCATATATTGAATTTCTCGAAAGGAGGGGGAGTAAATGACTATTGAAGTCGGTAAAATCAGAAACATAGCGGTGATCTCTCATGGAGGGGCTGGAAAAACATCCCTTGTTGAGGCGATGTTGTTCAACGCAGGTGCAATCGACAGAATGGGAACTATAGATGACGGAAATACTGTAACCGACTATGAAGCAGAGGAAATCGAGCGAAAAATATCGATATCTTCCGCTGTGGCGTTCTGTGACTGGAACGGGCACAGAATGAACATTGTTGATACTCCCGGATACATCAATTTTATCGAGGACACGAAATGCTGCCTGAGTTCTGTTGACGGTGCGGTCATTGTGCTCAGCGCCAATGAGGGAATGAAGGCTGAGGCTGGGAAGATATGGCAGTTTGCCGAACAATATTCTGTTCCGAAGATTGCATTTGTGAACAAGATGGACAAAGAGAACGCGAACTTCACCCAGACAGTAGAGGACTTTGAAAAGGCATTTGGGGTCTCGGCTATCCCCCTCAACATACCGATCGGGGCCGAGAGTTCCTTTGAAGGCGTTGTGGATATAGTCAAAATGACGGCTGTTTTTTACAAGGACGGCAAGGCATCCGAAGGGGAAATTCCTGACTCGGTCCGGGCAGAGGCTGACGATTACAGGAAACGGCTTGTCGAGAAGATTGCGGAATCGGACGATACCCTGCTGGAGAAGTATCTTGAAGGCACCGACCCGACCGATGAAGAGATAGCCGCCGGGATACGCAGCGGGGCTATATCCGGTTCATTTATTCCGGTTGTCTGCGGTTCAGCCACAAAAAATACCGGCATTTCATCCCTGATGGACGCTGTTATCCAGTGTATGCCTTCACCGGCCGAAAGAGCAGAGCAGCATCCTGTAAAAGGCAGGAATTCAAAATCAGGCGATGAAGTCATTCTGAAGCCTGATCCTGGCGAGCCCGTATGTCTCAGGGTCTTCAAGACCGTGGCCGACCCGTTCGCCGGTAAGATTACTATATTCCGGGTATTTTCCGGGACCCTGAGATCAGACTCATCACTTGTCAATGTTACCCGTGACAAGAAGGAAAAGATGGGAAACATGTTTTATCTTGCAGGTAAGAAACAGGTCCCTGTCAAGGAGGTTGGCCCTGGAGAGATTGCGGCCGTGGCCAAGCTCAAGGAGGCTCAGACGGGAGATGTCATGGCGGACACAGCCAACCCTGTTGAGCTTGATCCGATTAAATTTTCGGACCCGATGATATCTTATGCTATCGAACCCAAATCGAGAGGCGACGAAGAAAAAGTGGGCTCGGGACTTCAGCGTCTGCTTGAGGAGGACCCCAGCCTGAAGTTTCATCGCGATCCCGAGTCGAAAGAGATGATCCTCGGTGGAATGGGACAGATGCATCTTGAAGTTACTCTGGAGAAACTGAAGAGAAAGTTTGGAGTCGAGGTCGAAATGAAGACGCCGAAGATTCCCTACAGGGAGACGATCAAGGCTGCATCAAGCGCTCAGGGCCGATACAAAAAGCAGTCCGGCGGCAGGGGACAGTATGGTGACTGCTGGATCAAGATCGAGCCGCTTCCGCGTGGATCAGGATTTGAATTTGTTGATCAGATAGTTGGAGGAGTGATACCGCGCCAGTATATACCGGCTGTGGAAAAGGGGATAGTAGAAAAGATGAAGGAAGGTCTCGTTGCCGGTTATCCGATGGTTGATGTACGCGCCACCGTCTATGACGGATCATACCACTCG
Source organism: uncultured Thermodesulfovibrio sp. (assembly GCA_964653915.1). GTDB lineage: Bacteria > Nitrospirota > Thermodesulfovibrionia > UBA6902 > UBA6902 > CAZZGC01. The sequence continues at coordinate 4,325 of CAZZGC010000011.1, forward strand.
GTCGATTCTTCGGAAATGGCGTTCAAGATTGCAGGCTCGATGGCTCTGCAAAATGCGATCGAAAAGGCAAAGCCCGTTCTCCTGGAGCCTGTAGTGAAGGTTGAAGTGAGCACGCCGGAAGAATTCTTGGGTAATGTAATTGGTGACCTGAACTCGAGGCGGGGCAAGGTGCAGGGTGTTGATTCTGCGCCCAGCGGAGAGCAGAAGATAACCGCCCTTGTGCCCATGGCAGAAATGCTTACATACGCAAATCAGCTTAATTCTCTTACCAGTGGCCGCGGAATGTACACGATGGAGGCTTCTCACTATGAAGAGGTCCCGTCGCATATAGCGCAGAAGCTGATAGAGGAAAAGGCAAAGGCGCGTGAGGATGGTTGATGCTCCGGCTCTTGAAGAGATACACTTAATGTGATATATCTTTGAATAATACCTGACGAGCTCAGGAGTTCTTATATCTCATGCTTGTTGAATTCAGTATAGTTCCGCTCGGCAAGGCCGCAAGCCTTGGAGATGATGTTGCCCGTATCATCAGGATAGTGGAGAAGAGCGGAATGCCCTACAAACTCAATCCCATGGGTACCGTTGTGGAAGGGGAATGGGATTCGGTCATGGATCTGATTAAAAAATGTCACAGGTCCGTCATGAGAGGCGGGGAGAGAGTTGTAACCACGATCAAGATCGATGACCGCAGGGGACGCCGCAGAATGATAGATTCCAAGATTGAATCTGTTGAAAGAAGGATAGGGAGATCGGTGAAGAAATGAAAGACGGCAGAATAGTCAGACATATCGGGCTTGATGCCGGCTCGGTGAGCGTCAAGTATGCCCTGATCGATGACAATGGAGGCGTGATCGCGACCGAATATGTCCGTCACAGGGGCGATCCCCTTGGCGTTACCCGAAGAGTTCTCGACGGGCTGCCACGGGAAGCCTCTTTGAGCCTGACCGGCTCAGCCGGCAAACTTATAGCAGATGCTCTGGGTATCGAACCGGTTAATGAAGTGGTGGCACTGGGGTACGCGGCCAGGAGACTTCTCCCTCATGTAAAGACCGTCATAGAGATGGGTGGCGAGGATTCGAAGTTGCTGATACTCGATGACGGAAATCTCAGGGAGTTTTCGATGAACTCTGTCTGTGCGGCAGGGACCGGATCGTTTCTCGATCAGCAGGCCGAAAGGCTGTATCTCGGCATAGAGGAGTTCGGGGATATGGCTCTGCGTTCAGAAAAACCGCCGCGAATAGCCGGCAGGTGCAGCGTTTTTGCAAAGTCGGACATGATTCATCTTCAACAGATTGCAACGCCGGTTGAGGATATAGTTGCCGGTCTCTGTTTTGCTGTTGCCCGCAACTTCAAGGGCAGCATATGCAGGAACATGGACCTGCCTGAACCGATATGCTTTGTGGGCGGAGTTGCCGCAAACAGGGGCGTTGTGCGGGCCTTCAGGGAGGTACTCGGTGTTCAGGAACTGATCGTGCCTGAATATTTTCCGGCATTGCCTGCTATCGGCGCCGCCCTGAAGGATATGGAAAGCGGAATCAGGAAAAGCTTCGGTCTTGCAGCGCTGGATGAATATATCACAGCTCACAGCGCAGAAGGGGCTTGTCATGAAAAGCTCTGTGATGACCATGATGAATTCCTTAGCCGGCACAGAATTTCCTATGATATTTATCAACCTTCGTCAGAGGAAAAGATAGATGCATATCTCGGAATAGATATAGGCTCTATCAGTACAAACCTTGCGCTGATCGATGGCCGGGGAAGGCTTCTTGCAAAACGGTATCTCATGACGGCGGGCAGACCGATAGAGGCGGTCAAAAGGGGACTTGAGGAGATCGGAAGGGAAGCCGGTCAGTTCGTGAATATTCGCGGGGTCGGAACCACCGGCTCAGGCCGTTATATGATTGCGGATTTTGTGGGGGCTGATATCGTAAAGAATGAGATAACAGCTCAGGCAAGGGCGGCCGTGGAGATTGATCCAAAGGTGGATACGATCCTTGAGATAGGGGGACAGGATTCTAAATACATATCAATACGGAACGGAATAATAGTAGATTTTGAGATGAACAAGGCGTGTGCCGCAGGAACCGGATCGTTTCTTGAAGAGCAGGCAGAGAAACTTGGTATTTCGATCAGAGATGATTTCAGTGCTTTGGCCTTCAGATCGGAGTCGCCCTGTGTGCTTGGTGAACGGTGTACGGTATTTATGGAAAACTCCCTGCTTTCGAGGCGTCAGAGGGGCGCTCCAAAGAAAGACCTCGTCGCCGGACTGGCCTATTCCATAGTTCAGAACTATGTAAACAGGGTCGTAGCAGGCAGACCGATAGGCGAAAGGGTTTTTTTTCAGGGGGGCGTTGCATTTAACAAGACGGTTGTCGCAGCCTTCGAAAGATACCTCGGTAAAAAAATAACCGTCCCTCCTCATCACGATGTGACGGGTGCCATAGGCATGGCGCTTATCGCGCGTGAGCATTCAGGTAACGGACATTCACTTATGCCGTCTTCGTTCAAGGGTTTTGACCTTTCGGAGCGGAATTATTCGGTTAAATCATTCGAATGCCGCAGTTGCGACAATCGCTGCGAGATAAACAGAGTGAAAGTGGATGGTGAGGAAGAACCACTTTATTACGGCAGCCGCTGTGAAAAGTACGATGTAAAACGAAGACAGCGGAGAAACCGTCTGCGGGAGATGCCGGACCTCTTTGCTGAAAGGGAAAGGATGCTTCTCCGCGCTCATGAAAAATATGAGGAAAAATATGCTGAAGGAGGCCGCTCAAACAATGGTTCTTCAGACAGGCCGCGGATAGGAATTCCCCGTATCTTCTTTTTTCATGATTTTCTCCCTTTCTGGAGCGTTTTGCTGTGGGAATTGGGTTTTGAGGCTGTTTTATCTGATCAGACGAACAGAAGAATAGTAAATCTTGGAATAGAAAATATCCTTGCGGAGAGTTGCTTTCCGCACAAAGTAGCTCACGGTCATATAAGGGATCTGATCGACAAGAAAGTAGATGCGGTTTTTTTGCCGAGCTTCATAAACTTCAATCCTGAAAGCGGACGGGTAGGCAGCTTTGCCTGTCCCTATGCCCAGACTATGCCTTATATTGCGAAAAATGCATTCCGCGGAGTCAGGATTGTTTCACCAATCATAAATTATGAAATGGGATCTCATTACATCTCTAATCAGATATACAGATCGTTTGCGGATTTCGGTATAAGCAGGAGCAGCGTTCGTGATGCGCTAAGGAAGGCTGAGATTGCCCAGAAGGAATTTCTCTCGTCCATAAGGAAGAGAGGCCGAGAGATACTTGCCGAGATGCCCGAAAGGGCGCTTGTTATAGTCGGGAGGGCATACAATGCCTTTGATTCAGGTCTCAATCTCGAGATACCGCTTAAACTCTCACAGCTCGGGGAGTTTTCGGTTCCGATGGATTTTCTTCCTCTTGATGCGGTGGATATATCAGGGAAGTGGAGTAACATGTACTGGAGATCCGGGCAGAATATCTTGAAGGCCGCTGAGATAATCAGAGAGACCCCGAACCTTTACGCTATCTTCATCGGTAATTTTTCATGCGGACCGGACTCCTTTATTCAGCATTATTTCGGAAAATCTATGGAAGGTAAACCTTATCTTCATATCGAGATCGATGAGCACAGCGCTGATGCAGGAGTCATCACCCGTTGTGAAGCATTTCTGGACAGCATAGGAGGAGGCGGAAATCCCACCCGTTCCGTCAGGATTCAGAGGCGGGTTTCAGATATACGGAACGGAAAGAAGAAGAAGGTTGTATACATACCCCGTATGTCGGATCACGCCCTCGGTATAGCAGCCGCCTTTGAGATGTGCGGTCTCGATGCCGAGGTGATGCCGGAGCCGGATGAGGAATCGGTAAGGATCGGCAGAAGGCATGTTTCGGGGAAGGAGTGTTACCCCTGCGCAATAACGACTGGAGACATGGTGAGGAAGACTATGTATTCCGATTTCGATCCCGAGCGGGCGGTATTTTTCATGCCTTCAGGGGCCGGGCCGTGCAGATTCGGTCAGTACAATGTATTTCAAAGAATGGTGCTCGATGAAATCGGCCTGTCACATGTACCTATCTATGCCCCGAATCAGGATGGTTCCTTTTACACGGAACTCGGAATCGTAGGAAAGGACTTTACGAGACATGCGTGGAAGGGTATCATGGCTATAGAAATGCTGATCAAGTGTCTTCACGAGACAAGGCCATATGAAAAAAACAAGGGTGAAGCAGACAGTATGTACAGCGAATTTTTGTCCGGCATAGCACGGGTTATCAAGAGCAGCAACGGGGTGATCCCCGAATACCTGAGAGAAGTCAGAGAAGCCTTTTCATCGCTCCCGAGGTCGGAGCAGGAAAGGCCGCTGATAGGAATAATAGGCGAGATTTTTGTAAGGCAGAACAAGTTTGCAAATGAACAGATAATCCGGAAAGTTGAAAAGTTCGGCGGGGAGGTCTGGCTGGCCCCGATAGAGGAGTGGCTGTACTATATAAATTTTACCGGGCTGAGGAAGTCACTGGTGAAGCTCAAGAGGAGCTGTTTCTCTACATGCACTCTGAAGGATATTGCCCGGACATTAATAACCCGGCGTGTCCAGAAGAGGATAGAGAAAGAATTTGCCGGACATTTTGAAGGATTTCTTAAAACTCTGCATGAACCCGAGACGAAAGAGTTGCTGAAGCATGCCGCCCCATATCTCCATGATTCATTTGAGGGCGAGGCCGTATTAAGCATGGGAAAATCCGTTGACCTGATCAGAAAGGGTGCTTCCGGAATCATCAGTACGATGCCCTTCGGCTGCATGCCCGGAACGATAGTAAGCGCTCTCATGAAGGGGCTGAAGGAGGATTCGGGTGTTCCCTGCATGAGTGTGGCCTTTGACGGCTCGGAGGCGACCAGCTCGGAGATACAGCTTGAGGCATTCATGCATCAGGCTGCAGAGCATTTCAGGAGCAGCAGAAATTGCAAAAAAAATTAATTAGGTGCATAATATAACGTCTTTATTTATGCTTATAATGACATCTGCATCTCTTCTCACTAAAAGTTACTGAATATGAGATGATCCGGATCGGAGGTGAATGAATGGGCAACGTCAAGAAATGGCGCAAAAAGAAGATGAGCAAGCACAAACACAGGAAGCTGCTCAAGAGGACCAAGCACCAGAGAAGGAAATAGAGGGCCGAAGTGTCTTTCACATAGATTGTGTCGGAAAAGGGCGGAGTTTAATCCCGCCTTTTTTTATTC
>CAZZGC010000011.1:9686-12236 GCA_964653915.1 uncultured Thermodesulfovibrio sp.
TAATTCAATTGATTCAATTGAATCAATAATTTTTTTCTTGATTGTCTGCTCCTGATAGTATATATTAACAGAAGGCAAGATACATGATATTGGTGTATATAAGCGGGAGTATAACAATATTTTGATGTCTGTTGGAAAATACTGAGAAAAAGGAAGAGACATGAGAGTTGAAAGGATCGAACTCGTAGGGTTTAAATCTTTCGCTGACAAGACAGTCTTTCAGTTTCATCCGGGCATAACTTCAATAGTAGGGCCTAACGGCTGTGGAAAAAGCAATATCGTAGATGCATTCAAATGGGTCCTGGGAGAGCAGAGCGCAAAGAGTCTCCGGGGCGACAGTATGGAGGATGTTATATTTGCCGGTTCGGCGGCCAAGAAGTCGAAGGGGATGGCCGAGGTGACCCTCGTACTGTCGGATATCGTAAAGAGTTCCAGCGGCAACGGCGATAATGGTGAAAAACCGTCGATGATATCGGTTACAAGACGCCTCTTCAAGTCTGGCGAAAGTGAATATCTGATGAATAAGGTTCCATGCCGCCTCAAGGACATACGGAATATGTTTCTTGATACGGGGCTTGAACTCAAGGCATACTCGATTCTCGAACAGGGAAGGATTGGAGAGATAGTTAATGCCAAGCCTGCGGACAGGCGCTTTTTGATCGAAGAAGTCGCCGGGGTAATGAAATACAAGGTAAGGAAGCATGAGGCTGTCAACAAACTTGAATCTTCAAAGGCCAACCTTCAGCGACTTCAGGATATAATTGCGGAGGTAAAGAGGCAGATCAATACGATTGACAGGCATGCCAGAAAGGCCGAGAGATACAAAAAACTGTTTGAAACTGTGAAAGATATTGAGCTCAGATTGGGCAGGCGGGAACTGAAGCGGCTCAGTGAAATGATATCAGATCATGAAAAATCTGAAGAGTCTCTAAAATCAGCCGAGGCTGAAATCTCTGCTGATGTTCACTCTACCGAGGCCGTTATGGAAGAGAAGAAAAGACTATGTGTGGAACTTGAAAGAAAGCTGTCTGTATGCAGGGAAAGCCTTTACGCACTTGAAAGGCAGATTACAGAGGACGAAGGCGGTATAGCATTGATCAAAAGGGACTGCGAAAACCTTCGTGCACGGCTCGACACTATCGCAGAACACGACAGGGAACTCGATGAAAAGAAGGCCGAAGCAGAGTCGAGTCTGGAGAGCGTGCTCGTCGATGAAGAGAAAATGTCTCTCGATCTCCGTTCTCTCGAGAAAACTCTTTCAGAAAAGACGGATTCATTTAAAGAATTTGAAAAAGGAATGCTGGATCTTGAGGGGAATCTTGAACAGAAAAGAAAGGGTCTTTTCATCAAGGCTGAAGAAATCAGTACACTCAGGAACGAGATAAATCATCTGCTGATTACGATAGAGAACCTGAGCAAGAAGACCGAGCGCAGCTCACGTGACATCAGTACGATCAATGACAGTCTTTCTTCTCTGCAGACCGCGATTGAGCAGACAAAGCGGGAGTATGAGGAGATTGAGACGAAGCTCGCTCTTGCCGGGGAAAGAAAAGATGAAATATCGGCCCGTTTGGCAGGAAGCCGTTCAGACCTTACGGAAAAGGAGGGACGGTTATACGGTCTGAGAGAAGAGCTGGCTGCAATGAACTCCAAGATGGAATCTCTCAGAGAGCTTGACAGGAGCCAGATGCACTCATTCAACGGAAATATAAAGACCCTCTGCCAGGTGGCGGACATATTTGAGACTACGCCGGAATACGAAAAGGCGATAGAAGGAATACTCGGCGACAAGTTAAGGGCTTCAATAGTAGACGGCCGCGATGAAATACGTAATGCCATCCGGTACATCAGAGAGAAAGGAACCGGCAGGACCGGTTTCATTGATATGAATCCATCATGGCCGGTTGATACCCCCGGTGACTTTGAGGGGATTCTTTCGATGGAGGGTGTAATCGGCCCCGCAGTGAGCGTAATTAACGTGAGAAACGGTTTTGATTCTATTGCAAGGCTGCTTCTGCGTGATGTAATTCTTGTGAATGATATTGAGACTGCCCTCGACCTGAGAACCGGAATGATCAGAGAATCGAATTCGATGCCTCCTTATTTTGTGACGACTGCCGGTGAAGTGCTTGAGCCTTCGGGAATGGTTATTGCCGGTACTGAACGGGGCGTCCTTAAGGTTAAACGAATGATACATGAACTGGAAGAAGGAATAGAATCAAAAAACAGTGAGATCAGAGGCCTGCAGGCTGAAGTCGCATCTCTGAGGGATAATATAGTGAAGACCGAGAATGAGATTATTGCCCTTGAGGGTGATATATCAAGTCAGGAGAAGTTTGCTCATGGCTTGCAACTCAAACTCGAAAACCTCAGTGAGGAAAACGAGAGGCTGCACAGAAAACATGAACATATATCCATAGAGATAAAGGATGATCATCGTGAAAAGGACGATCTTGCCGAAAGTCTTTCACGGAAAGAAAATACCCGCCGGCTCCTGGAACAGGAACGAACAGCGCTTGAAGATGAAATCAGGCAGATACAGGAGACGCT
>CAZZGC010000011.1:12336-27130 GCA_964653915.1 uncultured Thermodesulfovibrio sp.
AAGCAGAGGCATGAGTTCCTTACGAAACAGCGCGATGATCTGCTCGACTCAATCAGCGCTCTGGAGGATACGATCAGAAAGATCAACAGAACTACTCAGAAGAGGCTTGTCGAAGCATTTGAAAATCTGAATGCGAAATTCAAGGAAGTATTTAGTGCGCTTTTTGGAAAGGGCAGGGCGGAGCTCCAGCTTACCGAAGGCAGCATACTTGAGGCCGGAATCGAGATCATCGCTCAACCTCCCGGAAAGAAACTGCAGAATATGTCGCTTCTTTCAGGTGGAGAAAAGGCCCTTACCGCCCTTTCTCTGCTCTTTGCCGGATTTATGATAAAACCTACTCCTCTCTGTCTGCTGGACGAGGTCGATGCCCCTCTTGACGAATCCAATACGGAGCGATTCATTGAACTGCTCTCCCGGATGTCTGAAAAGATACAGTTTATCAACATTACCCATAACAGGCGGACGATGGAGGCCTCGGACTATATTTACGGCATAACAATGGAGGAACCCGGCGTTTCGAAGGTTGTATCCATGCACCTTGCCGAGGCGGTTTAGAATTTTCCTGCCACTGCCGAAATAAATATTCATGACGCCGATTGCTGTTATAATGTATTCATGTCTTCTATCCTGAAAATCAAGACGATCAGAAAAATGCTGCCCGGGAAGGTGTCTCTGGATCCTGAGGAACTGTTCTGTTACGGGTTTGACGCCTCTTCAACAGAAGAAAGACCATTGGCCGTTGTCAAACCTTCCGATACGGTAGAAGTTTCCAGAGTGGCTGATTATGCCGGCAAGTACGGAATTCCGATAGTCCCCAGGGGAGCAGGTACAGGAATGACCGGAGGAGCGGTCCCGCTCCGTGAGACTGTAGTGCTCTCTATGGAGGCGATGAACAGTATAGTTGATATAGATGAACAGGACATGGTGGCGATAGTCGAGCCGGGAGTCATAAACGGTCATCTCCAGGAGGTTCTTGAGGCGAAAGGCTTCTTCTATCCGCCTGATCCGGCAAGTCTGAAGTTCTGTACTATAGGAGGCAATGTAGCCGAAAATGCCGGGGGCCCCCGGGCGGTCAAGTATGGTGTCACGAAGGACTACGTGCTCGGCCTGGAGGCGGTTTTGCCCGATGGCAGCGTTTTTACAACGGGCGGCAGGACATATAAGGGTGTTGTGGGCTATGACCTTACAAGGCTGCTGGTCGGTTCAGAAGGTACACTTGCAATAGTAACCAAGGTTTACCTCAAGATACTGCCACTCCCTGAAGAGACGGCAACCCTGCTCTGTACATTTGAAAATATCAACGATGCCGCCCGCTGCGTCGTCGGTATAACATCCGCATCGATCATACCGAGGACTCTCGAGTTCATGGACCGGGAATCGATAATCGCTGTCGAAAGCTACAGGAAGTTCGGGTTGCCGCGTGATGTGGGCGCAGCCCTGATAGTCGAGGTGGACGGGTCCTATCCTTCTGTTTCAAGGGAAGCCGAAAAGATAGCCGATATATGCCGATCACTTAACGGAGCGGTTCAGGTAGCGGAAGATTCTTATTCAAGAGACAAGTTATGGGAAGCGAGGAGAGCAATTTCGCCGGCACTTTATCACATGCGGCCTACCAAGATTAACGAAGATATAGTAGTTCCGAGGGGCAGGATCCCCGAGATGATAGAGGCCCTGGGGCGCGTAGCAGAGCGGTTCAATATAAAGATAGCGAGCTTCGGACATGCGGGTGACGGCAATATACATGTAAACGTAATGACTGACAAGAAAGATGAGGCCGAGTATCTCAGAGCCAAAGAGTCTGTCAGGGCGATTTTCGAAGAGACCCTGCGGCTGGGCGGGACCATATCAGGAGAGCACGGCATAGGAACGACAAAGAGGCCTTACCTCAGAATGGAGCTGTCCGAGGTTAACATCTCCCTGATGAAAAAGATTAAAGCTGTTTTTGATCCAAAAGGGATTCTCAATCCCGGAAAGATATTCCCCGACTGAACCTGTCCGGAGTTTGACACATTCAACATTATTGTTATATAGTAAACCGTTTTGACCGTCTTCATTAGTCGGTGAATTTTTCGGCTTCAAATGCCGAAGAGATTTACGTGGAGGTAACTAATATGCGGCGTGAAAGGGTTTTCAGTTCAGACATGCTGCTTAGCAGAAGAGGTGTCCTCAAGATAGGCCTGTTTGCCCTTGCAGGTGGTCTCATACCTCATAATTCCGTGGCAGCCCTGGAAGATTTCCTGTCTGAAGAGCGGCGCTTATGCGTCTATAACCTTCACACAAAAGAGGACCTTGACGTTGTCTATTGCAGAAACGGTGCATATGACCCCGCCGCACTGAAGCAGATCAATCATATTTTCAGAGACCATTACACAGGCCGGGTAAAAAATATAGACACCAATCTTATTGACCTGCTTTTTGCCATTCACCGCAAAATGGGTACTCATGAACCATTTCACCTGATTTCAGGATATCGTTCACGAAAGACCAACGCCATGCTGAGGAAAAGGAATAAGGCGGTGGCAAAGCACAGCATGCATATTCTCGGCAAGGCCGCTGATATACGTCTCCCTGATCACAGGATCAGGGAACTGAGAAAGGCCGCATACTTGCTCCACAGGGGGGGCGTCGGGTATTATCCCCGTTCAAAATTTGTTCATATAGACGTCGGCGAAGTCCGGTTCTGGCGTGGCTGAAGCCGCTTCTTCCTGCTAATCCTTCATGACCTTCACGGCCTTGGGGCCTTTTGGTCCCTGTTCTATTTCGAATGAGACCGTATCCCCTTCGGCAAGGGTCTTGAAGCCGTCTCCTTCTATTGATGAGAAGTGCACAAAGACATCCCCGCCTTCATCATTGGTGATGAAACCATATCCCTTGCTTTCATCAAACCACTTAACTGTTCCTCTTGGCATAATTCCTCCTGTTTGTTAGTTGAAGTTGAATCTGTTTCACAGAACGTTATTTTCCGGCAGGCGCTCCGCTGCCGTTCTCTGCAGGGGCATCAAATACCTCGATAACCTCGACATCGAAATCAAGATTTTTCCCTGCAAGAGGATGATTGAAATTCATAACGACGACATCTTTCTTGACCTTCACTATCTTGACGGGTATGGGGCGTCCGTCAGGACTTTTTGCATACAGAGTCATACCGGCAACCGGTTTCATGTCCTGGGGAAGCCTGTCCCTGGAAACCTCTTTTATCGCTTCTGGGTTTTCTTCACCATATCCCTCGGCCGGTTTAACCCTGAATGATTTCTTTTCACCGGCCTTCATTCCCCGGATCGCCTTTTCAAATCCGGGTACGACCTGATGGGCTCCCATGAGAAAGACAAAAGGCTTTCTGTCCCTTGAGCTGTCAAGAAGTTCTCCGTCGACCTTTAGCGTATAGTGAAGTTTAACGCTCTTTCCCTCTGTTGCCGCAGGCAGTTGCTCAGCTTTTGAAGGTTTATCCGCAGCACGGGCGTTAATGCCCGACATGGCAAATGTCAGCAAAAAAAGCGCGGCCGCAATCCTGAATCCTGAACTTGGTCTCATCCTTTTCCTCCCGTGAATTCCCGATCTGAATAAAGACATCACCGGCATATTCATCTGTTGTTTAAAGTATCTCCATAAGTTCTATATCGAAAGTCAGATCCTGTCCGGCGAGAGGATGATTTGCGTCCAGAACTATATGGTCGCTCTCCACAGCGGTAACCACGGCGTTAACGATGCCGCCGTCAGGTGTCTTTAACTGAAGGGCCAGCCCCTCAACCGGCTCTATCTCTTCAGGCACTCTTTCGTTTTCTATTTTCACAACAAGTTCATCCCTGTGTTCGCCATAGGCATCAGCCGCCGCTATCTTTATGGTTTTTGAATCTCCGACCGACATTCCTGAAACGGCGGTTTCGAATGCGGGTATAAGTTGACCGTTACCGATCGTGAATTCGAGCGGCTCACGCTCTTTCGAGGAATCAAAGACCGTGCCATTGTCGAGTTTACCGGTGTAATGGACTTTTACTCTGTTTCCGGTTTCTGCTAATTTCATAGTTTGTTTCCTTTCTTTTTCTGCCCTCTGCCGCTCCGATGAATGCCGAAGCCTTTATCTTTCCGTTTTTAAAAACGAACAGCTTCGACCTCCGAAAGAACCTTCATTACGCTGTTGTAAAACGGCTCAGTAATTGAAGTGATGGAAAGCAGGGGTGATCGTTTTACGATAACGAGACTTATGAGGCCCGACAGAATTGATTTGCAGTTTTTTTACTCGGTGGTAAAAATACCTCCTTCAGAGTGTTTCGAGGTTTAAAGGAGATATGCCGTTTCTTAAACCCATGGTTTTGTGTAATAAGTGCTCCAGTAACCTTTCATAGAAATCTTGACATATATCATAAGGAAAGTCAAGATGAAACCGTACGTCTTCCTGAAACGCCGTATTTCTTTCTTACTTCCCGTATCTTGCCGCAGGAATATTCACCTTCAGGACATGGCGCGTACAGGCAGCCCGGACCAGCCTTTGAAAATATCGTAGGAGAAACCTTTTTTACAAGATGAAGCATCTTCTCGGCCAGTGCCCGTATTTCCCACTGGGCGCGGTTGCAACAACGCTGGCGGAAGAAGTGGAGAAGTTCACGCGCATTCATTGTGACCATAATCTTTGTTTCGGCCGCATTAGGCAGCACGAATCGCGCATCCTGATTGGCAGCTTCTCCCTGAATGCCTTTCTCATTGAGCGTGCTGACGAGTTTATTGTATGCATCCTGGGCCTGATTCATGAATGATACGAAGAGAGTGTGCAGTTCCCTGTCTGACTTTATGGATGGTGGAATCAGGTAATCAAAGCCGGACTCCTCACTCACATATCTCTGTGACTGCTGGCTGTATGAGGCGAGTCTGTGCCTGACAAGTTGATGTGAACATGCACGGGATATGCCTTCCACTGCGAACGTGAAAGAGGGATGCTCAATTGGTGTCATGTGCCCCATCTTCATAAGCCGCTCTACAAAACTTTTCTGGTCCCCGGACTGTATCTTTTCCTTCAGCGAGGATATATCGGCCGGGCTGTAGCAGAGCCTTGCCGCCATGGCCACCGTTGCTTCGGGGTCGGGTGTATGCCGCAGTAAAATAACTTTCAGTTTCGCTTCAGGCATGAAACCTCCACGTTTATGAATTAGAAATTTTTAATTAATAATTATGAATTATCAGTTAATAATTATCAATGCAACATTCAGGGTTACTCTTCACCTTTCGTCTCCTGACCTCTGTCATTTTGCTTATTCTTTCTGAATGTTCCCAGCAGGAGACCTGTTATACTGTGCGGTCTCGGCTTAATCCTTATAGAGCGGAGTTTTTCCATCTCTATTCCTTTTGTTACGAGTATAGATGGTGATTTTGTCGACGCTATGACCTGACTGGGATAAACGCTCCTGTGTCCGGTCATCAGGTAGCTGACGATGCAGGATACGGCCGCGTAGGGAGCGAGCTGGGGCCCGAAAAATTCTATAGCCATGATACTTGCAGATATCGGGGTATTTGCCGCCCCTGCAAGCAGGCTTACCATTCCTATGGCCGCAAACATGGATGTGTTGTAGCCCATGAGAGTGCCGAACATGCTTCCGGCTGTGACGCCGATGAAGAAGATCGGGGTCACCATACCGCCGCTGCCGCAGAATGCAAGCGTTATCGATGTGAATATGATTTTCAGTATGAAATCGAGGGGCATCACAGAATCCCCCTGCAGGGCGCCCTCAATGGAGTTAAGGCCGAGGCCGAGATACCTGTCGGAGATTATCAATGCCAGCAGTATCAGAATTATGCCGCCCAGGAGGCCCTTCGCAGGCTCCCATAATTTAATTTTTCGTGCCGTTGACTCCGTCAACTTGAGAATCTCGATCAGCAGAAGGGAACATAAGCCGAAAAAAATCGCTCCGAGCATCACCTTGATAAAGAACCATTCACTGAACCGGGGGAGAAAGGTCATGGGCTTGTAAAAATATTCTACGCCGAGGGAAGATGAAATCTGATAACTGATAATACCGGAGACGAAAGAAGGAAATATGACATCATAAAAAATCGTGCCTATGGAAAGCACCTCGACGCCGAAAATCGCCCCGGCAATCGGCGTGCCGAAAACAGATGAGAAACCGGCGCTGATTCCGCATATAATAAGTTTTTGTCGGTCCTTCGAGTTGAACCTGAGCAGCTTGGCGAAAATATATGACAGACCGGCCCCTATCTGAGCTGCCGGACCTTCCTTGCCGACCGAGCCGCCGGCTGCTATGGTAATAACCGTCGCGATCAGCTTGACAGGAACTGAAAGGGGATTCATTTTGCCGCTGTAACGGTGAATGGCTTCAATAACTTTCTCAGTGCCGTGACCGCGCGCTTCCGGAGCTATGTAGTTCACGAGAAGTCCCGAGATAAATAATGCGGCAGGCAGCGCGAGATAGTAGTAATTGAACTGAGATGTGAAAAATATGCTCCTGTTCAGAATATAGATAAATCCGGCTGTCGAACCCCCTACGATCACACCGATACAGGAAGCGAGGACAAACCATTTGATTACGCTTATAAAGAGTATGGACTCTTCTAAAAGTATCTGTCGTCTTCTCACGTTATAGTCTTCGGCATATCATAATATTTTAATAAAGCTATCACATTTTTCTTCTTAAAAACTCCTTGTTGTAAGCGGCTATCACATCCCCCCTCCTTAACATGCCGACCACCTGACGCCTGTTGTAGATATTGACCACCGGTATTTCATCGATATCCTTCAGCGCGAATTTCTCTATAGCGGTATTCAGATTGTCGAAAGGCGTAACCGTAAGAACTTTTCTCGACACAACATGCTTCACTCTCAGAAGTTCCTTTAGATCATCCTCAAACAGGACGCTTTTGATATCCTGCAGAGATATTATACCTGCAAGAAGGCCTTCATCATCCACTACAGGGTAGTAGAGGCTGTCCCCATCGACTACCTGCTTGAGAAACTCATGAATGTAGGTATCTTCATGTACGGTTTTGAAGTCTCTCTTCATGACGCTTCCGACCTGAATCGATGCCAGCACGGTGGCCTCTCTGCCGTCATGAATGTTTATGCCTTTACGGCTGAGCTCCACCGTATCGATTGAGTCATGATGGAGTCGCTTTGCGGTGAGGGTACCTATGATGCTTGCAAGCATGATCGGCACTATGATCTTATAATTGCCTGTCATTTCGAAAAGCAGGAATATTCCGGTAAGCGGTGCGTGCGTGGATGCAGCCAGAAATGCGCCAACCCCGACGGTAGCGTATGCACCGGGATTGGCTGTATACGACGGGAAAATGTAGTGAACGAGCCAGCCATAGCTGCCGCCGACCATTGCGCCGATGAACAGGGCGGGGGCAAATACCCCGCCTGATCCCCCGGAGCCAAGAGTCAGTGATGTGGCAAATATCTTGAGAATTACCAGCGCAAACATTAGCTGAAAGACGAGCTGACCGCCGAGGGCATTTTCAATTATTTCATATCCGTCTCCAAGTACCTGCGGAAAAGCGATCCCGATTAAGCCGACACAAAATGCTCCGGCGGCGGGTTTCAGGTGGGGGTTCATGATAATACCATCGAATCGATCCTTGATGGCATAAAATGAGCGGACATAAAGGACAGCCACTCCTCCGACAATGAAGCCGAGGATAAGATATAGTGGAATCTCGTAAGCACTGACCGCTTCGTACCTGGGCACCATGAATATCGGTCCCTCGCCGTAATACATGCGGGAAACAACGGTTGCTATTCCTGATGATATGACTATGGCGGCAAATGAGGTGAGTTCATAGTTGCCAAGCAGGACTATCTCCATGGCAAACATCACCCCTGCTATAGGGGCATTGAATGTTGCGGCAATGGCTCCGGCCGAACCGGCTGCGATAAGGAGCTTGATCCGGTTTCCCGATACGCGTGTAAACCTGCCCACAAGCGAGCCGCAAATGCCGCCTATCTGGGCGATCGGGCCCTCTACCCCGGCTGCTCCGCCGGAACCGATCGTAAGGGAGGCGCTGAGAATTCTTACGATCATAGTCTTGAGTTTCAGCCGTCCCGCCTGGAAGTTCACACGCTCCAGAAATCGTGGAAATCCGTAGCCATATACTTCTTCTCTTGATATATAGTATAAGGGAATAAGCAGCAGGGCTCCTGTAACGGGGATGAGGGGAAGCAGTAATCTGTACATCCCTCCTTCATTGATATGCAATAACGTCATACCCCCGTTGAATATGGTGTTGTGTATAAGGTTCATTGTGGCTCGGAAAATAATGTTGGCAAGCCCGCTCAGGATCCCCACAAGGACAGAAATGGTTATAATAACCGTTCTCTCCCCGACTTTTATTCTTGAAACTATGGAGTAAATAATGTTCGACCTATCGGGTTTTATTGACTGCATCAAATCTCACCGGCGGGCCAGTCATAACTCAATCACATTGGAACCTCGGTGAAGAGTGCTGTACCACAATGACAGATAGTCCCGAATCTGCCGGGTCAGGAGAAAATTGTTTCTGACATATTCTTTGCCCTGACTGCCCATTCTGCGTGCCATAACAGGGTTGTTAAGAAGCTGTCTGATTCTGAATGCTGCTCCTTCAACGGAGTAAACCACAAATCCCGTAACCCCGTGAACGATCTGAAGCGGTATCCCCCCAACCGCCCCACCTATAACAGGCTTCTCTTTCCACATAGCTTCGGAAACAGTGAGACCGAATCCTTCACGGATCGATTTCTGCAGAATGACATCCGCCATTCTCTGCAGAGCGTTAATTTCTGAATGGCAGTCGGGCGGAAGCAAAAGTATGTGTATATCAGGATCACTGCCTGCAAACTCCCTTACTTCGCTAAGTACAGCCTCTCCCTCGGGGTCGTCTGTAGCCGGACTGCCGGCAAGTACAAGCCTGCAGTCATTGTACTTCTTGACAATTTTGTACGCTTTGATGACGCCGATAGGGTCTTTGAAGCGGTCGAACCGGGAGACCTGCAGAATCACCGGTTTATCCCGGGGAATCGAAAGCCTGCGACCGACCTCGTCGATTTCTTCCGCAGTAAGATCCCTGTTCTTGTCGCTCAGCGGATCTATCGATGGCGTAACAATGAATTCATCGATTGGTAGCGATTTCGCGAAACTGGAAACCGAAAAGATCGCAGCGTCATATTTTTCGACATATTTCTTCAGTCTTCTCCAGACAGAAGGCATTGGTGAAGATATGTCAATGTGACACCTCCATAACCAGGGACTGAAATCCTTTTTCTTCCTGCGGGGACGGAACTCTATAAGCGGAGCCGGCTGTGGATCGTGAATAAGTATAGCATCTGCATCAAGATCGATCTTTCTGCTGTTTGTCCTGTTGATCTCGTAATAGTATTCCCACATCTGTCGGGTAAACTTTTCGCTGTTGCCCTGGAGTGCGTTATGGGTCTTCTTTGTGAAATCGAAGAAAGCGGCATCACCTTCGATGACTTCCCACCTTGCATTGATACCGAGATCATTCAGAAAAGGGATCATACGATTGAGTATCTCGGCTACCCCGCCTCCTTCACGGGTAGAGTTCACATGCAGAAAGGATTTGCCCCGGAGCTTTCTGCAAAGACTCTGTATGAGCATGAGATCTCCTCTCGGCGCGACTCCCGCATACTGGGCTATCATTGGATCACACCCTCCATTTCAGCCCTTACATATTCTTCTACCACGACCGAAACATGACGGCGGATACTTTCTATGCTATGCATGAATGGATCGATGGAACGTATTCTGTCTGCCAGACCCTTTTTTTGGAGGGTGTGCTCTATCCACCTCGAAAAGTCATCGACAACACCTTCTCCAAGCCTGACCCTTGAATCGTAGAAGTGATAGTATATGCTCCCTGCATCAATATGCTGCAGAGCTACGAGAAATTCGGCGAGGTTTTTTGTTCTTACGCCGACCGGAAATACCAGGTTTACTGTCTCATTGAAATAGAATTCGTTACCTGGTACTACATCATGCGGTTCCGGAAAGTCCCTCAGGAAAGCGTCAATTTCGCGGAGTATTTCCCTGCGCACCAGATCAATGGACTTCAACATGTATGGATCAATGCACGAAAGTCTCTCGGCAAGGGCTCTCTCTTCGAGACCTTGACCGGCCCACTGGGCAAAATCGTTGGTATATTCGAGAATATGTCCCTTAAGGAAATACTGGTGTACATGGTGGAATATCGATTCCTCGCCGATTCTGGATATGATATTGCGAAGCTCTCTCAGGTTTCTCGCTTTTTTGCCTGTGGATTTGACGATACTGATACACTGTCTGAACTCGAACGGTTCAGGTGTTCTCTTCCGCTTTCCTGTCTTTTTTTTCATATTCAAATGTTGTCTATAGCATTCTCTTTCTGCGCCGGCCGCTGCAGATTGATGCTCTGCTCTGCCACGGCCAGACTGTATTATACACATAAGGCGGCGTCGCGTACATCGGAAAAAGCATATAATTTATCCCTGTGGCCCCCCGGCGTCACGTCTCACATACATACCGGACCCCATGGTATCCATCATTCTGTCAAGATCGGCCATTACGTCTCTGTAGTTGGCCATCATTCGGGACGGGACTAACTTGCCTCTCGGCAGCCGTACCTTCAGAGGATTCACAAATCTGCCCCTGTACTTTATCCGGTAATCGAGATGAGGCCCTGTAGCGAGGCCCGTGGCCCCCACATAGCCGATAATATCCCCCTGTGAGACTTTTGCGCCTCTTCTTATCTTTCGGGCTATCCGCGACAAGTGACCGTAGTAGGTTATGTAGCCTCCGGGATGACTGATCTTTATCATCTTTCCGTTCTGCCCCTTGTAGCCTGCAAAAAGGACTTTTCCGTCGCCTGCAGCCGACACCGGCGTGCCAGGAGGGGCAGCATAATCGACACCGAGGTGGGGCCTGTAGATCCTGAGAACGGGATGCAGCCTGCGCTTCCTGAAACCCGAGCTGATATATTTGAATCTGAGTGGTGATCTCAGAAGCGTCTTTCTTACCGACCTCCCGTGTTCATCAAAATATGATGGCCGTCCGTCTATGGCGTATCTGTATGCTCTCATGACCTTGCCGTTATTAGTGAATTCAGCGGCCAGAATATCGCCGAAGCCCCGGAAAGCATTTCCAACCCACCTTTCCTCAACAAGGAACCTGACCGAATCCCCCTTGCGTAAGTCGCTTGAAAAATCAAGGTCCCACGCAAAGATATCCGAAAGCTGCAGGGCCATTTTCATGTAATCGCTCTGGAGCCCGGGCATAGAGCTGATCAGGTTATCCCTGATTTTTATATAGAATGCTGCGGTTTTGGTCTCAACCGGCAGAGAGACCTTCAGTGCGTCATAGGAACCATCCTTTTTCTCAATACGCAGAAGAGAATATGGATCGATACCGAATTCCAGAGCCAGCAGGGCGCCGGTCTTTCTGTTGACTTCAAACAGGAACATCTCGCCGGCTGATATATTAGAAAGGTCGTATACCCGGACAGCGCTCCTGTATACCCCGTTCAACTCCAGGGGCGTAAAACCGCTTCGGGAAAATATCGACTCAAGCGTATCACCCTTCTGAACAGTCTCCACAATGACCTGCGGGCCGTTATTATATTTCTCTGATACTGAAGCTGATGGATCGGTCTCAGGTGATTCGGAATGAAAAAATACTGTTAATACCGCAAGACTGACAGAAAGGAAGATAAATATGTTTTTCATTCCTTCCCGGCCCCTGAGGACTTTGCAGCGGTTTTCTTCCCGGAGGCAGTTTTTCTTTTGGCAGAGGATTTCTTTGCCGTAGCGGTCTTCTTTTTTACGCTTTTTTTCCTTTGTCCCGTCTTGACCTCCTTGCCCTCGATCTTGCCTATCTGGTTTTCGAGCCTGTTGATCTTCCTGATGATCGAGGTGACTGTACGATTGCCGAGAGGGTTTTTAGATTTTTTTGTGATAAGATCATAAATCGTCCCGCCAAGTCGCGCGAACTCATCCTGCACCTTCATATTAAGGTTGAATACCTGATATTTCTTCTTGCCCTCATCAGTGAGTTTTTCGAGGCGCTGAGTGAATGCACTGCTGCCTTCCCTGAATATCTCCATCCCTTCCTGGATATTTTTCTTCAGATCATTCTGAATCTTTTCCCAGAAACTCATCTCTCCTCCTTTTTAAGCATTATCATCATCCACAGCGGTTTTGATCATTCCCAGTATGCCGGGAAGCGCGGATATTACCCTGTCCCAACTTGGGATGAGGGGTACGCCGAGAGGGTCTTTCATTATTATCTCGGATGCCATCCTTACTCCTTCGGTAAATGTTTCTACGGCGAGACTCTCTTCGTGTCTGTCGAAGACAAGACCGTTTACAGCGGCATCGTCTTCATATCTCTTTAACATGTCCTGTGCGGTTCTGACATAAGTGGCTATCAGAGTCTTGAACAGCCCGTCGGAGAAAACGATGCCCTCTGATGCAAGTGTCCTGAATATTGACTTGCTGATGTCGATACACATCTTCAGAAGCCCCTTTGACGCATCATCCGGGGAGAGAGCCTGATGCTTGTGCTCATAGTTGTCCGCAATATCTATTTGGCATACCCTGCGGACGGAGCAGTTTCTGTATACCTCAGCGAGTATTCCCACCTCAAGCCCCCAGTCTCCAGGGATCTTGTTTACCCGGGCGAGATCAACATCCATGGAAAACTCTCCCGCAAGGGGATAACGAAAGCTGTCAAGGAACTCAAGGAGCGGCAGGGCGCCGTGTATCTTTTTTAGCGAACGCAGCAGGGGTGTTACGAGAAGCCTTGTGACGCGGCCATGCATTCTGTCCGTGATACGGCTGTAGTATCCTTTACAGAATTCATATTCAAGGTTCGGATTGGTTACGGGATAACAGAGCCTTGCAAGCATTTCCCTGTTGTAAGTCAGAATATCGCAATCGTGCAGAACTATAACCTTTATGTTGCGACGGGCAATTATGTATCCATACGCAAGCCACGCAGATTGACCCTTGCCGGGTTCCCCAAGCTGAAGACCTGCCGACCTGATGGTGTCATATACTTTGCATATTCGTTCGCCACCGTTCCATATCAGTTTTATCGGCTGAGGCAGAACAGAAAAAAATTTTTTTGCATGTTCAAATTCCTTCCGGTTGCATGGACCGAGGGTAACGATTATTTCACTAAGGTACTTGACGTTTTTCAGTTCGTTGATTATGCCGCCGAGTGCTTCGCCTTCAAGTTCCGTATAAAGTGACGGCAGTACGAGGGCGACAGGGCGGTCTTGTGAAAACCATGAAAGTTCGGCTTCAAGCTTTTCGAGGCTGGACTCTCCAAGATTGTGAAAAGTGGGCAGTATTCCACCCTGATGAAAGTCGGCCATCGTTAAATTGTCTCCCTTTCTTCTTCTAACATGCTGTAATCCTGCATAAAATGGATTAAATGAAAGTATATATGCTAAAGTTCAAATGGTCAAGAAAGGCGATGTTAGAGTTTAGAGTTAAGGGTTTGGGAGGTTAGATGAACGAAAGAACAGAAAAAGATCTCAAAGAGATATTCGGCAGCGCCATCGATGCCGTTGACCCTTCGCGGATAGTAACCGCATATGCAGAAGATCTCATGGGGTATATTCAACGACGTTGCTTTGGAAGTGTCTATGTGGCCGGCTTCGGGAAGGCATCTTTCAGAATGGCTGAAACCCTTGTACGCGTCCTCGGCGCTGATACTGTTACGAAAGGCATTGTCGTAACCAAATATGGGCATGCATCCGGGTTCAGCTCCGCAGGGAACGCCGGCAATAGTGTTTTGCGGGGATTCAGAGTTTACGAGGCCGGACACCCTATACCTGATGAAAACGGTGTAAGGGCGGCGGCCGAGATATCATCTCTTCTTTCGAAGGCCGGCCCGGATGCATTGGTAATATGTCTTGTTTCAGGTGGAGGCTCGGCATTGCTTGTCTCGCCTGCCGGGGGCATAACTCTCGAAGAAAAACAGAAAGTCACGGACCTTCTGCTGCGGGCGGGAGCTGATATCACAGAACTCAATACAGTCAGGAAGCACCTTTCCAGTGTCAAGGGCGGGAGACTTGCAGAGTCCGCTTACCCAGCCGAAGTGGTGAGCCTGATGATCTCCGATGTAATTGGTGACCCTCTTGATGTCATTGCTTCCGGACCTACAGCCCCCGACGCGTCGACGTTTTCGGATGCGCTTGATGTTCTGGACAAGTACAAACTGACCGGTGAAGCTCCACAGGGTGTCATAGATCATCTTAAGAGAGGAAGGGCAGGGGCTGTACCGGATACGCCCTGCGAAGACAGCTACGTATTTCAGAATGTACGGAATATCATCATAGGCAGCAACCGCAAAGCACTTCAGGCGGCTTTAACCAGGGCCAGGACCCTTGGATATGAAAGCAGAATAATCGATTCGGGGCTTACCGGAGAAGCCGCAGAGGCTGGCAGGAGACTGGCTTCTCTCGCCAGAGCAGCGAGGGCAGAGAAATCCTCTGGCGGAAAAATCTGCCTCCTTTCGGGCGGGGAGACGACCGTCACCGTGAAGGGGCAGGGCAGGGGAGGCAGGAATACCGAAGTGGCCCTTGCCTTCGCGATCGGGATAGAAGGCGTTCAGGGAATATCGCTTCTGTCGGCGGGAACGGATGGTACAGACGGGCCGACCGATGCTGCAGGCGCCATGGTAGACGGCGAAACGATAAAAAAGGCTCGTGCGGACGGGCTGGATCCCGAGGCATCACTCGGAGAAAATGATTCTTACAGTTTCTTCAGCAGAACCGGTTCGTTACTGAAGACCGGGCCGACCGGCACGAACGT
>CAZZGC010000012.1:0-26885 GCA_964653915.1 uncultured Thermodesulfovibrio sp.
CATGTTTTCGGCAGTATGAAATAAAACTTTAGTTGAGAATGATTACTGCTTACTTTCCTGCTCCCGCCTTTCCCGCCTTTTTAAATGATATGCTAATCTTAAAAATGCATATCACCTACATCGGCATCGGCTCCAACATCGGCGACAGGGAGAAAAACTGCCTCACAGCCATAGACATGATGAATGAACGCGGTGTCTCGGTTACAGAACGCTCGTCCATAGTAGAGACTCCGCCCTGGGGGCTGGAGGATCAGCCCCGCTTTATGAATATGGTGGCCTGCGCAGGGACGAGGCTGGAGCCCCTTGACCTGCTCAATACCCTGAAGGAAATAGAACGCGTCATGGGCAGGAAAAAGACCGTCCGCTGGGGACCGAGGCTCATAGACCTCGACATCCTCTTTTATGATGATTTAGTTCTGCAAAGGCCCGGCCTGGAAATACCACATCCGCTCATAGTGGAGAGGGAGTTCGTGTTAAGACCGCTAAATGAAATAGCCCCTGATATGAAACACCCGGTAACCGGTCAGAGCATCAGGATGATCTTCCAACAATTTCACCAAAGTTCCTGAGCATACGAAGACCAAGGGCCTGGCTCTTTTCAGGGTGAAACTGTACCGCAAAGACATTGTCCTTCCAGACAGATGAAACAAATTCGGCTCCATAGCAGGTCGAGGTCGCAACGATATCCGCATCCTCCGGAGCTACATAGTAGGAGTGCACAAAATAGAAATAGCTCTCATCCGGAATACCCGCATACAGAGGATTTTCTTTTTTAAGCTTTATTGTGTTCCAGCCCATATGAGGTATCTTGAGGGCGCTGTCCTCAGGTCTGAACCTTTCAACCTTGCCCCTGAATATATCGATCCCTGAACACGCTCCAAACTCTTCAGACTCGGTAAACAGAATCTGCAGGCCCAGACATATCCCAAGATAAGGCTTCCCGGCATCAATGCTATTTCTGACTGCATCAAGAATCTCAAGCCTGCCAAGTTCCTTCATGCAGTCCCTGAAGGCGCCTACACCCGGCAGAACAACCCCGTCTGCAGCCAGAACATCATCAGCACTCTGCGTAACATTTACCTCCACTCCAACCTTCCGGAATCCCTTCTCAACGCTCCTGAGATTTCCCATTCCGTAATCAATTATCGCTATCATGACATGTTATATTATGGCTTTGGAGTTACAAGATGCAAGGACTCAGCCAACATTATCCATAAAACCAGAGAAGGTATGACGAAAAAACAGATATGTTTTCGAGTTATCCTTACAGTTGCATATCGAGCATCGGGGACCGGCAGAAAAGCTTTACCAGCGACAATCAAGATTCCTCGTCGTCCCGACGGTTCGGGATTTGGAATGACACTGCCTGCTGCCTACTGATTACTGCTTACTCTTTTCCCGCCTCTCCCGCCTTTCCCTCTTTTCTCGCCTTTCCCGCCTTTCTCGCTTACTTTATCTCAGATGCGCCTTTATGCAACGTTAAAGCTAAGTAATACGAGACAAGGGGTGGATGAATTGAAAAAAGATGTGCTGTTGAGTTATATTTCAAGCCTGATTTCGTTTAAACATTAACAAGATGAAACTCATTCCTAAAAAAATATTTTTTACAAAAGGGGTCGGGATTCATAAAGACAAGCTCGCCTCTTTCGAGCTCGCACTGAGAAAGGCCGGTATTGAGAAATGCAATCTCGTCTACGTATCGAGTATTTTCCCGCCGGACTGCAAGATTATTCCCCGGAAGGAAGGTGTAAGGCTCATAAAACCGGGACAGATTACGTTCTGCGTCATGGCGAGAAACGACACGAATGAACCCAATCGCCTTATTTCATCCGCAATCGGACTTGCCGTGCCGAAGATCAAAGAACACTACGGATACATCTCTGAGCATCATTCATTCGGTGAGACCGCAAAGAAGGCCGGTGACTATGCGGAAGACCTTGCGGCAACCATGTTAGCGACCACGCTTGGTATCGCCTTTGATCCGGATGAGGCCTGGGATTCACGCAAACAGGTCTACAAGGCAAGCAACTACATATTCAAATCAACCCATATATGCCAGTCCGCGGAAGGCAACAAGCATGGCAAATGGACAACAGTGATCGCTGCCGCGGTTATGCTGCTCGAATAAGCAATGCCCCAATATGCCCCCAACTATGGAGGCCTCCCTCCAGCATTATCATCCTACGGGAATTCAGCTATTGTAATACTGCCTGTACCGTTCGACAGAACGAGCACCTGGAAAAAGGGCGCGGCCCGCGGCCCTGCAGCCATTATAGCTGCCTCTGAGAACATGGAACTCTTCGATATCGAGACCGGAACCGAGGTCTGCAGACAGGGGATTCATACATCATCACCGATACGGGCCCGCTCTCCGCGTCTAATGATACAGAAGACAGGTGATACTGTCTCCCGTATGCTTGATGAGGGCAAATTTGTCACTGTGACCGGTGGAGAGCATACCGTCTCACTGGGTTCCATAAGGGCCCACGCCAAAAGGTTCAGTAACTTGAGTATCCTTCAGCTCGATGCCCATACTGATATGCGCGATAAGTATGAAGGAGAAAAATACAGCCATGCCTGTGTAATGGCACGTGCCGGCGAGATTGTCCGGAACATTGTGCAGGTCGGTATAAGGAGCATGGATTCGTCAGAACTGTTGAACATCGACAGGAAACGGGTGATTTTCGATCATGATAGAAAAAAAACCGCTTCATGGATGGACCGCGCCATACGTATGCTTACCAGGAATGTCTATATCACTATCGACCTCGATGTATTCGATCCGTCCGTAATGCCGTCTACCGGAACACCGGAACCGGGCGGCATGGACTGGTACGATGTCACCGGCTTTCTTGAGAAGGTAATAAAGAAGAAAAATGTCGTTGGGTTCGACGTGGTGGAGCTCTGTCCACAACCGGGGATTCATGCACCGGACTTTTTGGCGGCCAAACTCATATACAGGACCTTGAGCATGATATTCAAAAAGCGTAATCCGGAGGGAACATGAAGATCAATCCAGAAATTTTCCGGCAGTATGACGTAAGGGGCATATGGGGAAGCGACCTGAACAGTGAGGTGGCAGAACTTCTCGGCAGGGGCTTTGCCTCTTACCTGCTGAGAGAAAAGGGAGGCGACAGAGCCAGGATAACCATAGGGAGGGACGCGCGGCTGCATTCACCCATGATTAGGGATAGTCTGATCCGGGGGCTGACCGCATCCGGCGTCGATGTGATAGATATCGGCATGTGCCCCACGCCGTTACAGTACTTCTCGATGTATGAACTCGGCACCGACGGCGGGATAATGATTACCGGCAGCCACAACCCCCCGGAGTTCAACGGATTCAAACTCAGTGTGGGCAGAACCACCATCTTCGGAGACGCCATACAGAAAATAAAAAAGATCATCGAAAACGATGACTTCAGGGACGGGAGAGGCACGGTCGAAGACCATCCTGTTACGGAGAAGTATATAGACTATATTACGGGTCAGTTCGAAGACCTGTCCGGGTTGAAAGTGGTCGTTGACGCGGGCAACGGCACTGGCGGGCTCGTAGCCCCCGCAATAATGAAGAGACGCGGCGTCGATGTCACGGAACTGTACTGCGAACCTGACGGCAACTTCCCCAATCACCACCCCGACCCTACCATCGTGGAAAGCCTTCATGAGCTGACAGAGACGGTAAGGAGAAAAGGCGCCCATGTGGGGATCGGTTATGACGGCGACGCCGACCGTATAGGAGTTGTGGATGAGACGGGCCGGATCATCTGGGGCGACATGCTCATGATCATATTCTCGAGGGACATTCTGAAGGACAATCCCGGGGCAAAGATCATCGGAGAGGTCAAATGTTCGCAGGCCCTCTATGACGATATTGCAGCGAACGGAGGGGTACCGATCATGTGGAAAACCGGCCACTCCCTTATAAAGGAGAAGATGAAGCAGGAAGGCGCGCTCCTTGCCGGGGAGATGAGCGGCCATATGTTTTTCAAACACAGGTATTTCGGGTACGACGATGCCATATATGCGAGCATCCGCCTGCTCGAGATACTGAAAAAGAAGGGGGAGCCCTACAGCACCTCCGCGCTCCTTGAAGGAGTCCCTGCCGTAGTGGCCACGCCGGAGATAAGGTTCGACTGCCCTGACGACATCAAATTTTCCATTGTGGAGAAGGCACAGCGGTCATTCGATGAATTCGAGTCATCGACTATTGACGGAATAAGAATAAAATTCGATGACGGATGGGCTCTTATCAGGGCATCCAACACCCAGCCCGTGCTCGTACTTCGTTTCGAAGCCCATAGCGAAGCGCGTCTGAAGGAGATAAGGGAACTCGTCGAGGGAAGGCTGAAAAAGATCATGGACGAGGTCCGGCCCCGGTAAAACTATAACTCTGCCTACCTCATACTGCATATTCCATACGGCCTGTTGCTTATTACTTTCCCGCTTTCACATCAGGCGGAAAATTTCCTCTTGACAAATCCCCTAAAATAGGATAAATTTACTCCTAATTATGAAAATCACTCGTCAGGCAGACTATGCGGTACGCTGTGTTCTCTACCTGACAAGGCATGAAGATGCGGTTTCTATGGTAAACGATATATCTGAAGTCATGAAAATTCCCAGGAGTTTTCTCGCTAAAATACTCCAGAAACTCGTGAGGGCAAAGATTGTCAAATCATTCAGAGGAGTAAAAGGTGGATTCAAGCTGGCACGCACACCGACAGAGATTAACCTTCTGGAGGTGATCGAGGCTGTTGACGGTCCTATCCAGGCAAACAGATGTGTAATAGACAGTGAATCATGTGATCTTAACCGGCTCTGTCCGGTGCACCCTGTCTGGGTAGAGATAAAAAGCGATATAGATAAAAGGCTCAGGAGCTGGGATTTTGCGAAACTTGCAAGACAAGCCGTGAGTCAAGAGTTTAGAGTTAAGGGGCAATAAGTTTCTGAAGGTGCGGAATGACAACGGTGCCAAGGCACAAAGTAGAAGCGAAGGTTGGTGAGCATTATTTCCCTTTGTCTCTTTGCACCTTATTTATAAATTGTAAATCCAAAAGGGGGAGAGAACATTATGAGCGAGTATCAGTATGACAACCAGACAGTAAGGGGGTTCATACTCTCCTCGATCTTCTGGGGAGTGGTAGGAATTGTCATAGGCCTCTGGATATCGATCCAGTTATGGGCGCCGTCATGGAACATTCCGCCATATTTTACCTTTGGAAGGTTGAGGGTAGTTCACACGAACGGTCTTGCCTTCGGCCTCGGGATAGGCGCAATATTTGGTATATCATACTATATAACAATGAGGCTTACGCGCAGACCTCTGCTGTTCCCGAAGCTGGCACGATTCCATCTTTATCTGTTCAATGTGGCCATAGCTTTGGCTGCTATCAGCCTCTTTGCAGGTATGAATCAGTCACTGGAGTACGCCGAACTTGAATGGCCACTCGATGTTGGAGTAGTGATTTTATGGGTCATATTCGCAGTCAACATTCTCGGAACCATCATTAAGCGCAAAGAAGAGCAGATGTATATATCTCTCTGGTTCATTATAGCCACGGTGGTTGCGGTTGCCATCCTTTATATAGTTAATAACCTTGCGGTGCCGGCCGGACTATTCAAGTCCTATTCGATCTATGCCGGCGTAAACAGCGCGAACGTCCAGTGGTGGTACGGCCACAATGCAGTGGGCTTCATCTTCACAACACCTTTCCTCGCCATGTTCTACTATTTTCTGCCAAAATCCACGAACCTGCCGATCTACAGCCACAGGCTGTCCATAATATCTTTCTGGTCGCTCGTGTTCGGGTATCTCTGGACAGGAGCGCACCATCTGGTTTACACACCTGTCCCGGACTGGCTCCAGACCCTCGGCATATCGTTTACAATCTTTCTTATAGCGCCCTCATGGGGATCAGTGATCAACGGGTTCTATACAGTCGGCGCCGACTGGTCAAAGATGAGGTCCAACTATCTTACGAAGTTCTTCATATTCGCCATCACGTTCTATGGGTTGCAAACCGTTCAGGGCCCCACACAGGCGCTGAGGGTAGTCAGCCAGTTAATACATTATACGGACTGGGTTCCGGGGCATGTCCATATGGGGACTATGGGATGGGTTACGATGACTGCGGCGGCTTCCATGTACTATATCATTCCAAGGGTCTGTAACACAGAGATTTACAGTGTGAAGATCGCCAATATCCACTTCTATCTCGTTCTTATCGGGCAGCTCATATTCTCGGTGACCATGTGGATCACCGGGATACAGCAGGGCGCTCTCTGGAAGGCTGTCAATCCCGACGGAACACTGAAATACACTTTCATAGAAACACTTGTAAAGAACTATCCATACTGGCAAATGCGTACGCTGGGAGGGATCATCTTTGCGGTTGGAATGATACTTTTCGTTTATAACATTTTAAAGACGGTCCAGAGGGGGAAAGCCCTCGAGGCCGCAAGAGTTTGAGGGGAGGTGAGATGATGGCTGGAGGAATTTACAGAAAACCGATAATGTTCACGATAGTATCCGCCGTTGTAATCCTGATCGGCACATTCGTAACCATGTTCTATCCTATGACAACACCACAGATGCATCCAAAACTCGAAAATCTCAAGCCCTTCACTCCCCTGCAGCTTGCTGGTCGTGACATCTACCAGAGGGAGGGCTGCAACAACTGCCATACCCAGACGGTCAGGCCTCTGAAAACCGAGGTCATGCGTTATGGCGAGTACTCCAAGGCGGGAGAGTTCGCCTATGACTATCCATTTCTGTGGGGATCGAAGAGGACCGGCCCTGACCTGGCGCGTATAGGAGGCAAGTACCCCGATGCATGGCACTACCGCCATTTTGAAAATCCACGCAAGTTTTTTGCCAGATCGAACATGCCCGCATACGCATGGCTAAAGGGCAGAAAACTCGATCCTGACGAAATAAAGGCACACATGGATGCACTGTCCATGCCCTATAATGAAAAGCAGTTGCAGGAACTCAGCAGCAAAGACGAAATGGATGCCCTCGTAGCCTATGTGCAGAATCTTGGCAAGGCCGTAAAGAGAAAGCCCTCCATGGTTGTAAAACAGCCCGCGGGAAAAGTGGAGCTCATGAATCCCCTGGCAGGCAATCAGGGAGCCATTACAGTGGGAGCCGAACTCTTTGAAGACAACTGTGCCGGCTGCCACGGCGATGACGCAAAAGGTGACATCGGCCCGAACCTCACGGACAAAGTTTTTCTCTATGCCGAAGGAGATGTAGGCGATGACGACTACTTCGAGATCATATATAACGGGAGTGAAGAAGGCCATATTGAGGAAGGACGCACCATGAAGGGGGGAATGCCGCCTTTTGGTGGTGAGTTACAGAAGAACGAGATATGGTCGATCGTCTCCTATATCCGTTCACTGCAGAAAGAAAAATAGGACCACTGTTTGATCAAGGAGGATGAAATGGTTGAAGATATCGATAAAATAGAGAATTTCGAGGCAAAGGAGACAGCTCACAAGCTGCCGGCAGGATGGGTCATACTCTTTATCGCGCTGATCCTCTGGGGCATATACTATTACGCTGCTTATACACCATCTATAAGCGGATGGAGTCAGGTGGGCGAGCTGGAACAGTCCATGAAGGAGTAAACCTAATCCAGATAAGTTACTAAGTAAGTTACCCGGAGAAGGTATGGCCCGGATTTATGAACCTAAACATTGCAAAAGAAGCGGAGGAGGATCATGGATATCTCGATAATAGCAACAATCGGCTTTACAGTGATCGCAATGGTAGGGATAATTGTGATCTATGTAGCATCATCAGGCAGTAGAGGGAAGAAGGAATGACTCCGCAGGCTGCCGCTTACTTCCTTTTCGGGTTGACGCTCGTAATAATATTTGTTGTGATCATATTCTTCTACTATGCGAGAAAGAGACACAGGAGAATAGAAGCACCCAAGTACAGGATGCTTGACGACGATGACTGATCGCTTCCGGCTCTGGAGGCGGGTGGCAGGGATTACCGGAGCCTCTGTTATGCTGGGCCTGCCATTTGTGAAGATCAACGGCGAAAGCGCGCTCAGGTTCGATATCCCTTCTCTGAGGCTGCATTTCTTCGGCGCTGTCGTCTGGATGGAAGATTTTTTCATAGTACTTGTAGCCACCATATGTGCCCTTCTGCTGTTCATTCTTGTAACCATGCTCTTTGGAAGGATCTGGTGCGGCTGGACATGTCCCCAAACCGTGCTCTCTGACTTCACACGGTTTATGGAATGGGGCAGGGAGAAGCGGGGTCTTGCCCGTTCCGTCTCGTACGTTGCCCTCTTGATTGTCAGCATCGTCATAGCAGCGGATCTGATCTGGTACTTTGTCTCTCCCCATGAATTCTTTACGCAACTCTCTGAGGGGACTCTGGGAAGGGTGACAGTCTGGTTCTGGACAGTGCTCACGGTTATCATTTTTCTGAATTTCGCATTTCTCAGGCAACGCTTCTGCGCAACAGCCTGTCCATATGCAAAGCTTCAGGGGACGCTGTTCGACGACAGAACTCTGCTCATAGCCTACGATCTTTCAAGGAAGGATGAATGCATAGAGTGCACGTCATGCGTACGGACATGCCCTGTAAAGATAGATATAAGGGAAGGAGTAAGCAACGCATGTATCCATTGTGCCCTGTGTGTGGATGCGTGTTCGAAGGTTATGGAGAAAAAAGGGAAATCGTCTCTGATAAATTATTTCTTGGGAATGCCCGGCGCAGGAAGGCAGGCCAGAAGACCGGGTCTCTATATAACGGGATTAGCGACACTGGCATTCCTTACCTTCTTTATTTATCTGGTAATTTCATACGTGCCACTTGAGATTATGGTGCTGCCGGACTACTCATCCCCTCCAAGAAAAACAACAGATGGAGGACTGGTCAATGCATACATACTTGCCCTGAGAAACAAAAGCCTGCAGGACATATCTCTCAGGATCATGGCAGAGAGTCCTTATGGCAAAGTAATAATCATGCCCCATGCAGTAGTCCACCTCAACGCAGGGGAGTCAGAAAAACTGCCCTTGTATGTTACTATTCACGATATGCCGCCGGGCAAAGAAATAACAGAAGTAACGATTACCGCAATCCCTGAAACCGGTGACCTGCCAAGGGTCTCGGCGGTGGGGAATTTCGTTTCTCCCGAGGATATATTACGATGAAAGTTCTGCTGACAGGAGTTGCGATTGCAGGTCTCCTTGCCGTCGCCGGTTCAATCATAATCGGGATCAGAAGCTTTGACGGCCCGGTCACGGAGCACCCATATAAAAGGGGACTTCAATGGGACAGCATCCAGCAAAAACGGGAATCTCTTGGCTGGCATGTTATTATTAACAATGATGTACTGTATACGGGGATAAATGAACTCAGTTTTTCGCTACTGGATCGCAACGGCTCACCGCTTGATGGAAAAGATATCGGGATAGAAATAACACGACCATCTTCATCGAGGCATGACGCAGAGGTGGCCGCAGAGGATAGAGGGAACAGATACAGAGCAGTAATAAATTTCCCGCTTTATGGATACTGGGATATGAGTTTTACGGTAAAAACAGAAAACGAAGAGGTAGCAATCACAAAGAGAGTTTTCGTGAAAAAAGGAGGAGGAAAATGAAGAAAGGGCTCATGACATTGATGCCGATCTTTGCCGTAATAATCCTGATCACAGTTTCAGCATGTTCCGGCGGTAACAGCGGAGGGGATACCCAAAATCCTGTTCAGGCAGGCGCAAAGATTTATGAACAGAATTGCATGTCCTGTCATGGCGCCGGAGCAAAGGGCGATATCTGCCCAAATCTGACTGATGCCGAATGGAAATATGGCTCCTCTGATGAAGATATCTATACTTCCATCTCCAAGGGAAGACCGGGTGGAATGCCCGCATGGGGAAGCACTCTCGGTGAAAAGAAGATCCGTGAGGTCATGGCATATATCAGAAGCCAAGGGAAGAGCGGTAAACAGTAGGCCGTAGGTATGTATAGCGATACGCCTTTTTGCTATGTGCCTTTGCACCTCCGGGCGTGATGGAAGCGGGAGAAGCGGGAAATGAGTAAGCAGTAGGCAGTATGCAGCGACATGGAAACCATTTATATATTCGCAATATCGACCGGATTCCTGGGCGGATTCGGGCATTGCATGGGGATGTGCGGCCCTATAGTAGCTTCTTTTTCGATATATGACAGCTCGACGACAAGAGGTAAGCGCTTTGCAAACCACCTGCTCTATAACTCAGGGCGAACCCTGACATATTCATTTGCGGGTGCTGCCATGGGACTGTCGGGGTCCGTAATAGGGTCCATGCCTTCTCTGGGAGATGTAGTGGCTGTTGCTGCCGGCCTCTTTATGGTCATCACCGGACTTGGCATCACGGGCGTCTTCAGCAGACTGAAATCTATCGAGGGCCGAAACACTCTTATCCTGAAACTTGCGCGTGAACAACTGTCGGGTTCTTCCACTCCCTGGCGCTACCTCCTGCTCGGATCGCTCTTCGGCTTTCTTCCATGCGGGCTCTCATATTCCGTATTTGCGGCTGCTGCCGCTACCGGCAGCATCCTGAAAGGGATGCTTTCCGGGTTTCTGTTCGGACTTGGTACAGTCCCCGCCCTTCTGGTCTTCGGCATGGCCGCATCGTTGATCAGCTCAAAACTCAGAGGCGCTCTGTACAGGACCGCGGGCATCGTAATAGTGGTCATGGGAATCTTCTACATTTTAAGAGCAATGGGATACCATGCCAAAATGTGACCACTGTCTTATCGATTATGCCGAAAACCGGGCGGTCATTGACACGATCAACGGCCGCCTTATGAGCTTCTGCTGTAACGGCTGCAGAGGAGTCTATCGACTCATTCATGATGAAGGACTGGACGATTTCTACTGCAAACGCGGCGATTCATGGAAAGAAGGGCCGCCGGATGAGAGGTTCTTTGAGCCGGATGACTTCAGGGAGTTTATAAAATCCAATAATGACTCTTCAGAGATCGAACTGACAATAGATGGCATACGCTGCGCATCCTGTATATGGCTCATTGAGAAAATCCTGATGAAGACAGAAGGTCTGACCTCGGCAAGAATAAACTATGCCACGCACAGGGCAAAGATAAAGTGGGATTCCGGTAAAACCGACCTTGGTACTATACTGCGTAGAATCCACTCAGCCGGATATGTGGCTGTGCCGCCGTCAGGCAACGATCAGGAGATCAGATTCCGGGCGCATCAGCGCGACCTGCTAATCAGGCTGGGCACAGCCGCATTTTTCTCGATGCAGCTGATGATGTACTCAGTCGCCCTTTATGCCGGCTACTTTCAGGGCATAAGCGACGCCATGAAAACCGTCCTGCAGATCATCTCATGGGCCGTTGCAACTCCCGTTCTTTTCTACTCTGGTATGCCATTTATCAGGGGCGCTTTCGCTCGTCTGAAAAAATTGAGTTTTGATATGGACGTTCTGATTGCATCCGGATCTGGAGCAGCATACTTCTACAGCATCTACCAGATATTCTCAGGCGGAGAGGTATTCTTCGACACCTCATCCATGATAATCACTCTGATTCTGCTCGGTCGATATATAGAGACAGGCGCAAAGGGCAGGGCATCTTCAGCAATTGCCGCCCTCATGTCCCTGCGTCCTGATAATGTCAGGAGAGTTATCAGCGCTCAAACAACTGAACAGGTCAAGCTAAAGTCGGTAAATACAGGCGATATCCTCAGAGTCCTTCCAGGAGAGACAATCCCTCTCGATGGAATCGTCTCCGAGGGATCATCAGAAGTTGACGAATCAATGCTGACGGGAGAATCAATGCCCGTCTTAAAACAGCCCGGGGCTGAGGTCTTCGGCGGCACAAAAAATATAAACGGGAGACTGGATTTCAGAGTGACACGAACGGGTGATATGACCGTGCTGGCCCAGATAGCAAAGGCTGTCAGTGACGCCCAGTCACGAAAGGCATCGATCCAGTCATTCGCTGACAGAGTTGCCGGATACTTTGTACCTGCTGTGCTCCTGCTAAGCCTGGGCACCGGTCTGTACTGGCTTATGCAAAACACTCCCCTGACAGAAGCTGTTATGAACGCTGTATCGGTCATGGTGATTGCCTGCCCATGCGCACTCGGTCTGGCCACCCCGCTTGCAGTACTGACAGGGACATTGCAAAGTTCCTCGAAGGGTATTCTCATCCGTGGAGGGGATGTGATAGAACGGGCTGCGGTAACTACGGCTGTCATCTTCGACAAAACAGGCACGCTCACAGAAGGCAGGCACAGGATAGTCGCATATAGAGGAACAGGCATGCCAGACCAGGCCGCTCTACGCATCGCCGCCTCACTTGAGTACTATTCCGAACATACAATTGCCGACGCTTTTAAAAACGCCTCTGAAGAGCAACGCCTGCTGCCTGTTGAGGATTTCAGGATATTCCCGGGCAGGGGGCTTTCAGGAAAGGTCAATGGTGATGACGTCATCATGGGCAGCAGAAAATTTATTGAAGCCTCATCGCCTGCTGCTGCAGATACCATCCATGACGAGCAGGTTGCGGGATGGCTCGACCGCTATTCTAAAAGGGGTGGCACTATTGTACTCATGGTTGTAAACAAAAAACTTGCCGCTGTCTTCGCTATAACGGATTCCGTCAGAAAGGAGGCTGCAGCCTTAGTAAAACTACTGAATGGGAAGGGATTAAGAACAGGGCTCCTTACCGGGGATGGAAAAGCTGCAGCCCTTCATGCCGCTGAAACTGCCGGCATCGATACAGACAATGTTATTTCAGAGACTGATCCAGCCGGCAAGGCCGAAGTCATCAGGAAAATGCAGGAATGCGGGGAAAAAGTCGCTATGGTCGGAGACGGGATAAACGACTCGCCTGCCCTTGTTCAGGCTGACACGGGAATAGCGATGGGCAGGGCATCGGATATCGCGATCGATAGCGCTGATATCATACTGATGAGAAACGACCTGATGCTGACGGTTGAAGCCCTGTTACTTTCAAAAAAGATCATCCGTATCATAAGACAGAACCTCCTCTGGGCGTTTGCGTACAATATGGTGTCGCTTCCCCTTGCCGTCTCGGGGATGCTGCATCCCATATTTGCGGCCCTGGCCATGACCATGAGTTCGCTCAGTGTTGTGGCAAACTCCATGAGACTACGAGTCGACACAGATAGTTTCGGAGTAATGAAAGACCAGAGAAGGCATGACCCAAAAACACATTAAATGCGATGGAGCCATTGTAACGTGGGAACTCAAAGGAGTCAGAGGTTAGGGGTATGTGGAGTATACTTTTTCTGATAATCGTAGCCCTGTGTATAGGAATCGGCGCCTGGCTGTTCTTTCTCTGGTCCGTCAGGAGCGGGCAGTACGATGATATGGAAGGGCCAAAATACCGTATGCTCGATGAAGATGAAGAAGACGACAAAAAATGATAAAATATCAGACATTACAATGGAGGCGAACTCATGACTCTCGAGATAGGACTTCTTGCTCTGGAATCAGTGCTGCTGATCTTCACGATAATCCTTCTGATCTACAGCATTAAGGAAGGAAAACAGCGTGACAAGCTCATCATGGAGGTCGGCAAGGCGACCCGTATTCTTACCCGTCAGGAATACTTTCTTACAATAATGGACTCCATGCTCGATGCCAGGGCCGAAATAGTGGGCTGTATTACAGGAAGAATGCCATCCGGAGACGATGAAAGGATGACCAGGGATATCATAGATACTATAGAGCGTCTTACAGAGAAGGGAATCAGTATCAAGTATCTCATGCCCAAATTCCCTGACCGCCTCCATATAGGCTATCTTTACTCAAAGGCAGGAGCTCAGGTCTTCTACAGCAGTTGCCTGATGGTACACAACCTGCGCTTCATAATTGTCGATGACAGGATCGTTGTTCTTGGAATACCCGAAAGCGTTGGGGAAGCAGAGGCAACAAAGAAGGGATACCGGCTGCCATCAGAAGGCCTTGCGATGGTGCTTAAGAACTATTTTGGTTCCTGTGAAAAGCAGACCGGCTTCTCCGACTACCTGAAAGAGGTTATAGAACAGACAGGCGCATCGATTGATCATCTGGCGAGAGAATACAGGATTGATGCAAATGATCTGAAGAAACTTACCGCCACATAATCCGACAAACGATTCAGACCATTCACGGGATGGACCGCCTCATTCCATATTCCGGTACTTGACAGCCGTAAGACGGGGAAACATAATATCAAACTCGAAGTTATTCTTCCACCGCCATATCAATGAATATGTCTTCAGATGCGAAGCACTGCCAATAGCATCGAGCATCATGTGATGAGAAAGTCCGATCAGCGCACCCGTGATCCATGGATTCCAACCCGATATCCAGGCGGAAAGAGCCACAAGAGTCAGCCACTCCCAGCCGTGACCGATCAGTATTATTCTGTCGAACTGGCATTTATGGCATACTTCGAAAAAACGCCGCAGACGGAATGGTGTACCGTGTTCGCGAATAAAATCCGGTATGTGATCAATATCGATGAATATCCCTGCCACGAAAGAGGTGCCAGCCAGCACCCATGATTTAAAGACCAGAATCAGAATACCGGAAATTACGACAGATGTAGCGGCATGATACGGCAATCTCATATTATTATCTTCTCAGACAGGTACTAAAAATTTTCTGAACAACCTGGAAGCAACTTCATGTTATGTTTAGATAATACCGGTCAGCAACAATAATATTATAGCATGCGGGGAGCCGGATGTTCCACCTGCATTGCTGAACATCCGGCCTGAATCGATCAGTCTATCTTTCTGAACGCCTGCTTTTTTGCTTTGCATACAGGACACTCGTCAGGGGCCTCTCCCTCCGCAGTATAACCGCAGATATCACAGACATAATAGTCTGTATCCTCGTTGCTGCCGAGGTTCTGAAGCGCCTTTTCATATAAAGCATGATGAATCTTTTCTACTTCATTGGCTAAGTTGAAACTTCTCAAAGCCCCCTTGTTGCCCTCTTCCTCGGCCTCCTTTATCATCTGTGGATACATCTCTTTGAACTCGAAGGCCTCGCCGCCTATCGCCGCCTCGAGATTTTCTTTCGTGCTTTTTATACCGCCGAGCTGCTTCAGGTGGCTGTGCGCGTGAATCGTCTCTGCAGCAGCCGCAGCTCTGAAGAGTTTAGCAACCTGATTGTATCCTTCCTTTTCCGCCTGTTTCGCAAATGCAAGATACTTCCTGTTCGCCTGGGACTCACCCGCAAAGGCGTCAGCAAGATTTTTTTCCGTTTTAGACACAGTTCTCCTCCTTTTACATAGTCTTATCTATCTCCTATCATTCACAAATAATAATTAATTTCCTTTCACTTACATCATACCCCTTACCTCTAAACTCCAAACTCTAAATCTACTCCCCTATCAACTCCATGGGCTGCCCGCAGCATACAAGCTCGCCGCCGCCGGCCTTGGTGACAGTTACCTCATTGCCGCAGATATTGCACCTGTACTTTTCTCCTTCTTTTTTAACCGCCATCGTTATTCACCTCCCTTCCCTTGCAGAGGGACGCCGACCGGTGCCATATAAAGCACTGTCTCTGCCGTCCCGTCAACTCCCAGGATTCCATTTATCATATCATCAAAAAATGCTCCTACAGCACAAACTCCAAGACCTAATGCCTCACAGGCAAGATAAAGGTTCT
This sequence comes from uncultured Thermodesulfovibrio sp., assembly GCA_964653915.1. Taxonomy (GTDB): domain Bacteria; phylum Nitrospirota; class Thermodesulfovibrionia; order UBA6902; family UBA6902; genus CAZZGC01. Next base: position 15,678 of record CAZZGC010000012.1, read on the forward strand.
GGGCTATGTGACCGGCATCAAGGTATATGTATCTGTATGCGCGCTGATCATATTTCCATTTCGCCCTCCCGATCACGGCTGTCCATACAAAGGTCACCTGCGCCCTGCTGATCATTCCCTGTCCCAGCGCCGCAAGCGAAAGTTCTTTCGAGCAGTCACCCGATCCCAGCATCTCAAGGTCGAACCGATCCGGCCTGAAGTGGTATATTCCCGGAGTAAGACCTTCGACCGCCCTGACGGAAACATATGTTTCAACAGGATAAAGTGCCCCGGCCGAGGGAGCCGCCCTGAAAAGGTAGCCCGCCCTCTTGTCGGTTATCCCCTGTGTAGCCCACAGGAGGTTAGACAGGGTTTTCAGTAAAATAACCGCATCCGTATCATAAGATCTTCTTGACCTCCTCAGCCTGAGAGTATCCCACAGAGTCGGGCCATCAGAGAGATCAGGGGCAGGCATGGAGACCAGCATCTTTGCCCCGGGATGTGACTTGAAGTCATCAGGCTTGGAGGCCCAGTCAATTGACCGGGCCTCCATTTCTTCAGGCGAATATTTAGTCTCCTGCTGGAACCTGTCACCGACACCGGCTGCCATCTACTGAAGCGCCTCGTATACTTTGCCGACCAGGTCTTCTCCTGGCTTCAACGTCTTATCCCCTTCATCCCAGCTTGCGGGACAGACCTCAGCCGGGTTGGAATAAACATGCACAAACCCCTTCAGCTTTCTTACAAGCTCCTTTGCGCTCCTGCCGACATTGTAGAAGTTAACCTCAGAACCGACAAGAACACCATCCGGGTTTATGATGAACGTGCCTCTCAAGTCAAGCCCGGTCTCTTCATTAAAAACGCCGAACATCCTTGATACATTACCCGTTGGGTCAGCACCCATTGGGTATTTGACCTTCTCAAGAAGCTTCTCATCCCTCTGCCATGCAAGATGCACAAAGTGCGTATCAGTGCTGACCGACACAATCTCGGCACCAAGCTTTTTGATCGTATCGTACTTCTCAGCCACATCAGCAAGCTCTGTCGGACAGATGAACGTATAGTCGGCCGGGTAGAAGACCAGCACCGTCCATTTCTTCTTTTTCATATTTGCCGACAGCTTGAACTTGCCGAAACTTCCCTTCTTCGGATCATACGTATCCATCTCAAAGTCAGGCACTTTCTGTCCTATTTTGATTCCGCAACAGATTTCTTCACTCATAATCTACCTCCTGAATTGTAAATATCCCTTTCTTTGTTGACTTATTGCTTACTGTTTACTTCTTACTGCTTACCATACAACTCACCCCTGCTCAATCCGGATATCCTTCGACGCTTCCCACTGGCCATGGATATTGCACCTTTCTATCACTCTGATAGTGGATTCCGCATGTTTGCTGTGCCTAACCACAGTAAGGGTTATCTCAGGCCTTGTAAATACAGGCGTAAGATCAACCCGTGCGTAAAAATTATCCCTGAAGTAAAGATCGATCCACTGGATGTGGTGAGTCTCCTCCATCACATGAGGAAGTTCACCCACCCTGATCGTGACCTGAAACGGTTCCCCCGCTTTCACTGTGTCCGGACACTCGATCACGGGCGTATGCTTTTTTTCCATTTCAGTCGGGTTCGCCGGGTCAGCCGGCTTGTTGATTCCGCAAAAAAGTCCTTTTTCTCCCATTTTCATTACCTCCTGTTTACTTTTTCTCTAAAGTTCGTTATGAATACATCGCTAACCTTCAAGGATACCGTGCTCTTCCCACATGAACCAGTCACCTGTGTCCTGGAGAAAACGGTGAGTGTTCTCAAGTAGGTGGTAGTGTCGCTTCTCCTCATTTGAAAGTCTCGTGAAAAGCTTCTTTTCCTTTTCATCCGCTGCAGCTTCAGAGGCCTTGATGTAAAACTCGTACCCCTCCTTTTCAAAGTCCAGCGCTATCCTTACCGCCTCCATCTCATCAGTGGTCGCCTTTACCCGTTCCATCATCTGATCCTTCAATTCTGTAAAAATAGTCTTGATATCCTCGCGCGGAGGCACCTCTTTCATTTCAACATCAAGGTCATTCATGATATCCTGAAGCGCCTTGAGATGACCCATCTCATCCGAGACAAATCCCTGAAAAAGCCTCTTGCCGAGGGGATGCGAAGTCTTCGATACCGCCTCGCGGTAGAACTTCATGGCATCCGTTTCCATTCTGATAGCGGTCTCGACCGCCTTGCTCAATGACATCTCCTCACCTCCCTCATTTCCCGTAAGTCAAACTCCGGCGGACAGGCAATGGCGGCTCATCAGACCCATCCCCCTAAGCCGGTTCAAACGCATCTTTTGGCGCGTTGCAGACCGGACATGTCCAGTCGTCCGGAAGCTGATCGAAAGGGGTCCCCTCCGCCGCCTCATCATAGACATAACCGCAAACAGTGCAAGTGTACTGCATGAATCATCCTCCTCGTTTAATTGAAGTTCTTGTGATATTCCTTCACCTGTCTTGCGAACTCCCTGCCGAATTCGTAACATCGGGCAAGGTCTTCCGCCGACGGCCTGTACACTACTTCGACTCCGCCGTCAACGGTCTCAAGCTTCATAGCCTTAAACTCATTATACAGCCATCTAACAGCTCCTCCCCCCCATCCGTAACTGCCGAATGCTCCGGCAAGACGATTCGATGGCCGAAGCCCCCTCAAATGCGTAATAAACTCAGCTACTGATGGATAAACCTCATTATTGAGCGTGGGAGAGCCCACGAGAATCCCCCTCGACTTCCACATCTCCTTGATCGCGACACTCATGGGGCTGGCCCGCAGCTTTATCACCTTGCACTCCACATCCTCATCCTTAATTCCCTGCATGATTGGCTGCGTCATCACTTCCGTACTATGCCACATCGTATCATAGACAATGGCAACACGCAACCCTGCCTTGCCGGAAGCCAGATCAAGGTACGTCTGAAGCACCCTTCCCGGATCTTTTCTCCATATTATGCCGTGATCAGGCGCTATCATATCAATCGCCAATCCAAGATCCCGGATCTGCTTTATTTTTGATATAATCAGCCTCCCGAAGGGCATCAGGATGTTCGCATAATAGTCCACTACAGCATCGTCAAGCTCAGCCTCCGAGGCACTCTCCATGAACTCGTCATCAAACCGGGCTGTCGTAGCATAGTGCTGCCCGAAGGCATCCTGCGAAATCAGGAGCTTCGCCTCCTTGACATATGTCATCATCGAATCCGGCCAGTGAAGCATCGGTGTCTCGATGAATTGAAGCGTGTATCTGCCTATCTTCAATTCGTCTCCGCTCTTGACAACCCTGATATCCCACTTAGAGGTATCGAAGAACCTTTCGAGGCCCTTTTTCCCTCGTCCGGAAATGTAGATCGTAGCATCAGGATGAAGAGCCATCATACTGTCCAGTGCGCTCATATGATCGTTCTCGATATGGTTGATCACAACGTTTTTTATCCGGGCGGGGTCCACTGCACGCCTGATGTTTTCAATGCTTATATGTGCAAAATCATACTTTACAGTGTCAATGAGCGTAATCTGTTCATCCACAACAAGGTAGTTGTTGTATGATGTGCCATTCGGTGTGACGTATCCGTGAAAGTCCCGAACCGCCCAGTCTATCGCTCCAACCCAGTATATGCCAGGCTTGATCTCGACGCCTTGCATCCGCTATCCTCCTTCACCTTCACCTTGATGTCGCTCTGTAATCCGGTGTCCTTCTTAATGAGTCATACCTTCGTGGTTATATACTATGAAGCCGCACATGGCACACTTAAGTTCCGTCTCATCGCTCCAGATCTCTATCTCCATGCCGCAATGGGGGCATTTAACCTCCATCGGCACCGGTGCGGATTTAACCACGCATGCCGGCTTATCTTGCAACCGCTTCTCCTTCATTTGCCTTCCTCCATCCTTCCTCTTTGAGTCTCTCCATCCTGCTGATGGCCCAGCTTTTCATCTCCTCGAAATAACGTTTCGGATCGGTTTTTGCAAGCCTGGTGAGTTCCTGCCGCTCGCGGACACTGTCGATATGATCGCCGGGATAAACACCTCTCCATGTTACATACCCCTCATCGAAGAGCATCTCGGGAGATATATCATCTCTCAAATCCGCAGGCAGTTTGCTTGCGTAAAGAGACGCGATTTCCATGTCGAAAATGATTACCCAGCCGTTATCCCTGATCATCCTTGATGCATCGAAATCCAGATCCTTTGAACATTCGGGACAATGGAGCTCTTCCACCGTCTCCGGAGGCATCAACTCGTTTTTGAAGTTGAAGCTCGCATCACGTCTGCCGCACCTGCATCTGATTGAATGTTCCATACACATATTCGGTTATCCTCCCTCTGATTGTTTCAGCTCTTGCATACAGTGCAAGAAGAATCTTTGACCATAGTATTGGCCTCGCCACATTGCGGGCACTTTCTTGGTTTGCATCTTCCCTCTTTTGTTGCTCCGCATTTTTCGCACTTAAATACCGCCATTTCTTTTCCTCCTTTCCTTGCATCCCGGGCACAGCCCGTAAAATTCTATATGGTTGCCGGTCACCTCAAACGATCTTTCGTTCCCTTCCGGAAGATTCACAGAAAAATCACCGAATATATCGACTATCTTTCTGCAACCTGTGCATATGAGGTGATGGTGACGGATTGTGTCAGGATCGTAGCGCCTCCGTTCCGGATCGATCGTCAGCTCCCGGACAACCCCCTTCTCTTTCAGAAGCTCGAGAGTGTTGTATACGGTAGCAAAGGACATCATGGGATACTGTTTTCTGACCGTCTCGAAAATCTTCTCGGCAGAGGGGTGATCCCGGTTACCATCCAGGTATTCAATGATCGCCAGCCTCTGAGGTGTAAGCTTTATTCCCATCTCTTTGTACTTTTTCATCGCGTCCTCGATAATCATTCTAAATTTAGATTTATTTTAACACGAGAATCTTTTTTGTCAAATGATTTTTTCTTATGGGTCCATAAAGGATGTTTATTGTCCTGTTTTAACATCTTAATTTTAAATACTTAATGTTCTTCAGGAGGGCTTTTCAGAAGAAATTATCCACAGAAACTCAGCAATCGCTATTGATACCCCAGAACCGTTCCTCGATGCTATGTAACAGGTCCCCGAATGTAGAGCGATCCCTGGCCGATATAAGCACTGCACCGTATCTCCTGCTCAATGCCTGCGCCTGGACCGTGTCCACCAGATCGGCCTTATTGAAAACAAGCAGCTGCGGCTTATCCGACAGATTAAGGTCAGCCAGAATCTTCTCGACCGCGAGGATCTGTTGCTCAAACCTGCTGTTTGAAATGTCAACGAGGTGTATAAGCAGATCCGCATCCTCCAGCTCCTCAAGCGTAGCCCTGAAGGCAGCCATAAGGTCCTTCGGCAGGTCACGGATGAAACCGACAGTATCGGTTATTATAACTTCCCTCTCCCTGGGGAACCTCAGTCTCCTGCTCGCAGTATCAAGTGTTGCAAAGAGCTTGTCTTCAACAAATGTCCTGCTCTGCGTGAGATTGTTCAGCAGGGTGGACTTACCCGCATTGGTATAGCCCACAATCGAAATGATCGGCACCCCCTTAGATACCCTTCGGGCCTTGCGCTGCCGCCGGGCCCTGCTCAGAGCCCTGAGTTGTCTTTCAAGCAGTGATATCCTCTCCCTCACCCGACGCCTGTCAACCTCGAGCTTCATCTCACCCGGGCCTCTGCCACCTATACCTCCCATGAGCTTGGACATGGCAGTCCCCTTCCCGGTGAGGCGGGGCAGCCGGTATCTTAGCTGGGCAAGTTCCACCTGAACCTTGCCATCCCTGCTGTGCGCCCGCCGGGCGAATATATCGAGTATCAACTGGGAACGGTCGATGACCTTCAGCTCTGTGATATCGCTTATTGCTCTGCTCTGTGAAGGTGTCAGATCCTGGTCAAAGATCAACAAAGTCGCCCCGCGGTTCATGGCGTTGATGACTAATTCCTTTATCTTGCCTTCTCCAAGAAGAAAGCGGGGGTTAACCTGTCTCGGCCGCTGGAGCACCGTATCGAGTACTATTACATTGCTTGATCTTGCCAGCTCTACAAGTTCTTCCATCGAGTCTTCCTGCTCATGCCTGGGATTCGTGGAAACGCTCACAAGCACGGCCCTCTCCCGCCTGTCATCGACATCGTAAACAGCGCGCTCAGCCTCAAGTCCCTGCTCGAGTGTCTCTGTAAGCGCGAGAAAGTCTCCGAATGCCCTGTCCATCCCGTGAAACGGGACCGGGCCTACTATTTCATATGTCTCTCCCTCCTTGGGCGAGTAGAGATGTGCAAGTGTTACATTGTCCGGCATGCCGTCCTTAAGCCCGATGACTATGAGTGCATCCAGCCTCAGAAGGGACAGGTCGGTTATATCGTCTCTGTTGATCTTTTCACTCTTCAGATGGGTATGAATCAGCCTGAGCCCGCGGAGTATCCTGCGCCCGAGCGGATATGCCTCAAGGTCCGGGATGAAAAGTCCTTTTGCATCGCCAACTATTACATGGCTTATGCTGCCGTTGCGATCGGCAAGCACCCCTACCTGCCTGCCGGTTGATGCAGAACACTGCGCAAGGAAACCTGCTAACTCCGGAGTAAGCGCCTTTTCCTTCGGGATACGACGCCTGTATATCCTCTCCAGCGCCTTTATATCGCTCTTTTTCAGACCCGTTGTATTGCCGTAAACAGAAGGGATATAGCCACCTCCGAAATATGGTAAACCTGTTCCCCGGGCCCTATGCCCTCAACCCTGTCCCCTGTCTTAATGCGCCTCTGCCCAGTTGTTCCCTGTTCCGATATCCACCTTCATCGGTACACCAAGTTCGACCGCTCCCTCCATTTCCGATCTAACAAGTTCGATCATCCGGTCCTTTTCATCCTCGGGCACCTCAAAAAGGAGTTCGTCGTGGACCTGGAGCAGCATCCTCGCCCTCAAACACTCCTCTTTGATTCGTCTCGATATCCTGATCATAGATACCTTTATTATATCAGCGGCCGATCCCTGCACGGGCGAATTAATCGCAAGTCTTTCGCCAAGCTGCCGGGTATTTCTGTTTCTGCTTCTCAGCTCCGGAACGGGACGTTTTCTGCCCATTATCGTCGTTACATATCCCTTGCCCGTTCCGTCATGGATCACCCGGTCCATATACTCCTTGACACCGCTGTGGCGGGCAAAATATGTATCGATATAATGCCTCGCCTCCTCGGCCGGTATCCTGAGCTGGCGGCTGAGTCCGAAAGGACTAATCCCGTATATGATCCCGAAATTGACAGTCTTGGCCGTGCGCCGCATCTCCGCCGTGACCTCCTCCGGCTTTACCCCGAAGAGCTCGCACGCGGTGCGTGTATGAATATCTCCGTCCTGCCTGAAGGTCTCGACAAGCAGTTCATCACCACTGAGATGTGCAAGTATCCTGAGCTCTATCTGTGAATAATCCGATGACAGAAGCAGATTGCCTTCATCTGCAATAAAGGCCTCCCGGATCTTCCTGCCCCAATCCCCCCTGACCGGGATGTTTTGCAGATTGGGATCGGAACTGGACAACCTGCCTGTAGCCGTAATTGTCTGGTTAAAAGATGTATGCAGGCGTCCCGTGTCCGGATTGACCATCCTGGGAAGCGCATCGAGGTAGGTGTTTCTGAGTTTCGAAAGCGCCCTGAACTCTATTATCTCTCCCGGCAGTTCATGCTCAAGCGCAAGCTGTTCCAGCACGTCAATATTTGTGGAATACCCTGTCTTTGTCTTCTTTGTAGGCTTGAGCCCAAGCCGGTCAAACAGCACCTCCTGAAGCTGCTTCGGAGAATTAATATTGAACTCTTCGCCTGCAAGAAAGTATATCCTCTGCTCTATACTCTTCATCTCAGCTTCGAGCTGCAATGAATATTTCTCCATCAGTTCCGTATCTATCTTCATGCCGGCTGTCTCCATATCGGCGAGGACCTCTACAAGCGGCATCTCGACTTCATGAAACAGACTGTCGAGACCCTCTTCCTTTATATGAGACTCGAGAATCTCCCGGAGTTCATAAGTTACGGCAGCATCGGAGCCTGAATACGCGGTCGCGTCTTCTATGCTGACCTTGCTGAAAGACTTTCGCCCGTTGTCGGTAAGCTCTCCGTATGAGGTCTTTCTGATCCCGAGCATCTCCATGGCAATAGCATCAAGGCCATGCCCCGATCTGTTGGGATTAAGGAGATAGGATGCGATCATTGTGTCAAAGTTGATTCCCTTCATATCAATCCCCGCTCTCCTGAGCACGAGCAGGTCATATTTGATATTGTGTCCGGTCTTTTCGATGCCGGGATCCTCCAGAATCCCTCTCAGTCTTTTAAGCACAGCATCAGCCCCAAGCTGTGGCGGTGCTTCGGAGTAGTCATGAGCAAGGGGGATATAGAAAGCCTTAGCCTTTTCGGATGAAACCGATATACCGACAAGATCCGCTGTCAGGGGATTGATGGATGTCGTCTCTGTATCTATTGCAAAACCATCTTTTATCGAATCAACTACGGTTTCAAGAACAGAAATATCTGTGACGGTAATATACTCGGCACCTCTGCCTGCATGCATCTCTTCCTGACCGGGAATCATCTTGATGAGGCTCGTAAACTCGAACTCCCTGAAATGCTCTATCAGTCTCCCCCAGTCGGGCTCACCCGGCTTCAGGTCCTTTACGCCGATATCCAGAGGGATGTCGGGATGAACAGTGGCAAGGTCGAGGCTCAACCTGATATTGTCGATATTTTCAGAGACCGCTTTGCGTGCCCTTGCGTTCTTGATCTTCTCCCTGTTTTCGATCAGGCTGTCGATTGAACCAAACTCCCTGAGAAGCTTCACCGCGGTCTTCTCGCCGATGCCGGGCGCGCCGGGTATATTGTCCGAAGCATCTCCCATGAGAGCGATTATTTCGGGGAACCTCGCCGGTTCGATTCCGTACCGCTCTTTCACATCCTTTTCTTCGGTCACCTTCTCCTTCATCGAATCGTAGAGCTTCACCGACGGACTGACAACCTGACACATATCCTTGTCACCGGTAACGATGAAGACCTCCATCCCCTGGGACTCGCCCTCCCTTGCAAGAGCCGCGAGTATGTCGTCGGCCTCGAAACCGGGTTTTTCGATCGACGGGATTCCGAGTGCATCAACGATCTCATGAATCCGGGGGACCTGCATTCTGAGCTCATCAGGCATTCCGGGCCGGTGCGCCTTGTATTTTTCGTATGTCTCGTGTCTGTGAGTCGGGCCGGGAGCATCAAATACGATCGCGAAGTAGTCGGGTTTCCTTTCCCGTAATATCTTGAGAATCATGTTGGTGAAACCATAGATCGCGTTTGTCGGCATACCGGTCGATGTCGCAAGTCCCCTGATCGCATAGAATGCGCGGTAGATGTAGGAATTGCCGTCAATCAGGTAGAGTACGGGCATGGATAGACAATTATACAAAATATTGAGTATAGAGTTAAGAGTATAGAGTATAGAGTTTAGAGGTTAGAGTTTGGAGTTAAGGTGTGAGTGATCCCAGGCAAGTTCCCATGGCGCCGTCACTCCTTCCATTTTCTCCCGAATCGCCTCCTCTCCGAAGTGAATTCCCGACCCCGGAATTCTGACGAAGCTGAACTCCCCGCCGTCAATGGAGAACCTCATTGCAAATGCATGCAGATACGCCCTGTCAGTACCCTTCTCGCTTAGACTCCGCCTGTAGTAGATCGGATCGCCCAGTACAGGTGCGCCGATGCTTTTCAAGGCGACCCTGACCTGGTGAGTCCTGCCGGTCAGAGGCCTGACGATAAACATGACAAGCCTGCCTGTCCTGCCAAGGCAGACGTACCGTGTCACCGCAGGATTCTTACGCGAGCGGGTCAGCCTGTATGCGCCGCGCCTGCTCTTGACCATGTCCCCTGTAATGATTCCCCGCTTCTTGCGGGGCATCCGGTCAGACAGAGACAAGTAGTATTTTTCAACATCCCTCTGCCGAAAAAGCCCGGAAAGCTCACGTGCATATTCCCTGCCCCTTGCAAACAGCACGAGTCCCGATGTGATGCGATCGAGCCTGTGCACAGTAAACAGGTCTTGTATTTCCAGCTGCGTTCGTACCGCATCCACAAGACCGCCTTTTCCATGAAAATCCACTCCCGGCGCCTTGTCGACAACAATGAATCTCTCTTCACTGAATACAAGAGAAAAGGCGTTTGACTTATGACAGAAAGACTCTGCCGGATCAGTCCTGTTTTCCATGAATACAGTTTACACTACAGTTACGCTTTGCAAAGGAAGACAACTCCTATTGTTTATGACCCTTATGATTATGACGCATCATATGTCCTGCTTCTTCCTTTTCCAGCGGAAAATCCATCTTCTCAGGAGCATGTATCAGCATGTTCACGTGTCCGACAGCGGGGTAATCTTTCTGCCAACCTGACATACCCATCAGCAGAATGTATGCGTCATATCCCAACAGTCTCAAGGGTACTACAAGATAGTTTTCATAGACATTCATATGCCCTACGAGGATTATTTTCTTATCCTTGGGAAGTTTTTTCAGGTTTTCAGGTTTAAATAACTCGGTATAGGGTATATAAACAGACCCCGGAATGCGTCCATACCTGGGATGACCCCACTTGCCTTCCTCAGGGGGTATCCTGACATCTACTATAAGGAAGTCATTTTTTCCCATCTTTATCCATTTACTAACCTGTCTTGCGGTAAAGTGATAATTATCATGAGAAGGTCCTTCTCCCAAGATCTTATCGATTTTTAAAATGAGATCTGAATTATCTGCACTGACCGGAACTGTTACTGCCAGAATAAACAGCACTACGATAAAAATAGTTCGTCCTTTTGTCATCATATAGTCTCCTTTCTCTTTCATCATCACTTTGCAGGCCACAAAACACTCAAAGCAAAATTCGCCACCGCTGTCATACAAATGTACCTTTCTATTTTTGGGTCTTCGTGTAAACGAGTGGGTAGTTTGTCATATATTATCTTCCTTTTTTCGTCCCCCTCTTTGGTAAAGAGGGGGGATTGACCTGATATATGTCATTTTACTTTAAAATTCCACCCACTCTCTTTCACGATGCGCCCTGTTTAATTTACAGGAAATTGATGTAAATGTACAAGGGTTAAGGGGCCCAGGAATTCAGGAGAGGGCCGCCTGCTGACTACCGGCTACTGACTATGTTATATTCATTTGTGCCGAAAAAGTACAGACCAATCTCGCTGC
>CAZZGC010000013.1:0-25835 GCA_964653915.1 uncultured Thermodesulfovibrio sp.
TTTAATATATCGTTTCCACTGTATATTGTCAAGGCAACTGCCATGCACCAAACTGCTGTCGTTTATATTTCTTACGGTAAGTTTCGGGGATTACTTAAGGAATATGATAAAAATGTATTCACGGCTTACAGAAAGGAATGATACTGCGCTCACTTTTTCCTGGAGAATATCTCTTCTATCTCCTTTTTGAACTCGCTTATGTCCTTGAACTGTCTGTACACGGAGGCAAATCTGACATAGGCCACTTCATCTATCTCCCTGAGCCCATCCATGATCTGCTCACCTATGATCGAACTGGCCACCTCTTTTTCACCAAGCGAGCGAAGGTTCTTCTCTATCCTGGTCACAAGGGCCTCAATCGATGCAACACTGACCGGGCGTTTTTCACAGGCCTTCTCGAGTCCCTGAAGTATCTTCTGCCTGTCGAACTGCTCCCTGCGATTGTCTTTCTTGATCACATATGGAAGAATGTCTTCGATACGTTCATAGCTTGTGAACCTGCCCTCGCATTTAAGACACTCCCGCCTTCTCCGAATAACGTCACCATCCCTGCTCTGCCTGGAGTCAATGACCTTGTCTTCGATATGATTACAGAAGGGGCATCTCATGTGGAAACCCTCGTTGAAACTGCGGCCTGTAACGGTTGAACCGGAATCACATCTTTATTTCTTTATAGACAGGAAACTTCCTGCAAAGAGCGCGCACCTTATCCCGAACGCGCTGAATAACATTCCTGTCATCCGGACTGTTGAGAACCTTTACGATCAGCTCGGCAATAGTGACCATCTCCGGTTCTTTCATGCCCCGGCTGGTCACAATCGGAGTCCCGATCCTTATGCCGCTTGTGATCGTAGCGGGCTGAGTATCATACGGGATAGCATTCTTGTTGACAGTAATGCCCGCCTTATCAAGAGCCTCTTCCGCCTTCTTGCCAGTTACACCGCTATCCGAAAGATCAATAAGCATAAGATGGGTGTCCGTACCGCCCGAGACAATCTTTATACCCCTGCCTGCAAGGGCATCCGCGAGTTCCCGTGCATTTCGTATTATCTGAAGCTGGTACTTTCTGAACTCTTCGCTAAGGGCCTCCCTGAATGCAACCGCCTTGGCCGCAATGACATGAACGAGAGGGCCCCCCTGTATGCCCGGAAATACCATCTTGTCTATAGCCTTTGCATAGTCGCCCTTGCACATTATCATGCCGCCACGCGGCCCCCTGAGCGTCTTGTGAGTAGTAGTCGTTACAAAGTCTGCATAGGGAACGGGTGAGGGATGATTGCCGGTCGCTATAAGACCCGCAATATGAGCAATATCGGCCATGAAGTAGGCATCCACTTCTTTTGCAATCTCCGACAATGTTCGAAAATCTATCACTCTCGAATAGGCGCTTGCCCCCGCCAGGATCAGCCTGGGTTTGTGGCGTCTTGCCATCTTCCTCACCTTATCATAATCGATCATTCCGCTCTTCTTCTCAACACCATATGAAAACGACCTGTACAACATCCCTGAAAAGTTGACTTTTGTTCCGTGAGAAAGGTGACCGCCATGTGCCAGGTTCAGCCCGAGTATCCTGTCTTTCGGTTTCAGCATGGCCAGATATACAGCCATGTTCGCCTGGGTTCCTGAATGGGGCTGGACATTTACATGTTCGGCTCCGAAGAGCTCCCTGGCCCTTTGTATGGCAAGATTTTCAACCTCGTCGGCAAAATCGCATCCGCCGTAATATCTTCTGCCGGGATAACCCTCTGCGTATTTATTGGTGAAGACAGAACCCTGTGTCTGTAAAACCGCCCTGCTTGCGTAGTTTTCGGACGCGATCAGGACTATCTGCTCCTGTTCGCGCCTGATCTCGTTTACTATGGCGTTATAGACCTCCGGGTCGGCCGCCCTGAGTTCCTTAGTGTTCACTTGTACAGCCTCGATTCTATTTCAGATATCTTGTCCAGTCGCCTCTGATGCCTTCCGCCCTCAAAATCTGTGGTAAACCATACCCTCACTATCCGGGCTGCCATCGTGCCGTCCACCACCCTTCCCGGCAGTACAAGGACATTGGCGTCATTATGCAGTCTGCTCATTTTGGCCGAATAATCCTCACAGCAGAGAGCGGCACGGACACCCGGGCGCTTATTGGCGACGATGGACATGCCTATACCGGTTCCGCAGATCAGTATCCCCCTGTCAACCCGGCCCGCAGAGACCGCCGCCGCAACCTTATCACCGTAGTCCGGATAATCGCAGGATTCCTCATTGGATGTTCCGAGATCATCCAACTCGATATCGAGTTCTTCCAGCAACGGGATGATTTCCCTCTTCATACTGAATCCGGCATGATCACAACCGATGGCTACTTTCATATCTACCTCTGACGAATAAGATTTCCCGGCAAGCAGTGGCACGCGAAAGAGGATGGTCTGCCAGCTCCGAAACAGGATTATATTATCAACACTTCAGTGCTAAGTCAAGGAGAGTATTATCAAAGTCTGTTATAATGCATTATGCCGACAGCTGGACTGACGGGCAATTTCGGTATGGGCAAGAGCACGGTTCTGAAACTCTTTTCAGAAGCTGGAGCCGTCACTTTTGATGCCGATGATTATGTCCATGAAATACTTGACAGGCCATCATTTATCCACCGCATCGCATCGCTTCTCGGCGGGCAGGTCATAGACAGAAGAGGGAAAAGACCGAGGCTTAACAAACGCAGAATTGCCCTCATGATCTTCAGCGACAGAGACAAAAGGCGAAGCCTTGAAAAACTTCTCCATCCCGAGGTGATGAAGATAATAAGACAGAATATCAGGCGCCATCGGGACAAGGTAGTTGTTGTCGAAGTACCGCTTCTTTTTGAGTCAGGATTTGACCGGTATTTCGACTATTCGATTACGGTCTATACAGACAGGGCAACATCCATTAATCGTCTGCAGGCCAAAGGGGTCTTACGTGAAGACGCGGAAAAGATTCTCGCCGCTCAGATGCCGATTACGAAAAAAAAGCGCCTTGCCGATTTCAGAATCAATAACAGCGGAGACCTCGAAAAGACAAGGAGACGGGTATTGAGAATTTACAGAAAGATCGCCGGCGATTAACCTGCCACACACCTTTCACATTAACGCCTTTTCCCGCTCAAGAGATAATCTTTCTTGGCTACAACAAGAAATACCCGTCCCATCGACCTCAGTTGCCCCGCCATAAGCTCTGCATCCCTTCCGTTTCCGAAAAAAATATCGGCCCTTCCATAACCCCTTATGGCACCGCCGGTATCCTGAACCAGCACAAATCTGCAGATATTTCTGACACCCCATCTCGTTCCGTTCAGATATTCCGGCACGACTGTCCTTATAAACGCAATTCCACCTCTCGGCGTTGTGCGCCTGTCCATTGCAATTGAGCGTCCGGCAACGAGGGGAACATCTATGTCTCCAAGCGGCCCCTTGTCCACCTCACGGAAAAAAACATAACTTTCATTATGGCTGAGAATTTCCCTGACTCGTGAAGGGTGATCGTTCAGAAACTTCTTTATCGACTGCAAGGACATCTCATCCTCCGGAATCTCATCTTTCAGAACCCTTCCGATCGAGAAATAGGGCCGGCCGTTTTTTGCGGCATAATTAAGCCTGATCATCTCTCCATTACGGAGCCTGACTATACCCGAACCCTGGGTCTGAAGAAAAAACAGATCGATTTCCCTCACATATGCGATCGGCTCCGCCCTGCCACTAAGGGAGTGCCCGTATACTATCTCGCTTCTTGTGTCATAAGGGATCAGTTTGCCGCCATCAACCTTCCCTGTCACCGTTTCATTTTTCCACTGTCCGGAAAAGAGTCCTAAATCAACTTCGACAAGGTCACGGGGTACAGCATATACGGGTTCAGTAAATTCTCCTTCCGGTTTCCTTGAGCCGTCGATCAGGGGCTCGTAATATCCGGTAAAAAAAGCCATCCCTTCATCGTTTACACTTTCAAAAAAGTCGAACCTCCGGGACAGTTTCTCCTTCAGTTCCACACCCCGGAAATTTCTGACTGTTTCCCTGAAAAGAGATAGTGAATCTATCATCTCTTCAGGGGAATAACTTTCCTCGCCATAGACAAAACGTCTGTCCGCCGGAAGCCTTTTGAAGTAAGAAATCGAATTATCAATCGCCTCATCCATATTCCTCCAGGCAAGATCGTCTGTGCAAAGCCCGGAACTTATCTCATCTTCGCTTATCTTGTAGAGGCCCGCGCCTACACGTTCCTTTTTGGGGATGGCACAACCTGCCGCAATACCCAAAACAAGAATGCCGAGCAGTGCCATGAAATACATGCTTCGCAATGGGGACTCCTGACAAAAAAAAGAGTGTGGAGGAGGTGTGGTGAGATATCGCATTACATCTCAATCGCCACGATAGAGCCCCTCCTTTCAAGATCGGACTCTATTTCGTTGTATCCTTCCTCAGTAATCCCGAGTATCTCGAATGATTTTCCATCAAGGGGATAGCCGGGATCGACCTTTACGGGTGAGATCAGCTTCTTGCTGACGAGATAGTCCGCAAGGTGAATGACTGCAACCATCTTCTTGTGACGCAACGCTGATGAAGGCGCATGATGATAAGCTACTGCATCGCAAACCCCACCGGGCAGGCCCCACTTTTCTGCCAGCCAGAACCCGATCTCCGCATGATTGAATTCGAGGACCGTCTTTTCGGCATCAAGCAGTGAACCCCTCTGCCTGAACATATCCATTACCTTCGAGTAGTTTCCAGGGAAGAACCTGTTCAGAACCAGATATCCGATGTCATGCAAAAGGCCGTTCATCAGCATCTCTTCTCCCGCGCTTATACCGACCTCCTTTGCGATCAGCCTGGCGGTAAAACCGACCGTTACGGAATGATTGAACATTCTCTGGTAGTCAATAGGTTTTTCAGGGTCTCTGCTTCCCAGAACAGTCATAAGGGATATTCCGACGGCAATATTCTTTACATTGTTGAAGCCGATTCTCATTATTGCATTGCTCAGCTTGTTCGTAGAAATTCCAACACCGAAAAAGGCTGAATTAGCAACGCTGAGAATCTTGGCTGATATAGCGGGATCATTGGCTATGATTTTTTCCAGTTTTTCGACGGTGGCGTTATCGTCACTGACCAGGCTCATGATCTCCTGCGCTGTCACAGGAATCGTCGGCAGCTTCGTAATTTTCTGCACATACTGCTTTAATGCCTCATTCATATCTCAGCCCATATGATTATAGCATGTAACACTCAAATTGCCACCCGCCGTTTACACGATCATTTCCTATGTAATATCTTCGAAGTGAGTCAAACGTCTGAACTCACCGTATCTTCTCTCTATTTCCTTATAATCGAGACTCTTGATACGGTCGAGGCTGAAGGCTTCAACATTGTACGAAGCCATAACACTGCCGAATATGATCGCCTTTCTTATGTTCGACTCCTCAAAATTCATGGTGCTCGCCAGATATCCCATGAATCCGCCTGCAAAGCAGTCACCGGCACCTGTCGGATCATACACGGATTCAAGTGGATAGGCAGGCGCCGCAAATATCCTCTTGCCGCTGAACATAAGAGCCCCGTATTCACCTCTTTTGATTATAAGGGTCCTGGGGCCGAAAGAGAGTATGACCGAAGCTGCCTTGACGAGATTCGGCTCCCCTGAAAGTTCCCGCGCTTCACCGTCATTAATAAGGAGAATATCCACAAGCTTCAGAGTCTGAAGAAGTGAGTCTTTCTTTCCCCCTATCCAGAAATTCATGGTATCACAGGCAACAAGCGATGGTTCGCTTACCTGCGAAAGAACCTCCCGCTGCAGGTCGGGATCGATATTGGCGAGAAATACAATCTTCTTGTCCCGGTATGAAAGGGGCAGTTTTGGTTTGAAATCCTGGAACACATTAAGCTGTGTATCAAGAGTGCGGGCCTCGTTCAACTCGAATCCATATTCGCCTTTCCATCTGAAGGTCTTTCCATCCACACGCTCTATGCCCTCGATATCGATATTTCTGCTCTTTAGGAACATCAGGTGTTTTTCAGGGAAATCGCTGCCGACCACCGCAACGACCGAGACATCGGTAAAATAACTTGCCGCGGTAGAAAAATATGTTGCAGACCCGCCGAGAACGTCATCGACTTCACCGAACGGGGTCTTAACAGAATCAAACGCAACCGAACCTACAACTAAGAGTGACATGTGAACCCTCCGTCATCATCAAGAATGTATTGTGAAATCAGCTGTCCTTCCATGGATCGAAAATAACCTTAATCGATTCAGTCCCCCCGGCAACGAGTTTAAAGCCTCTCCCGCCCTCATTAAAGCCCAGCCTGTGGGTAATCATATCATCAAGTTTTACACGCCCGCCTGCAAGGAGAGTGACGGCCTTTTCTATATCACCGGGGCTTGCGCCGTATGAAGTCATAAGCCTGACCTCGTTTCTCCATAAATCATTTATCGGTACCGACAGCATGACACCCGGCTCCGGCACAGCGAAATAAAGTACCGTACCTCCCCTGTCAACACATTCAAGGGCCTGTTCAGCTGCACTCAAAGCGCCCGCACAGACGACCACCACATCTGCCAGGCGGCCGTTGTTAGACCCCCGTACAGCTTCAGGAAGATGCGGCCCGGGTGCAACGGCAATATCAGCACCAAACATCGCTGCCGCCTCACGACGCTTTTCGTTAACATCACACCCCGCAACAAACGAAGCGCCAAGCGCCCGTGCCAGCGCGATATGGATCAACCCAGATATGCCCGTGCCAATAACAAGCAGGCTCTGCCCCGCCCCGATTCCCGCAAGTCTCTGCCCCCTCAGCACGCATGCCAGCGGCTCAATAAAGGTCCCTGTCTCGTACGATAATGAATCCGGCAGCAGGTAAACTCCCCTGTCCACGTTCAGTTCGGGAATACGCACATACTCCGCAAAACCGCCGGGATCAAAATTCGTTGTGTGAAGAGTGTCACAGGCGGTATGATGACCGTTTAAACAGTAGTGACAGGTGTTGCAGGGGACATGATGGGAGACGAACACCCTGTCACCCTTCCTGTACCTTCCTACGTCCGGCCCGGTCTCCCACACCTCGCCTGCGATCTCATGACCGAGGACCCTGGGGGCCTTCTTAATCCGGTACCACTCCATTACATCGCTTCCGCAGATGCCGCTTGCACGAACCTTCACAAGCATCTCACCCGGCCCTATCTCAGGGACAGGCATTTCCTGCAGACGTACGTCATTGTTGCTGTAATACATCAGAACACGCATCTTACCCTTACCGGGCATGACAGATAATCCTCCGCAACCTGAAGTTACCGGCTATTTCCTGCTGCCTGTGTTCTTCAGTTCCCTGAAAATCTCGTTCGCCTCTTTCGGTGTCGCCTTTTTGTGGATGACTGCATGTAATGCCTTCATCATGGCTACCGGATGCTTATGCTGCCAGACGTTTCTTCCGAGGTTGATACCTACGGCCCCCTTCTGAAGACCATCATGAACGAAGTTAAACACCTCAAGTTCTGTCTTGCACTTGGGCCCGCCTGCAATCACGATCGGCACCGGACATCCGGTAGTGACCTTCTCAAAATCCTCACACCAGTATGTCTTGACTACCCTGGCGCCCAGTTCAGCGGCAATTCTGCAGGCAAGCGAGAGATAACGGGCATCTCTCTTGGCAAGTTCCTTCCCGACCGCCGTAACAGCCATTACGGGTATGCCGTAGTTTTCACATTCATCAACGAGTGCAGACAGATTCGTCAAGGTCTGTTTCTCGTATTTACTTCCGACAAATATTGACAGACCCACCGCCTGCACATTGAGCCTTATTATTTCTTCAATCGATGTTGTAAGTTCTTCGTTCGCGAGGTCCTCTCCAACTATGCTCGT
The DNA here is from genome assembly GCA_964653915.1 of uncultured Thermodesulfovibrio sp. Classification (GTDB taxonomy): domain Bacteria; phylum Nitrospirota; class Thermodesulfovibrionia; order UBA6902; family UBA6902; genus CAZZGC01. Next base: position 7,868 of record CAZZGC010000013.1, read on the forward strand.
ACCTCCTGATACCCTCAATATGACGGGCTTGCTCCTTACCGGATCAATCGCGTTTCTCAGAACTCCTCTTGTAACGAAAAGGGCGTCGGCATATTTCAGAATAGGTCTGATCGTGTCGCCGGGCCTTTCGAGACAGCTTGTTGGCCCCAAGAAATATCCATGATCAATGGGCAGGAAAAAACACCGTCCATCCTGTTTAATGAGTTGCGCCATCCTGTTTCTCATTCCCCAGTCCATAACATTACCTCCTTCGGTTTTTTTCAGAAAATTATTTCTCCCGGCTTTCTTCCGCCTCGTTCTTCTTTCTGAACTTCTCAGCTCCGTCCTTCAGCTTCAGTGTCTCTTCAAGCATCATGACATACTTGATGTATTTGCAGCCGAAATCAATCAGGGCCACATCATCGTTCCGCAGCCTTTCAACAGTTTCATCATCAATATCAAATATTTTGAGGAAATTGCTCTTGAAGATAAATTCCCTGAACTTGTCCAGGTTGTAGCTTGCCATGAAAAAGATCATCTGCTTCTTCTCGTCAAGCTCTGGTTGTCCGGGGAGGTTTTTCCTTAATTGAATCGCTTTCCACTCTCTGTTAATAGTGTCATAGAGATCAATTTCCTGATCCTCCCTCCATGATGCGATCGTCCAGCTCTTCTTTTCTTCAAATCCAAAGCAGTGAGGTTCATTTATAAAGAAGTAGAATTCTTCTTCCTCCGGACCTTTTTCACCCTGCTTCTTTACCGTCCCCTGCCCTACAGGATAATACCTGCAGTTGGCAGGCCTGTCGGTATAAATCGTACAGCCGTCCTTTGTTACAAACGGACATTTGCGTTCCTCGTCATCGTTCATAAGCAGATAAAGGTGGGGATGGGAAGATTTCTCGTCAATTTCCACGCGTGTATACTTCTGCAGGAATTCTTCGGATGAAATGCCGAGCCGCTTTTTCATTCTTACTACATCATAGGGCGTAAGAAGGATATCAATATTGCTGCAGCATCTCGTGAAACATTTGATTCCTTTGTGGCACTTGAACCTGAATTTCGATTCCAGGGTCAGTTTGGTATGTACAACGGCGTCAAGTTTACTCATGTTATTCTCCCGGAAAAAACGATTTTGGAATGTTAATTATAACCCAAACAGTATATAAAATGCTTTTTCACAGATGCAAAGTACCCAGAGTTGTTCAGGAAATTTGAAAAAAGTGCGGCTGAAAAATACGTAAATCCCGGTTATCTGTTCATGCAGACAGGCAGTTCAGCGGGATAGCTTCTTCCTGTGACACTTCTGACAGAGGTCGAAGAGGGAATCAACTTCATAAGCCCACAGGTGAGGCCTGTTGGATGCATGAGGATTGTGGCAGCTTGCACAGGAGAGCTCCTTTCCAGGCCTCAGTGGATCCGGCCTGTCATGTGTCGGATGACCTTCGTAAGAAAAAGAGTCGCCAAGGACATGCTTGCCGGAAGCTTTCTCGGCATGACAGTTCACACAGAGCTTCCATGTCGGCTTGAAGAGATTGTAGGGATTATTCGAGGCATGTGGACTGTGGCAGATTGTGCATTTCCCTATATTGACGGGGCCGTGAATATATTTCCTTGAACTCCACTCAGCCTTCTGCTCGGTATGACATCCGAAACATAACTCCGTGTCGGGTTTGTCCACCATGTACGGAGGAGTCGTATCCGGTTTGTGGCAGCTAAGACAACTCCAGACCGAAGCCGGACCATGCACATACGTATAGTCCAGAATACTCTTATGACATGATCTGCATGAAGATTCGGCCCCGACATTTCCCGGTTTTAATGCGGACCTCTTGAACTTCATCGTGTTCACCTGGAGAAAGTCGCCGCCTGACGGCTCCATTTGGTGACATACACCACATAAAACGGGCTTACGGACGTGGAAGTCGCTTCGCTCATATCCTTCGGGGGAAGACCTCAGGCTGTTAATTAAATCCGAACGGCGAAATATTGATATCGATATCTCTTCCAGCCGTCTGCCATCCTTTTCAGCATAAATATGGATCGTATTCAGTCCCGGCTCTATCGGAACCGTGAAACAGCGCATTACGCCTTCTGAAATAATTTCCCGGCTTTCGCTGTCTTCATCACCGACTCTTACGAAAAGTGAACCTTCAAACTTTTCCGGAACGCGGACTGCCAGGCTAACCGTACCATATTCCATCACGGTCTTGTCGGGGGGGTATTCGATTTTGATTATGTCAGCTGGTGCTATCTTTACGGTCAAAAAAAAAGTGAATAAAGCGGCGGAAATGATAACAGTTTTTACTGGCATTTTGCGATTGACGAGGGTAGTATCTTTTTATGAATCACCTTTTCTATCGCCCTTCTGTACATCTTGATGGCCTTTTCGCTTTCCCCCTTCTTTTCATATGCCTTTCCGAGCTCATAATAGGTCATCTGAGCATAAGGATTTGCAACCGCTGCTTCCTCCAGCAAAGCGATCGCCTTGTCATATTCACCTTTCAGCACAAGGGCGCCTCCCTTCCCGGTCTTTGCGTCATTCGAACCCGGATCAATTTCGAGAGCACGATCAAACTGTTTTAAAGCTGCATCGGCATCCCTGTCATTCAGATAGAGAAACCCCGCCAGTATATGCCCCTTCGCCATATCGTCACGGGCGCTGACCGCCTTCAATGCCTCCTCAAGGGCCTGATCCATCAGCCGCATCTTCAGAAATTTCAACGCAAGATTATAGTGTCGATCGGCCCCCAGGGTGGCTTCATCTTTCTCCTCTTTTCTGGGAGACAGCACAGTCTTAAGTTCTTCTTCATTGATCTCGCCAAGCATCTTCCTGACATAGCCGTCGAGTTTGGTCCGGTAGGTCAGGGGGTGACTTGGTATGTCGTACGAAAGTATTCCGTCACCGTTAATAATTACTGTAGTGGGATAAACCCTCACCCCAAAGGCGCCATAAGCATTTCTCCCGGAATCCACGACAAGCGGAAACTTTATGCCTCCTTCCTCATAAATCTTTCTGGCTGCGTCCAGGTCATCTCCCTCCTCGATCGCCCCTATGACCTCCACTCCCTTTTTCTTGTGCTGGCCATATACGACCATCGCATCCTCCAGGGCCATAACTGACCGTTTTTGTCCGGTTCTCCAGAATATGAGGACCAAAGTCTTGTCTTTGTAATCGGCAAGTCCGACAGTCCCGCCCTCAGGCAATGAGAACGAAAAATCGGGGGCCTTCTGTCCAAGCTGAATGCTTATCGCATCCGTTACCGCGCTCAGCAAGAAAAACATGGTAATTACAAGAACGGCGCGCTTCATTCGTTGACTACCTTCTGAACCCTGTCGTATCTCTTCAGTTTATGACAACCGGGCGTACAGCTTCCGCCTGTTTCGGTCTTCTCGTAATTCACGGGCAATGCCCACGCCCCGAATGGAACAGATTCACGTATATGCTTGGGGAAATTACTCGCATGCGTCTCATGGCAAGCCCTGCACGTACGCCCCTTCACGGGTTTGTTGACATGTTTGAAGTGCAGATTTTCATTTCCGTTCCTGAAGTTCGTCAGTTTAGTAGTAAACTGCTTCAGCGCTATGGTCTTCTCGTGACAGCTGAAGCAAAGTTGATAATTCTCTATATCGAACGGCTTGTAAAAAGTCGGCGGATAATAGTACCTCAATATCCTGAAGTTTTCCGACCCGTGGGGGTTGTGACAACCCGAGCAGTCCTTTTGCCTTATCGGGCCATGGTGATCCTTGTTCTCTGCGAGCCACTTTTTCATATTCGGCACCGGACGGCCCTTCTTTCTCTGATATTCCCTGTCATGACAACTAAGACAGAGATCCATGGGTTCCTTGATCAGGTTTTTTGCTATCTGCGAGTTGTGGGGGTCATGGCAGTTAAGGCAGGTTCTGTCCTTCTCAAGAGCACCGTGCTTCACTTTAACAGTCTTAAGTTGTTCCCTCTTCTTTTTATGGCAATTCAGGCATAAGTCAGGCGCTGATGCCTCAAGAAAGAACTTCTTGGGCGCTGAGTGCGGGTTGTGACAGTTGGCGCAGTTTTCGGCCACCGGTTTATGAACAAATGCTGCGTTTTTGATCGTTTCCGCCTTGTCCTCATGGCACATAAAACACAGGTTTGATCCCTTGGCCCTGAGATTCTTGGCATAGTTGGCGGTATGGGGTTCATGACAGGCAACGCATCCACCGACCGCCGCGGGACCGTGGACAAACTTTTTTGATACCAGGTCTGAATCATGACATGTGAAACACAGATCACCACCCTTGGCGTTCAACTGAAACTTGTAATTGGACCCGTGCGGATTGTGACAGGCCAGGCATTCTCCATCCTCAACCGGCGAGTGAGTAAATTTTCTTTTTTCAAAAGGGTCATGACAGGAATAACATTTGCTGGAAATATCATCAATCGTCTTAAACTTGTAGCGTTTTGGATTGGAAGCGTGCTTTTTCGATGTACCATGACACTCAGCACACTCACCCTGCTCGACCGGTCCATGCAGATACTTCACCTTTGTGAGTCCTGTATGGCACTTTTGAGTAATGCAGGACGGCTCCTGAGCTTGTACGCCGCTTGAAGCAAATATAATAAGCAAAAATACCGATACGGAAACGAACAACAAAAGATGCCCTGTCTTTTTCATGAACCCTCCAGAAAATAAAAGATTTCAATTAATTGCATATAATATACATAAACCTTTATATTTTCAAGGTCCAGGCAAAGAAATTTCATTTACAGAAATGCCTTTGAGGAAAGCCTGTTATCTGACAACTATTCCTGCATATCCAACGACATAGTCGTAGTCCCCGCTAACTTCACCCGAAGTCGCGTATCTTACAAGCTCTGCCCCCGATGCTCCAAGCGCTAATGCGGCATAAAGCATTGTCGTTACAGGAATCACGCCGCACATGGTTATGTTTTCGGTCATTACGGTAGAATAAAGACCCTCAGGGTCCAGTGCCAGAATCTGTTCAACAGCCAATTTGTCACGGGCGCGTGCTGTTTTGTCATCAACATAATGACTCATATCCGAGCTTGCGACAATCGTAACCGGATTACCCGATGCCCTGACGGCCTCCGCAACCGCATTACCGACCTCCGTACAGGCATGCAGGGAATCTGTCATCATCAGCACAGGAACTATGCGTGTACTATCAGCAAAGTGAACAATAAATGGAAGCTGTACCTCAAGGGAGTGCTCGAACTGGTGAGCAAGACTGTCCTCCTCGATCAGTCCCGACAGTTTCTTTATGGCCTCTGCCAAAGCCGAATCAATAGCCAGCTCCCCTGTAGGCACTCGCCAGGATCCTTCAGACATAATAGATACGCTCTTTCCCATCCCTGTATGGTTGGGGCCGATCAGCACAACCGTCTCCGGGAACTTGATTTTCGAATATACCGCACCTGCTACAGCCCCGGAGTACATCAGCCCTGCATGAGGAGAAACGACCCCCACGGCAAAGCGCTTTTCTGTTTCGTCAGCGACACAACCTGAAACCTGAGCCGTTAACTCTCTGCTGCTGCCGGCATAAAACTGTCCTGCTACAGACGGGTTCCTGATCATATCTAATATTATAATGCAGAATTTCTCATTCTTTTCCTCATCCCTGATGTTTAAAGAGTATCATCTCCGAAATCGTTTGAGGATTCAATTCGCCAGGGATCCTTTAACTCAAAACTCCAATACTACACTCAGTATTCTGCAATATCAGTGAAATTCTTGAACTTTGTATATCTGTCGACAAAGGTAAGCTCAATAATCTTGGTAGGACCGTTTCTCTGCTTGGCGATGTTGAGTTCGGCTATTCCCTGTTTGTCCGTATTCCTGTTGTAGTATTCATCTCTATAGAGAAACAGTATGGTATCGGCATCCTGCTCGATCGCACCGGATTCTCTCAGGTCCGCAATGATCGGACGCTTATTGTCACCCCTCATCTCGCAGCTTCTGTTTAACTGACTGATCACGATGACCGGCAGCGACAGGTCCTTTGCAAGGGCTTTGAGAGAGCGGGATATATCAGAGATTACCTGCTCCCGGGCAGTATATGTTCCCACTCCGCTCATTAGCTGCAGATAATCTATGACTATGAGCCCAAGTCCATGTTCGGCCTTCAGCCTCCGAGCCTTCGCCCTGATATCCAGAACCGAATTAAATGAATCATCTATATAAATAGGGGCTTCCGCCAGCCTTCCGGCAGCATTTACAAGCTTCCTGTAATCTTCCTTGCTGTGATATCCTGACCTGACGGCCTTCGAATCGACCTCGGCCTCAGCACAAACCATTCGCAGGGCGATCTGTTCCTTCGTCATTTCAAGGCTGAAAAAAGCAATCGGCACCTTCTCTTCAATGCCGATATAGGTCATCAGGTTCAGGACAAAAGCGGTCTTCCCCATGCCGGGCCTTGCGCCTATTACGATCAGGTCACCGGGGTGGAAACCGGTTGTGGCTTCATCAAGATCGATAAAACCGGTCGGAAGCCCGGTAATAAGCTCTTTCTTGTTGTAGAGCTTATCAACAAGATCTATCGTATCCTTAAGAACGTCTCTGACATGAAAATACGAACGGCTGACCATCTTCTCGGATATGCTGAATATCTTTGTCTCAGCAGTATCAAGCAGTTCATGGACATCCTGCTCGGTATCATAACTCATAGTTATAATCTCTGTGGATGTATTGATCAGGTTCCTTAAAATCGCCTTTTCCTTAACGATCCGGGAATGATATTTGGCGTTTGCAGCGGTTGGAACGAGATTAACCAGCTGACTGATATATGAAGCTCCGCCTACCGCATCAAGAAGCTCCTTTTTCCTCAGTTGCTCTGTCAGTGTGATCAGATCAATCGGTTCGTTCTTTTCATACAGATCGATCATTGCGGAAAATATCTTGTTGTGGGCGTCTCTGTAGAAATCTTCCGCCGACAGATTTTCGATTACGGTAGCCAGTGATTCGTTTTCAAGGAGTACGGCGCCAAGTACAAACTGTTCGGCTTCGATATTTTGCGGGGGCAACCGGTCCGGTCCGGCCGGAATGGCGCCTCCCGATGAATGAGAACGACCGTTTCTGACCGGTTCGAGCATGGCAGGGGCTCCGCTACTCGGATTCCGTCTTCACTACTTCAACCCTGACCGTCGCTGTCACATCCTGATGGAGTTTGACCTGAACTTCGTGAATACCGAGTTTTTTAATAGGTTCATCAAGTATAATCTTGCGCCTGTCGAACTCGAATCCCTTCTTGGACAGCTCATCGGCGATATCTCTTGAAGTAACCGAGCCGAAGAGTTTGTCCTCTTCACCTGCAAGCGCTCCGATCGTAAGCGTCACTTCAGAAAGCGAACGAGCCACATCCTCGGCGGACTGTCTGATCTTTTTTGCCTTCGCGAGAATCAGTTTCTTCTGATGTTCAAAATATCTGATATTCTTCGAAGTCGCCTCTACGGCAAGATTTCTGGGAATCAGGTAGTTTCTTCCGTAGCCCGGTGCGACATCGACAATGCTTCCAATGGTTCCGAGATCCTTAACATCCTCCTTGAGAATCACCTTCATCGTCCATCACTCTCCTGTATCGTAATTATGGTATCAACTTATCTACCACTATGAAATAGTCTGATATTTTAGCTCAACGCGATAAAAAAAGAAAACACCTGTCTCCTTCATTTTTTTCTATACCTGAAAATCGATTTATGCTATTATGTAACAGCGTATCTTGACTCAGGCCGTACGATTCTATTTCTGCTCACATATCTAAGGAGACGAGATGAAGGAAACCAAAATTCTATTGTCCGACAGGGAGATCCCCAAGAAATGGTACAACATCGCTGCTGATATGCCCAATCCCCTCAAGCCTCCCCTTCATCCGGCGACAAAGCAACCTGTTGCCCCGGATGACCTCTCGGCTATATTTCCGATGGCGCTCATAGAGCAGGAGGTCAGCACGGAACGCTGGATAGATATTCCCGACGATATTCTTCAGATATATACCCTGTGGAGGCCATCTCCCCTTTTCCGCGCGCACAATCTTGAAAAAGTACTGGGTACACCTGCGAAGATATATTACAAATATGAAGGTGTCAGCCCTGCCGGCAGCCACAAGCCCAATACATCAATACCCCAAGCCTACTACAATAAGGCTGCCGGGATTAAAAGGATAGCAACCGAGACGGGAGCCGGGCAGTGGGGTTCATCCATGGCTCTTGCCGGCAGTCTTTTCGGCCTCGAAATCACTGTCTACATGGTAAAAGTCAGCTACAACCAGAAACCCTACAGAAGGATTGCAATGGAGACCTGGGGTGCGACCGTGCATGCCAGCCCTTCTGACGTTACCCAGTCAGGCAAAAAGGCTCTTGAGGCCGATCCGGACAATCCCGGAAGCCTCGGCCTTGCCATATCCGAAGCGGTTGAGGACGCGGCTACACATGATGATACAAACTACGCCCTCGGTTCTGTACTTAACCATGTCCTGCTCCATCAGACGGTAATCGGCCTGGAAGCTCAGAAGCAGTTTGAGATCGCCGGGGACTATCCGGATGTAATAATCGGTTGCTGCGGTGGTGGAAGCAATCTGGCTGGTGTGAGCTTTCCTTTCCTGAGGGACAAAATTAACGGAAAAGACCTGCGTATTGTAGCCGTTGAACCGGCCTCCTGCCCCACGCTTACAAAAGGCGAATTCAGGTATGACTACGGTGATGTTGCCGGCCTGACACCATTCCTCATGATGTACACACTCGGGCACGACTTTATTCCGCCCGGCATTCACGCCGGCGGCCTCAGATACCATGCCGATGCGCCTCTGTTGTGTCAGCTGTATCATGACGGGCTGATTGAGGCCATTTCATATCACCAGACAACAGTATTCGAGGCGGCTTTGCAATTTGCCCGTTCTGAAGCGATTATTCCGGCTCCGGAGACGGCGCATGCAATAAGAGCCGCAATAGATGAAGCCATAAGGTGCAGAGAAGAAGGCAAGGAAAAGACAATCTTTTTCAACCTGAGCGGTCACGGCTATCTGGACCTTCAGGCTTATGCTGATTATCAGGAAGGCAAACTGAGCGATTATGAATATCCCGAGGAAAAGATCAGGGAGGCACTTTTAAAGTTGCCTGAGATCTGATTCAACTTTGACGGTTTTGTGTCATTACGGCCGGAACATGGTCAAGAATTCGACGGCCTGAATATTGGTTTTCATGTGAATTCAATGGGTTACAAGAAGGCATACATCTTGCTTGAATGATAGTCACTGACGGAGATTGTGCTGCCTTTATATGGAGAGGAGGGATAGGATGCAAAGCGGCACAGATAAGCAGATGGCTGTTGACAGAAGAAGACACATGAGGTTTGATTGCCCTCTAAGCATAATGGTCAAGCCTTCGAATAATTCCCGTTCATTTGTTTCAGGAGCGATGAAAAACTTCTCGAGACACGGGTTTTGTTTTGAGATTCAGGCCATACCGCTGAAAGAGTTACAGACTCTCGAATGTCGCATCAAGATGCCCACCGAAGATCGTTTCGCCACTGTACAGGGAGAAGTTGTCTGGACCAGAAATGAAGGCGATAAACTTTCTGCCGGCGTCAGAATACACGATATGGACGGAGCAGACAAATGCAAGATACTTGACTTCGGTTATGACACATGGATCGAGAAGGTAATTAAGAGGAAAAAGGACCGCATTGTCTCGATTTACTGAGACCGGGAGATTTCTTCAATGGATCGAAGATTACACAGGAGAATATCCACCGATATCAAAGTAAGGTTTTACTGCAACAATACCGACTATGCCGGCACCATCACCGATATTTCCGAAGGGGGCATGTTCATAAAAACAAAGAAGGTCTCATTCCCGTTTGACTCTAACATCAATATTTGCATTGACAACAACAGCAAGCTGCTGAAGGTGCCCGTAACGGTATGCCGGCTTACTAAAACCGGAAAAGTCTTCGACGGTATGGGGGTACAGGTTGCCGGCAATCAGCCGGAATACCTGAAGTTTGTCAGAAACATCTCCTCCTGTCAACCATAAGCTGTACCGTTTGATTTTATTCCCCGTTAATTAATATCATATTTCCATGGCATTCGTTATAGCTTTTGCCGGCAAAGGCGGCACAGGTAAAACCACAATAGCCGCTCTTTCCGTGAGATATCTGGCAGAAAAAAAGAAAAAGGCGGTGCTGGCTGTAGACGCCGACAGTAATGCATGCCTGAATGAAGCGCTGGGTGTTAAGGTACATGCCACTATCGGGGGCATCAGGGAAGAGTCGCTCGAAACTGTACGCAGCGGCGGTGCCAGGCCGGGCGGCATGAGCATGGAGCAGCTATTCGACTTCCAGGTGCAGCAGTCGCTCGTTGAAGCTGAAGGGTTCGATCTCATGGTCATGGGCAGGCCCGAAGGGCCGGGCTGTTACTGCGCAGCGAACAACATCATCCGTAAATACACAGACAAACTTTCCGGACAATATCCATATGTAGTTATAGATAATGAAGCCGGAATGGAACACCTGAGCAGAAGAACTACCCACGAAGTAGATCTTCTCCTTATCATAAGTGATCCAACCATCAAGGGGGTTCAGACCGCGCGAAGAATCAACAGTCTGGTAGATGAACTGAATCTTGCTGTCAAGCGAAGGGAAATGGTAGTCAACAGGGTCTCGGATGAGGATTTCCACCGGCTGCTGAAAGCCGCCGGTGAACTGCCTTTCGAACGCATATTCAGCGTTCCTGATGATAAAACCATTTTCGACCTGGACATCCAGGGCAAGCCGGTCTTTGAACTCCCGGAGGATTCCAGGGCTGTGCTTTCTGTATTCGGGATGCTGGACTCATTCAGTATTCCATGATAATCCGATTGCCATTGTACTACAACCGTGTCAGCCTGCTCAGTACACTCTCGATCTGCCCTAATGTCATCCAGCCGTTTTCGAAAAGTATTTCGCCGATCATTTTTCTGGGTCTCAGCCTTGAGGTGGAATCCAGCATTATCTGTTCTCTTAGCGCAGCCTGCACCTGATCATCGCTGATGAACCCCATCCTGACAGCTATCTGCCCAAACTTTCTGGCATAACAGAGTGCAGCCTCACTATCTATCTCCTCTTCCATTTCGTCCCTCCGCTTCAGGCCTCATTGTTGTGCAGAACATGTCTCTCATTAAAATACATATCACAAGATTCGCCACTCGTCAATAAGCGGTTAGTAACAGGTAGTAAGCGGTAGGGGGAAATTTACAGAAGAAATTGGATACCGGCTATCAGCCGGCCGGCGCTGTAAACAACTCTTTTACTTTCATATCTTCCTGAATAATATGATTTACAAGCCAGTCTTCTATTACGGTCCTTAAATGGTCTTCAAGTTCAAAAAAATTCCTGCTGTTTCTTAACGTCTCGTTCATCTGATGAATAATCATCGCATGTTTTTCTTTATGGTTCTCCAGATCGCTGAAAGAGTGATCGGTCATCACGCCCTCTTCCCTTTCAAAGTGAACTCTCATGTAGTCATAGAGCTCCCTGACCGTTTCGCTCACTGCATCCTTTTCTTCGTGCGGGTTCTCGATCAGGAACACCTTGTTTGCAATCTCAAAGAGCTTCCTATGGTCATTATCAATAGCCTCATGCCCTGTGAGATATTCATCTTTCCACGGGAATCTATCGTCCATACCATGATCTCCTTTCAAGTGACGAACTTACATTTCATATCGGGAGCGGGAAGCCTTAACTTTAAGCAATACCCCTTATTTATATTGATAAAAACCCCTATTTGCTATATAGTAAGTTATCTTTTGTCATGGTGAGGCCCTTGAGCATATGCAAAATCAACCCAGTACTTTTTTCCCTGATCCTGCTATTATTCCAGAGTAACGCATCGACCTCTGCAGCAGCCGGCAAGCTTGTGCTGGCGCTCAGCGACGCGGCCTCGATAACTCTCAGAGAAAACAGATCCATTAAATTTTACGCAATCGAACAGCAGATATCGGAAGATTCCGTTACCTTTGAAAGATCCATATATGATCCGACCATTCAGTCATCATACTCTTACAGCAGGCAGAAACGTGAAGACCTGAGTCTCTCAGGCGTATCCGAAGACGAATCAGACAATTTCCTGATATCCGTAAGCCGCCTCAACTCCCTCGGCGGTACGTCATCAATAAATTTTTCATCTTCCAGGGACCATTCCTTTTTCATTACGGGGCTTGAGACGGAAGAGTTCAGTTCGAGCGTAGCTTTCAGATATGACCAGCCCCTCCTGGAGGGCTTCGGGCGTGAGGTTACAGAGACAGGAATAAGCAAGTCCGAATTTGACCGGGAAGTTGCCAGGCAGCAGTATGAAGAAAGAAAGTCAAATATTCTTTTTGACGTCTTCCAAAACTACTTTCTTCTGTATCACATCAAAGAGCAACTACGTCTGAAACACGAAATAAGAAAAAACACAAAGGATATCCGGGACATGGTCAGCGAGAAGGTAAACGCCCGCAAGCTTCCCGTTATAGAACTTAATACCCTGGAAGCTGCTCTCGTCACCCAGGACAAGCAGATACTTGATATCGAAAACAGCCTGATGAAGCAGACCAACAGGCTTATGCTGGCGATGTATGAGTCCGCAAAAAAAGGTGAATTCAGCGGGATCGAACTTACCGTGACACCGGGGGCGCTCATCGAAAACTTCATTGAACCCGATAACCTTGCATTCAGGCGGAAGATGGAGTCACTGGACATCGACCTGATCACGTTTAAACATGAAATAAAGAAGCTTGAAAAAGATCTGGCAAAGGCCCGAAGCAGGATGAAGCCTGATCTTCTTGTATCAACCGAATTCGGCTTCGACGGGAATGATTTCCATGACCGGGGTGATTCGTTGAAGAACCTGTCGGCATCTAACTATCACGCCACCATTACCGGAACGGTTCAGTTCCCGCTGAAAAACAGCGCCGCCAGAAGTGATCTTTCCAGAATCCGGGGCAGAATCAATCAGTTTAATATAAAAACAAAAAACAGGATAAACGAGATAGATAATCTTGTTAATGAGCTTATCGAGGACTTTGCTACTGTAAGGAAGAAGATGGATCTTGATCGTCAGATAGTGGCTATCACCAGAGAAAACCTCGACAACGAAGTAGAAAGACTGATCAATGAAAAAAGTACGGCTCTCAACACTCTCGATTACCAGACCGACTATCTTAATGCTCAGATCAGCATGATACGGACCAGTGTTGATTATGTGATACTGATTGGAACATATTATAAAAATATTCGTGAGATAGAGGAGTTCATGTCAACTTTCGGGCAGGAGAAATAAGTCTTGGAAACCGCCGATATTCGTAAATTTATCAGGAAGCTGCCGTTTTTTTCCATTTACAACGATGAAGATATTGCCGGTCTCATCGATTCTGCGGAACTGAGATCGGTAAGCGCAGGCGAACTCGTATTTGACCAGGGAGATACAGGCGATGAGTATTTCATTGTTTACAGCGGCAAGATAAGGATACTGAAAAAGGACGAGGATGGCCGGGAGATCAACTTGGGCGTCCGGACAAAGGGAGAACACTTCGGGGAGACCGCTCTCATTACGGTCAAACCAAGGAACGCCGCTGCCCGCGCGGTGGAAGACAGTGTTCTGCTCGTTATAAGCAAAGAGGCATTCAATAAATATATTTTCTCCAGGCCTGAACTGAGGGAATATTTCGACAAATTCATACGGTCCACGTCAATCCATCGTTTCCTTAAATCATGCACTGACCTTTCTGCCGTATCGCCAAAGGATCTTCAGGCTTTGATATCAAATTTCAAGGCAAAGTCCTTTCAGGAGGGTGAGGTGGTGTTCAGACAGGGCACTGCGGGAGACAGGTTCTACCTCATTGAAAAGGGCAAACTGAAGGTGGAAAGGTGGGACGGGGACAGGAAAGAGATCATAAACTTTCTAAGAGAGGGCGACTTTTTCGGGGAAAAGGCTCTGATCGAATCCACGGAAAGAGCAGCCGATGTTGTCTGCCTCACCGACTGCAATCTCTACTCACTCAGCAAGGAAAATTTCGAAGCCATCATCCAGCATTCTCCAAAGCTGAGAAAAATAATCGAAGACCGGATCAACTCTTATCTGACAGCCGAACCGCCGGTCCCTTATGAAGAGATAATCAAACAGGAACTTGCGGGCCTTAAGGAGATCAAGGTTGAGGCAAAGCCTGACAAGGAAGAGATAGCCGCCACACCTGAAAAGAAAGAGTCTCTCAGGAAACTCTCATCATTCTATCACAGGCATGTGAGATTTCCATTCATAAGACAGCACGACGAGATGACATGCGGAACGACATGCATAATGATGATATCAAAGTATTATGGTAAAACATTTGCCTCCAGCAGGCTGAGAGACTTGGCGCATGTAGATCTGAGCGGCTCATCCCTCGCAAATCTTGCGTCCGCTGCTGAACAGCTCGGCTACATGACAAGGGGAATGAAACTCGACTATGACAGTCTGAAGTCTATCTCCCTGCCCTGCATTATTCACTGGCAGGGATATCACTACATAGTCGTTTACAGGGTCGATGACAAATTCGTCTGGGTTGCCGACCCCGCCATCGGCCTCAGAAAATATGCCCGGAGCTATTTCGAGGACAACTGGAATGGTATTACCCTTATACTTGAACCCACACCGGAGTTTGAAAAACAGAAAGAGGATAAATCATCCCTCAGAAACTTCGGTCAGTTTGTTGCGCCCTACAAGCTGATACTTGCCGAAGTCTTCATAGCCTCCATGCTGCTTAATATATTCGGTCTCGCTACACCGATATTCACGCAGAACATCGTTGACAAAGTGCTAATGCACCAGAATATATCGATGCTCAATATAATGCTGATCGGGATGCTTCTCGTTCTTGTCTTCAGGGTGCTCACAATGATAGTCCGGCAGTATCTGATAATTCATACAAGCATGAAAATAGATCTTCGCATGCTGGTCTATTTTTACAAACACCTGCTTGCCCTTCCTCTTGGCTATTTCAAGGTAAGAAAGATCGGGGACTTCATAACCAGGTTCGGCGAAAACATGAAGATACGAAACTTCATGACGAACACTGCGTTGACTCTGGTGCTGGATTCAATTCTGATTGTCGTCTACCTGTCGCTCATGTTCTATTACAATGTCCAGCTTACAATGGTGGTGCTGGCTTTCATCCCGGTGTTTATCGCTATAACTCTCTCGTTCACTCCTTTCCTGAAACGGCTCAACATAGATTCATTCGCCGCGCGGGCTGAGGCCCAGTCTCACCTTATCGAATCGATAAACGCCGTTGATACGGTCAAGGCAATGAACATAGAAAACGCGGTCCGCTGGAGATGGGAAGACAAGTTCATAAAGAACATGAACATAGATTTTAAGCTCTTCAATACTACAATGTACTTCAATTCGCTCGGGGACTTCATCGGCACCCTGGGTTCAACCGTTGTCCTCTGGTACGGCGCTCATAAGGTAATTGGCGGCGCCATGAGTGTGGGAGAGCTGATGGCATTCATGTCTCTTATGGGCAGTGTAATCACGCCGATCAACCGCATTATCAATACATGGGATGACATACAGCAGACTCTCGTTTCAGTCGACAGGCTAAATGACGTATTCACGGCGGAAGCCGAGTTCCCGGAGAAGGCCGATGAGTCACACGGAGTTATGATAAGCAAACCGAGGGGTGAAATCGAGTTCGAGAAGGTTTTTTTCCGATACGGCGGTGAAGACGATCCCTACATTCTCTCCGATATCAGTCTGAAGATCGAAGCTGGCCAGAAAGTTGCGATAGTAGGCAGAAGCGGCTCGGGCAAGACCACACTCGTAAAGCTCATCGCAAGATTCTATGATGTCTCTGAAGGCAGGATTTCACTTGATGGAATCGACATAAAGAATATAAATCTCTCCAGCTTGAGAAACATCGTGGGATTCGTTTTGCAGGAGAGTTTCATATTTAATGGAACCATCAGGGAAAACATATCACTGCACGACCCGGAAGAGTCGATGGAAAAGGTTATCGAAGCGGCAAAACTTGCAAACGCTCATGATTTCATATCGGCTCTGGCGCTCGGTTATGATACAAAAGTCGGTGAAAGCGGGCTTCAGCTCTCCGGTGGACAGAAGCAGAGAATAGCTATTGCCCGTACTTTGTACAGGAACCCCAGAATAATAATCCTTGATGAAGCAACAAGCTCGCTCGACACTGAGTCTGAACAGGCTATCCAGAAGAATCTGAACGCAATACTCAAAGACAAGACCGCGCTCATAATTGCACACAGACTCAGCACGGTACGTAACGCTGATAAAATCATTGTTTTGGACAATGGGGAGATTGTCGAGACAGGAACCCATGAAGAACTGATGGAAAAGCAGGGGCTATATCATTACCTCAATTACCAGCAGCTGAATCTGTGAGGCTGACGACAGAGGATAAAAGACGGGAGTTAAGGGTTAAAACGGTTATGGAAAAGGAAAAAGAAACGAATCAGGCAGAAGTAATAGAAATTCCGGTCGCAGAGCCTGAAGCTGACAACTATCTTGTTTCGGAACAGCTTCAGCAGATGCCACCTCTTTTTGCCCGTGGTCTTGTATACATCGTTACACTGCTCGTGATTACGGCGCTGGCCTATTCCATCCTGAGCAAGATTGATATAGTTGTGGATAGCCACGCTGTGGCACGGCCGTCATCTCACAAGATAAATGTTTTCGCAGGCCGTACAGGATATATAGAAAAAATATTCATAACCGAAGGGCAGAAGGTAAAACATGATGATCCTCTCTTCCTGCTGCGTTCGAGAGAGACTCTT
The DNA here is from genome assembly GCA_964653915.1 of uncultured Thermodesulfovibrio sp. Lineage (GTDB taxonomy): Bacteria > Nitrospirota > Thermodesulfovibrionia > UBA6902 > UBA6902 > CAZZGC01. The sequence continues at coordinate 24,631 of CAZZGC010000013.1, forward strand.
ACCTATGAGTCGAAAGTGGATGAGCTCAGGAGGATCATCCCCCTGAAGAAGCAACATTTTGAAACCAGAATCTCTTCACTCATGGAGGAGATGAAGAATACCGAGAATGAATATAGCAATAAACTGAAGGTAAATCAGATAAAACTCGAACAGAACACGATTACACTCAGATCCACAGAATCTGATCTTTCCTACTGGCAGAAGGAAGTCGACAGCCTTGAACAGGAGTTCAAAAACACGAAAAAGCTCTTCGACAAAAAACTGACTTCAATCGGGGAATTCAACAACATAAAAAGCCGCCTTGAAAGGGCCAGGACCGAGGTATCCAAGCTCCTGTCACAAAAAAAGATAACCATGAAAGAGAAGAACATTATTCAGCAGGAGCTTTCAAGAATAAAATCGGATTACAGGAGCAGAAAAAAGATACTTGCAAAAGAGATCGAAAATCTCAAAATAGAAAAACGTTCCACACTGCAATCACTTCAGAGCGAACTTGAAATGAATGAAAAGATGTTGACGATCAAGAACCTGGACAATCCACTATCCGGCACGTCAAATATGGAAAGCGCGATCATCCGCGCTGAACATGGAGGGACCATCTCCGAATTATATTTCAGAAACAGCGGAGACTATGTTCGCGAATCCGATCTTCTCTGCACAATCCTCCCGGACGACAGCCCTTTGTATATGGACATCACCGTCGCCAACAGGGACATCGGATTAATCGAAGAAGGAATGGTCATAAAGTACAAGTTCGATGCATTTCCTTATACGGATTATGGAACGCTTGAAGGCAAAGTCCTTTCTATCTCTCCTTCCGCCGTAGATGGCGGTGAACAGGGGTTTGTATACAACATCAAGGGTTCACTCAACAAAACATGGTTCGAAGACAAAAACAAGCGATACATGATCAAGGCAGGCATGACCGCCACAGCAGAGATCGTTACGAAGAAGAAAAGCATATTTTCCATTCTCTTTAAAAAATTAAAGGGGGATTGATCTCGTTTTTTCATATCCTCCCCCTTAGAAAAAAGGATTTAGGCTTCACCATAGCGAATGCAAACATACCTGTCATTATTAAAAAAACTTGCAAAAGATTCTATAATCATTAAAATATAATATCACCTACTAACAAGTCGTCCATTGAAACAGCTAATAACGAGGAGGGGCGTTTGAGGATATCATACCTGGACGGTTCATTCACA
>CAZZGC010000014.1:0-2712 GCA_964653915.1 uncultured Thermodesulfovibrio sp.
ATAGAGGAGACCACGGTCATATAAAGTAAGCGGGAAAAGCGGGAAAAGCGGGAAAAGAGTAAGAAGTAATCAGTGCGCAGTAAGCTGTGTCACGCCGGGGAGTCCCGACAATTCTGGACAATGAGGAAACTTGCACACTGGTAAATCTTTTCCGGTCGGTCTTCACTGCTGTGAAGCATTATTTTATGTAACTGTAAGGAGAATAATGTGTGTTTATACGGAAAAAAACCTGAAAATGTAATGGAGGTAAGATGCTTAAAGCCGGTGATATAATGACGAAAGATGTAATTACGGTTACGCCGGAGGCAACCGTCGAGACTCTGGCGAGACTTTTGATGGACAATCGTATCAGTGGCGTACCGGTTGTCGATTCAGAGGGCAATCTTCAGGGGATCGTCACTGAAAATGACCTGATAAGAAAGAATGCCCGCCTTCACATACCGACTGTGATAAGGCTTTTCGATGCATTCATAATGATCGGGGCCGGCAAGATGGAAGACGAAATCAAAAAGATGGCCGCTATTACGGTTGAAGAGATATGCACTAAAGAAGTCGTTTCGATAGAGGAAGATACGACCCTGGAGGAGATAGCTACGATCATGGCCGAACGGCATATTCATCTGCTTCCGGTGGTCAGAGACGGCAAGGTAGTTGGTATAGTGGGCAAGGCCGATATGGTTAGGGCCATGACGGGATGAGAGTCCGGAGTTCCAGTGACTTCGAAACGAGGAAGATCGGAAGCAGGATAGGAGGCCGCATCGGCCCTGGAAGCGTTGTCTGCCTTTACGGTGAACTCGGTGCGGGCAAGACGACGATGGTAAAGGGAATTGCCTCAGCATTCGGAATAGATGAGGGGGAGATAACGAGCGCCAGTTTTATAATTGTAGCCGAGCATGAAGGGAGACTGCCTTTTTATCATATCGATCTGTATCGCCTGCAGAAAGGCGATACAGATGAACTCGGACTGCATGAATATATGGGATCCGAAGGCGTTACAGTGATAGAATGGGCCGAGAGGCTCGGAGATGATCTGCCGGAGGATGCCATAAAGGTAAAAATCAGTTTTCATGGGGAGAGCGGAAGGGAGATAGACATAGAGGGGATCACGATATGAAGCGGATAGGAATTTATGCCAAGAGGGAGGCTCCGGGCGCGGTCGAGGCGGTAAAGGAGTTTGTAAAACTGCTCCGGAACAGAAAATGCAGGTTTTTTATTGAAAGCGGCCTGGCTAAGGCGCTGAGGAGAAGAGGCTATGCTGCGGAAGATATCCCATCGATGTCAGACATCGTTGTAGTATTCGGGGGTGACGGCACGCTGCTCGGCGTCGCCAGACTGGTTGGCGATACGGGCGTTCCGATTCTTGGAATAAACCTGGGCGGCCTCGGTTTCATCACCGAGCTTGGCAGGGACGAGATGGCCGAGAATATAGAGATGATATTTCACGAAGACTGCTGTTATGAAGAGAGGATCATGCTTGTGGCGGAAATCTTCAGGGGCAGGAGACGCATTGGAAGTTATAATGCGCTGAATGACGTAGTTATGAACAAGAGTGCTCTGGCGAGGATGTTTGAGGTCGATATCAGGATAGGGGAGCAATACGTCACGACTTTCCGGCTTGACGGGCTGATCATATGTACACCTACCGGCTCAACTGCACACTCATTGTCGGCCGGCGGCCCCATCCTCTATCCAACTCTTGAATCTTTTCTGATGACTCCAATCTGTCCGCATACACTCACGAGCAGGCCTATAGTCCTGCCCGATTCGTTCATGATCGATGCCTATATCAGCAATGGTGACGATCTCTATCTGACTCTTGACGGCCAGGAGGGTGTTCCAATCAGGGTCAGAGACAGAGTCCGGATCATGAAGGCCGCATATAAGACGAGATTTATGGTGCTTCATGACAGGGACTATTTCAGTCTGCTGAGACAAAAACTCAAGTGGGGAGAGTAGTATAGTAATGTCGGCACTTAAAGAAGACCTTAGAAAGGCATTGAGGTTTTACAAGGAGCTCGGATTTGAGCATTTTCCGGTAGATCAGAAGGCGTTGATGTCTGCCGTGACGGTTACAAACACAGGGTCTGTGGTCACTCTGGATTCTGTGCGGGAAGAGATAGGCGACTGCCATCGCTGCAGACTCTCAGAAAAGAGAACCCATATAGTGTTTGGTGAAGGTTCTCCCGAGGCCGACCTTATGTTCATAGGCGAGGGGCCCGGCAGGGAAGAGGACATTCAGGCCAGGCCGTTTGTTGGAGAGGCGGGACGGCTGCTTACCAGCCTCATCGAAAAACTCGGCATGGAGAGAAGCGATGTATATATAGCGAATGTGGTCAAATGCAGACCTCCAATGAATCGCGACCCTGCCGAGGATGAGATAGCGGAATGCATTCTGTTTCTGAAGAAGCAGATCGCGGTGATCAGGCCGAAGGTCATAATGACCCTGGGCCGGATATCGACACATGCCCTTACGGGAGTTGCTGTCCCGATCAGCAGGATGAGGGGGCATTTTTACAGTTATGACGATATACCTGTGATGCCGACATACCATCCGGCCTATCTCCTTCGCAATCGAAAGGCGAAATGGGATACGTGGGATGATGCTCAGAAGGCGATGAGAATAATTAAGGGCGGCTGATTCAACATTTCGGAAAATCGATGGAGGTAACATGAAGAGACTGTGGTCGCCATGGAGGATGGAGTATATTCTTG
>CAZZGC010000014.1:2812-25234 GCA_964653915.1 uncultured Thermodesulfovibrio sp.
GATGGAGGTAACATGAAGAGACTGTGGTCGCCATGGAGGATGGAGTATATTCTTGATGAACACAAACATGACAGTTGCCTGTTCTGTGATGTGTCCGGAGGCGGTCCTGAAAGGATGCGCAGCGATGCAAAAAACCTTGTCCTCTTCAGGGCGAAGAGGTGCTTTGTAATGCTCAATAAATATCCCTACAACAGCGGGCACGTCATGGTGGTTCCTTACTTTCACACATCGTCCTTTGACGGCCTCCGGGACAGTGTACTTGCCGAGCTGATGAAGACGGTCCGGATGTCGGTGGACAGACTCAGGGAGTCGCTGAACCCGGACGGATTCAATATAGGGCTCAATTTCGGCAAGGTTGCCGGTGCAGGTATGGAGTCACATATGCATATTCATATTGTTCCGAGATGGACAGGGGATACGGACAGCATGCCGATAATCGCCGAGACGCGCATAATGCCGGAACACCTGAAGAAGACATACAACAAGCTCAGGCGGGTGTTCAATAGAAACTGACCATATTTTTATTCCAACTTCTTGATATAGCATGTTTTTTGGTCTTGTGGCAATTTCAAAAATGATATGTTATACTTTTTAGTTAAGTCTCAAATTAGGAGAGGGTATGAAAGAAAAAGATGTATTTGATGAGCTGATTGAAGTCGGTAAGAAACGAGGGGTACTGACTTACGACGAGATAAACGAAATACTGCCTTCGGAATTTTTCACCCCCGATGAGATCGAGGATATGATGGATCTCCTCGGTGATATGGGGGTGCGAATCATCGATTCTGAAGAGCCCGCCCCGGCTGAAGAGGCCGAAACCCCGGAATATGAGAAGACAGAAGACCTTGTGCAGGCATACTTCCACTCAATGGGTGATATCTCGATCCTAACGAAGGATGAAGAGGTTGAGCTTGCGAAAAAGCTTGAGGAAGGAAGGGAGATTATAGCTGAAATTATACGTCCTCTTGCCATTACAAAGCGAATTGAAGAAGAACTGTGGAGCGAAGATGAAGACCAGGAAATGGAGGAAGAGGAACGTACAAATAAAATAATTGACGCGACACTTGCCCGCCTCGAGGCCCTTATCGAGATTATCAGAGATTTTCAGGAGGAACTCGAGCCCTTCGGAGGTTCTCTGAAATCGCTCAGAGCGGCTATAAGGAACGAAAAAAGCAAGAAGCGTGTCAGGGCATCGTTGCTTGCCGAAATGGAGGAACTTGCCAACCGGACTCAGAGCGTGTTCAAGAAGATCGAGACCGAGGCCGGCATCAAGATCGAGCAGATACTCTATATGTGGGATCGCATAAGCAGGGTACAGGCGTTTGTCCTGGAGGCAAAGAACGAACTTATAACGCGAAATCTGAGGCTCGTTGTTAATATAGCAAAGAACTACGTCGGCAGGGGCCTGCCGCTCCTTGATCTGATTCAGGAGGGGAATATCGGTCTCATGAAGGCCGTCGATAAATTCAAACATGAAAAAGGTTTCAAGTTCAGTACTTATGCAACTTGGTGGATTCGCCAGGCCATTACCAGGGCACTGATAGACCAGACAAAGACTATCCGTGTGCCCGTTCATATGATGGAGTTTTACAACAGGGTAACCAAGGCTTCAAGGGAGCTGACACAGGAACTTGGCCGTGAGCCCTCTGATGAGGAGATCGCCAAGCGTCTTGGCGTTCCAACAAAAAAGGTCGAGGAAGTATTCAGGGCAATTCAGGACCCGATTGCCCTGCAGACTCCTGTGGGTGACGAAGATACGGAGCTTGAAGATTTTATCGGCGATAAGAACAGCCCGTCGCCGTTCAATGACGCCGAGGACAGGGAGATATCCAGCTATATCAAGAAGGTGCTCGGCACCCTGACTCCCAAGGAAGAAAAGGTCATCAGGATGAGATTCGGTATCGGAGTGGACCGGGATCACACTCTTGAAGAAGTGGGCAGACATCTTACGATTACAAGGGAAAGGGTACGTCAGATAGAGGCAAAGGCTTTAAGAAAGCTCAAACATCCCAGCAGACTGAAGGCCCTGAAGGCGCTTGTCAGCACTTGAATCTTAGTAAAGATTTTACTTTGCAGGACCCCACATAGCCCCTATGGAGACCTCATCAGTGCTGTCAATGATCACTGCCGATGAGGTGGATGGACGAAGCGCCAGAATCTGCAGCCGTGCCATAGGTCTCCTTGTAGGGGGATCGGAAAAGACCGTTACGATATCACCTGTCTGAAGCCCGTCGCCTTCTCCTTTATCCAGGAATACAATATCCCCTTCACTATTGAGAAACTTGTTCATGTGGGATTCAACTATGTACCCATCTATATCCGGAGTCCCCGGTGTATCCGGCACAAGTGGTGGCTCCATCTCCGTGAAAGGAAGAAGCATTTCTCCCATCTGAATTTCTTCATAGGATTTTACAACTTTGGCCTTGAAGAATTTTCCTTCTTTCCCGGTTACTTCCACAATTCCGGTTATCCGGATCTGATGTCCCAGTTTTTCATTGCTGATCGGGTGTTTGACCAGCTTCACGTCTCTGGCCGTAAAGAAGCGCGCATTCTGAGGTTCAGGGCTGTCGATGGTCAGATAGGATATTTTTAAATAGACTGTGTCACCCTGGCCGGCCATCGTCCGGTTCAGTGGCGCCGAATGCACCTCGCCGAGCGGCTTGAGCTCTGCTGCTATCCAGCCGCTTGAGACAAACCTGTCATGGCTTACAAGATAATGCTTAGTTTCTTTTCGTTGAACTACCTCTATCGGTTTTACTTTTTTGACTTTTTGTCTCTGCCGGAATACCTGTCTCGGTTTCACCGGCATCATCATCCGCATCAACTCTTCCCTGCTCGGAATTTTTATAGTGCTGCCTGGATAAATGAGGTCCGGATTTTCTATCTGGGGGTTTACATTCCAGAGTTTTGGCCAGAGGAAGGGGTCTGCCAGTTCGGAGTCGGATATGTCCCACAATGTGTCGTGTTCCTGTACTGTGTACTGACGGGCATCATCCGCCAACAGGTGAGAGTAAGCGGCGAGCATTATGATTACAGCGAGAACAGCTGACAGCTTTTTCATATTATTTCTCCCATGTTATTGGACGTTTTGAGGTGTTCATTGTACTTACAATAAAGAACTGTGGAGATTGTGTCAAGTATCTGAATCACGTTTTTGTCAGGTGGTATAATGGGCATTTATCCTGATATATTCTTCGGTCAGGTCACATGTGAAGACAGTTGCGGATTGACGTCCTGACTTGAGCCTGACGGTAATTACCGTCTCTTTCCTGCCCAGTGAGGCGCCGGCTTTTTTCTCCATTCCGGTAGATGCACCATCTTTGGCGATCAAAACACCGTTTATAAGAATATCTGTTTTTTCTTCCTTCATACAGGCACCGGCCCGCCCCGCAGCCGCGATAATCCTGCCCCAGTTGGGGTCTTTCCCGTATATGGCGGTCTTTACAAGCATGGAGCCGGCAATGGCCCTGGCGATTTTAAGCGCCTCTTTAACGGAACGGGCGCTTTCTACCTCAACCCTTATCTTGGATGTAGCGCCTTCCCCGTCCTCTGCGATCATCTGAGTGAGTTCGGAAGTCACCTTTGACAATGCATTTTGGAACGTGCTGTAGTGACGGCTGGTTGAGGTGATCGGGCGGTTGCGGAGAAGTCCGTTGGCCATTACAATTACCGTATCGTTTGTGCTCATGTCATTGTCCACGGTAAGACGGTTGAAAGATATATCCGTTGAGGTCTTGAGAGCACGGACAAGCGCTTCATGGGCAACCGACACGTCCGTAAACAGAAAGCAGAGCATGGTTGCCATATCGGGGCATATCATCCCGGCGCCTTTGGCAATCCCTGCGATGATTCCCCTGAGGCCGCCGATCTCTATCTTCTGAACGGAGACTTTCGGAAATGTATCTGTTGTCATTATCGCTTCAGCAGCATCCATGATTGATGCCTGGGAGAGCGCGGCTGCAGCGTTTGGAATAGCGTTTGTAATGGCATCGATAGGCATGGGGTGGCCGATGATACCGGTGGAAGATACGCAGGTGAGGGTTTCGGGAATTCCCAATGCTCTGGCAACGAGAGCGGTCATTACCCTGGCATCTTCGGCGCCGCGATTTCCTGTGCAGGCGTTGGCGTTTCCGCTGTTTACTATAATAGCCTGACACTGCTTCATGCGTGCAAGGCGTCTCATGGACAGTCTGACCGGAGCAGCCTTAACCCGGTTTTTAGTGAATACCCCGGCGGCAGTGCAGGGAACGGCGGATTTGATTATCGCAAGATCGGGGTCGCCTGATTGTTTGATCCCGGCCGCTATGCCGGAAAACGTGAAGCCGGGGACTCTGATCTTCAGGGACTTTTTCATCAGGGAGAAGGAGCGGGGCTGAGTAAACCATCCGTCTCATCGAATCCGCACATGATGTTCATATTATGGACTGCCGAGCCGGAGGCCCCTTTGATGAGATTGTCTATGACGCTCACTACAATCAGTCTTTGCCCGCTCCTGAAGCGGGTATCGGCGAATATGGATATGTCGCAGAAATTTGTACCCTTCACCGCCTTGGTCGTCGGAAACACGCCGGACGGCAGCACCCTCACAAATGGCTCATCTTTATAGAAGGACCGGTAACGCCGCAGTATTGAGGACAGGGCTATCCTTTTGTTCAGTCTGACGTATACGGTGCTCAGTATTCCCCTGTCGATCGGGATCAGGTGAGGTGTGAATGAAACGTTAAGCCCTTCACCGGCAAGAATGGAAAGTTCCTGTTCTATTTCCGGAGTATGCCTGTGTGACGCCACAGCGTAAGCCTTCACTGATTCGTTTACTTCGCAGTACATGAGCTGTTGAGAAGGGGTTCTGCCCGCTCCTGATGTCCCTGACTTGGCATCAATAATTATGGAGTCCCTGTCAATATATGACTGATCCATCAGGGGAGCGAGCGCAAGGATCGAAGCCGTCGGATAGCAGCCGGGATTTGCTACTATAGATGTGTTCCGTATCCTGTCACGGTGAAGTTCCGGCATGCCGTATACAGCATTCTTCAGGAGTGCGGCATGGTCATGGCGGACCCCGTACCACTTTTCATATACTTTGGCGTTCCTGAGACGGTAGTCGGCCGAAAGGTCTATCACTTTTTTGTTTTTTCTATGCAGCTTCGCAACGATTTTCTGGGATGTGCGATGGGGAAGACAGAGAAAAAATATGTCCGCCCTGGAGAAGAGTTTGCTGATGTCCAGGGTCTCGAATTTGATATCGTTCCCTCTGATATGGAGGAATACGTCACTTACAGGGATACCGGCATAACGTTCCGAGGTTATTGCGGTGACCTTTGCCCGTGGATGGGAATTCAGTAGCCTGAGGAGTTCACTTCCGGTATAACCGCTTCCGCCTAATACAGCGACTCTAAGCATACCGGTTGAATTATCTCTTGGAGAACTGGAAGCGTTTTCTTGCGCCCTTCTGTCCGTATTTTTTCCTCTCTACGACCCTCGGGTCTCTTGTGAGCAGGCCTTCTTTTTTGAGTTTGGGCCTGAAATCGGAATTCATCAGAACCAGGGCTCTCGATATTCCATGCCTGATGGCTGCAGCCTGACCACTGTAACCACCGCCCTTTACTCTTACGGTGATGTCATACTTGTCGTTTACCGCCGTGATGCTCAGCGGCTGCTTGATGATCATCTTCATCGTCTCGTAGGGGAAATATTCATCGAGGGGCTTTTTGTTGACGGTTATATTGCCGCTGCCCGCCTTGATGAATATCTGGGCTATTGAGGATTTGCGTCTGCCTGTAGCGTTATATTCAATTTCTGCCATCGTCCCTTTAACTCCTTAATCTCCGCTGATGTTCAGGGGAGCCGGATTTTGCGCCGAGTGAGGATGCTCCGGCCCGCTGTATACCTTTAGTTTGCTGAACTGACGCCTGCCGAGACTGTTCTTCGGCAGCATTCCCTTTACCGCTTTTCTGATGATTTCGTCCGGAGCAGTTTTCATCAGGTCTTTTGCCATCTCCTTCTTGATTCCACCGGGATAACCGGTATGGTGGTAGTATGCCTTCTGCTGCAGCTTATTGCCGGTCAGGCGGACCTTCGACGCATTTATAATAACGACGAAATCACCTGTATCGACATGGGGAGTGAAAATCGGTTTGTGCTTGCCGCGCAATATGGCGGCTACTCTTGAAGCCAGCCGTCCGACGACTAAGCCGTCGGCGTCTATCAGATGCCACTTTTTTTCTACTTCTGACTCTTTAGCCGAAATCGTTTTCATGATGCCTCTTTTAAGAAGTTTTGAAAATTAAACATAACATGATACTTAAAAAGGTTTTTAAAAGTCAATATCCATCAGGCCCTGTCACAGCTTCTGTGGGAGATTTTCTCCCACGCACCCGCGTCAAGCTCATTTATATACTCTTCTATGGAGTATGCTCTGCCGCACTCCGTGCAGCGCAGGGTTACAGATTTTCAGCCGATCCTCAACTCGAGCCGGCCGCTGCATTTTTTGCATTTCATATATGGTCTCCGGAATTCAGGATTTCAGTAAAGTTGTGGCCTGAACTAATACTATAACCTAATGAAAAGAAAAAAATAAAGCTCGTGATGCCGATCGGTTTTACCTGACTGCCAATATTTGGGCGGCTAAACATATACACTTGGTATGTAGAGGATTGCTGCTTGATTTTTTTTTATATTTAATAGATAATTAGAAATTCTGTAGCATTTTTTAACATAGTGACAAGACAGTTGATAATATTTGTTTTGTTAATAATTTTATGAGAAATTGTTTCTCAATTTCCCGAAAGACTTTGTCTCGAAAACAGGTCACCCGTGGTATCACCGCTGCAGTATTATCCCTGATCCTTTTCATGTATCGCTTCTTTACGGACGTTGGGTATTTGGTCGGGCGAACTCCTTTTTGTTCTATGTATCTGCAAGGGATACCTGAGTTACCTGCAGGACTGCGGGCGAGCAGACAGTATCAGTAACTGACCGGCGTGAAGAAAAGACGAGTCGTCATAACTGGACTGGGCATTGTAGCCCCTAATGGTATCGGAAAAGATGCGTTCTGGAACGCCTGCGTGTCGGGCAGGTCGGGCGTGGATATGATCATGAGCTTTGATACCTCTCAGATGAGTTCAAAGATAGCCGCCCAGATTCTCGATTTCGATCCACTCGATTTTGTCTCCAGGAAAGTTGTGAAGAGAACCGACAGATTTGTTCATTTCGGACTGGCATCCGCTTTCATGGCTCTGGAGGATTCGGGATTGAAGATAAGCGCTTCCAACCGTGACCGTATCGGTGTCTGTATCGGATCGGTATTCGGCGGAGTGCTGTTTCATGAGGCTCAGATGATTGTCGGGCTTGAAAAGGGCTTTAATCGCATCAATCCCCTGAGTGTTCCCAGGGTCTCGACGAACGCCGTTTCCAGCCACATTGCCATTGAACTTAACATCACCGGTCCTAATCTGTCGATATCTACTGCCTGCGCTTCCGGCAGCAACGCCATCGGGCAGGCATTCAAGCTTATTCAGCGTGGGGAGGCGGAAGTAATATTTTCCGGAGGTGTGGAGTCTCCATTGTCCCCCTTTACCTTCAGCGCCTTTTGCAACCTGCAACTGCTTTCAAGGCGCAATGAAGAGCCCTCAAAGGCCTGCAGACCCTTTGACCGCGACCGCGACGGATTCGTCCTTGGTGAAGGAGGGGCCATACTGCTGATGGAAGAACTCTCACACGCCATACGCAGAAATGCGCGAATCTATGGAGAAATCGTGGGTTATGCCGGTAACTGCGGTTCTTTTCATCCAGTGCTGCCGGACGTTGACGGGGAAGAGACATCCAGGGTGATGCGGAGGGCTCTTGAGGATGCCGATATGGACAAATCTGAGATTGATTATATAAGCGCATACGGAAACTCGACACAACTGTACGATCAGGCGGAGACCACCAGTATCAAGAAACTGTTCGGAGAGAAGGCTTATAATGTGCCGATCAGTTCGATTAAATCCATGATCGGGCATACAGTCGGCGCCTCCGGGGCGATTGAGGCTGTCTCTTGTATGCTTGCTCTTCAGAATAATGTCATACCGCCAACAATAAATTATGAAAATCCCGATCCGGACTGTGATCTGGATTATGTTCCTAATAAGGCAAGAAAGGCCCGGCTGAATACGGTTATGCTCAATTCGTTCGGCGCTGGGAATCACAACACAAGCATCGTGATGCGGAGATTTATCGACAGAAGGAGGATGAACTAGATTTGAAAAGTGAAAAAATAGAAAACACAATCTCATTCAATGAGCAGGAAATTGTGAATACAATCAAGGAAATTATTGCGGATGTGGCGGATATTGATTATTCAGAAATTGGTATGTCATCTTCTCTGAAAAATGATTTGGGAATTGATTCTTTTACTTCTTTGGAAATTCTTGCAGCAATTGAAAATGATATTGATATATCGATTGAAAGGTCTAAAATACTGCGAATAGAATATTTTAGAGATATTGTTCAAATCGTCCAGGATTACCTGAAATGAAGGAGACTATTTTAATAACAGGGGCTACCGGGTTATTAGGTTCTTATCTGTTGCACCTGCTTTTGGAAAGAAGCAGTTGCAATATAGCTGCATTAAGTAGAGGACGTAACAGGGCGGAGGCTGAGTCCAGAGTAATTAGTGCGCTATCGTCTGTTAACAGGCAATTTTCTACTGAGAAACTTACTGTATTTATTGGTGATATATGCGATATGAGGCTTGGACTTTCGCCCGCGGATTACGACAGATTGTCCAGGACTGTCGCGGAAATATATCACGTTGCAGCATTATGTGATTTTGGCGTATCACTTGATCTTGCAAGGCGAATTAACGTGAGGGGTACAAAAAATGTTCTTGATTTTGCGGAAAAGTGCTGCGAGAACGGTCAATTTCAGGGATTTCATCATGTTAGTACAGTTGCTGTCGCGGGCACTCATCAGGGAATGTTTTATGAAGATGACCTGGTAGTCAATCAAGGTTTTAATAATGCATACGAACAGAGCAAGTTTGAGGCGGAACGTCTTGTTAGGGATTACCAGGATAGAGGCATTCCGGCTGTTGTTTATCGCCCCGGCATAATTTCTGGTCATTCAGAGACTGGACACACGAGCAATTTTAAAGTTTTTTATCAGCCTCTGCATATACTGAGTCTTGGCCTTTTTAAGGTAATTCCTGCTGATAGAAGTTCGTATCACTATATATCTTCTGTTGATGCAGTTGCGGAAGCGATTTATATTATATCCAAGAAGAAAGAGGCTATTAACAGGACGTTTCATACCATTAATCCAGCCGGTGTAACACTTGAATACTTTCTGGATTTAGCAAGCAAGCATTTCGATTTTAAGATTCCCGAGATGATTCCTCTTGAAAATTTCAGACAGGAAATGCTGACGGAGATACAGTGGGCACTGATAGAGCCGTATGTCCCGTATTTCAATTTTAAAAGCCTCTTTGATTCAGGTAATGCGGAAGTTTTATTGGGATGTACTGATTTTAAGTGGCCGGATGTTGATGAAAGGTATTTCCAACGTATCTTCAATTACTGTTTATCGAGCGGATTTATCAAACAGAGAAAAAACAGGGCATCTTTGCAAAGTTAGGACTACAGTGGCTGGCAACTATCTTAACAGAGAAAAGGATAGAAGAAGGTCTGACCGAATTCATTTAAGTATTAAAGGCACGTTAGCGGTTAATGATCAACTCCATCATGAATTTTTCACTGATAATGTGAGTCATCATGGTATGATGATAAATGTCAGTGACATTGCTGATAATTTCGTATCGGGTTCCTTCTCTAAGAAAAAATGTAAAATATACTTCAATCACGAAAACGGCGATTACTCATTATCCGTTTTATCAAGGATCTGCTGGATAAAAGGGAAGCCGCAAGAAAATTCTTGCAAGATCGGAATACGGTATCTCAATTTAAACCGGCAGCAGAGACAGTCTATCTCTTCACTGATCAGCAAGGAGGTTGTCAACAGCTATCCGGTTGCAGTAAGAAAATACATTCCGCCATATATATTATGTCCCCGCACAGATTCCCCTGGTAATTATGCAGCTCTCGTTGGACAGGGTCTGCTGTTACTTGCCAGGGCTTATTCTATGAGACAAAAAGCTTATTTAAAGAAAGATGCAAGTCTTTCCCGAAGCATGGTGAAAGATCTTTATGACAAAGAGTCACAAACATACTTGTCGAGACATGCCAGAACAACACACAGAAAAGATGATTCGTGGAGGATGTGGCTGGCGCAGACTATTTTGTCTAAAGTAAAAGAGGTCAACAGCGAGCTGAACAGACCGGCGCAGCATATTGACCTCTTTTCAGGAACAGGGCTGTCTTACCAGTCCCAGGTTAAAGTCTTCAGTATGTACAATGCTTATGTTAATTCGCTGCTGGTTGATTATTCCGAGGGAATGCTGGAAATTGCCGAAAATGTAACGCTTCCCGCAATGGAAAAATGTGGATATGTCAGGGTTCTGCATAGGGGTTTAATTGAATCCGACAAAGCTCTGTTAAGAAATTCGGGATTATGTACGGTTGAATTAGCTCGGGGGGATGCTACGTGTCTGACTGGCAACGATAAGGAAAGCGGTTTTATTAAAGTTGATAGAAACCGATTTGATGTGGCTAGTATAATGTTTGGTCTGGGAGCAGTTTCTCTGACTGCAGCACTTTCTGTCTCTGTAGAGTTACTCAAAATATTAGTCCGGGGGGGGGTATTTGCGACTACCGATATGCATCGTCCCGTTGCCGAACTGGCGGGGCGATGGGGCTGGCCGCTTCCCGTCGAGTTCAGATGGCCATGGTTTGAAAGAATAGTGTACGAAAAAATAACTGTTCCTTATGTGCTGAAGCGGTTGTGGGCGTGGCATGATCCGACCTTATATCCTCATCTGATGAAACTTGCCGTTTATGAAGAGAGTGGAGTATGGTTCGGCTGGAAAGAAATTTTCTTTGAAATTGAGTCTCAGTCATGGGATTTTGGCGTTCCACTTATGCCGACATATAAACAGGTTCTCAGGAAAGAAATAATTTCTGAGGAAGAAGCATTCGACAGAAAGTGTACAATTAATACATTATTAGAAAGAATCAGTAGTAATTTGAAATGAACCCGTTTGCCTTGTCCGGTCTATTAATAGTTTTATCCAGTTTTCCTATGGGGATTTTTGTTCTTTTTAAGAATCCCCGAAGTAACGTCAACAGATTATGGTCTTTGTTCACATTTCTGGTTGCTATATGGGGGTTCGGGGTATTAAAGTTTGCTTCTGCAAATACAGCGGAGGAGGCGCTTTTTTGGTGGAGGGCTGCTTATTTCGGCGTGATACTTATTCCGGTTGTATTTATGCACTTTGTATATGTATTTGTTGCAAAAAAAAATTACTGGTTGATCTTTACATCATACATTTTGGGATTATTTTTTATCATTGCCAATTTTTCAGGTGTTCTTATTAAACATGTTGCATGGGTGTTTAATTCATTTTATTATGCTGGCATACCACCTACTTATTTGCACTTTTTTATGGTGCAACTGTGGTTTTTTACGATCTTCTACAGTCACATAGTTCTATATAAAGCATTAAGACACAGCTCTTCAATTAAAAGAAACCAGATAAAATTCTTTTTTCTGGCAACGGCAATAGGGTTTACAGGCGGAAGCACTTCTTTCTTTCCCTTCTTCGGAATCAATGTCTATCCATACGGTAATTTTACCGTTTTTTTGTATCCTCTAATCATGACATATGCCATCGTTAAATACCGGCTGATGGATATAGATTTTGTCATCAAAAAGACGATGACCTACTCCCTGTCTGCGGGGATGCTGACAGCGCTTTTTGTAGTGCTGGTACTCTCGATTACCCGGCTTCTCTCTTCTGCTGCAAATGTTGAGTCATTCGGTGTGAGTATATTCGCCGCTATCTTGATTGCGGTATTATTTAATCCGCTCAGGAAGCGCATCCAGACACTGCTTGATACATATTTTTTCAGGAAGAATTATGACTATTACGCTGTAGTTAAAAAGGTCAGCTCCGGTCTTGCTGAAACATTAGAGTTGCAATCAATTTACGAATTGATTAGCAGCACTCTTCTGGAATCTCCGGGAGTAAAGTTTGTCTCTTTCTTTTCTTTGTCGGATGATGGAGTATTCAGGGAGGCTTACACAAAAAGATATGTATCGGGGGCGAAAGACAGACAAAAGGGTGCAGTAGCGGCGGGGGGAAGGAAAATTGAAGGATCATCGGAAATAGTCAGGTGCCTGACCGATAGCAGAGAGGTGATAGTCAGAAATGATCTGAAGGGACTGGGAGAGGAACTGACGGAACGGAGGACATCATTTCTTTATGACGAATTAAGCGCCCTGGATGCCGCAGCCGTGGTACCTATCACCGTTGAGGGGCAGCTTTCTCTGCTGATGCTTCTTGGCAATAAACTCTCGGAGGAGGCATACAAAGTCGAGGACATTTCACTGCTCGGGACAATAGCCGACCAGATGTCGATTGCTGTCAAGAACGCGCGCATGTATAGTGAGAAGGTTCGGACCGAAAGACTGGCGTCGATAGGCATGATGTCCGCAACATTTGCTCATGAGATAAGAAATCCCCTTACATCACTTAAGACTTTTGCCCAGCTCATGCCCGAAAAGTACAACGATGAGGAGTTCAGGACTACGTTTTCGAAGATCGTGGAAGGCGAAATCGAAAAGATCGACGACCTGATCAAGGACCTGCTCGATTTTTCCTCGGGCAGTAAATCGGCGAGGGTAAACAGCCTCAATCTTGTGTCGCTGGTGGACGAAACCGTGGAGTATGTCAGAAACAAGCTTGCGCTTGAACAGCGCGAGATAAAGGTTGAGAGGGTTTATGAACAGAAGGACGTGCACATCATGGGCGATGCATCCACATTGAAGCAGGCATTCATCAACATCATATCAAACGGGTGTCAGGCGATGAACGGCAATGGGGAGCTCAGAGTCGAGGTCAGGCCCAACATGAACAAGGTGGATGTATCGATAACGGACAACGGAGAAGGGATCCCTCCGGAGAGGATATCGAATATATTTGATCCGTTTGTTACATCAAAGGAAAGAGGAATGGGTCTCGGTCTTGCTATAAGCAAGCGCGTCATCGAGGAACATAATGGAAACATAAAAGTTACAAGCAGGCTGAATGAGGGTTCGACATTTACCGTATCGTTGCCGTTGCAGAATGGTATATAATATGTTGCAAATTAATGAGATGATATCAGCATTGACGGAAAGGCATTGCATTTATGGAACTTCTGGCGCTTCTGAGTAACAGCGACGAGATAATTTCGAAGGTCAAGGGCGCTCTGAAGAAATATACCGTATACCCGTTGAGAACACCGGGGGAACTTGAGGACCTTTACAGCAACATCCCCCTGAGTCTCTTCATAATAGACACATGCTCGCATAAGCTTTCTTCTGTTTCACCTATGCTGAAGCGCATAGACAGGGAGACGGCGATTCTTATAACGTCCGAAAGACCCGACAGGCGGAGATTCGAAGGTATGCCCGACAGTGTATTCGATTGTATCAGTCCGGATGATATCAGGACCGATCTCCCCCTGCTGGTGGAGAGGGCACTGGAGCGGCAGAAGTACAAACAGGAGGTGCGCGTTATCACGAGATCGACTGATAACCCGGCTGTATCGAGACCCAGAGGCAGGCTGCGCATGGAGGCGGACGTTGCGGGCAGATATGATGCGCCATCCGGCGGCAGGTATATTCATGAGAAGGTTATCGTAAATTTTGCGCGTATGCTTTCCGTGAGTTTCGACATGCGAAAGCTGCTTGATCACTTTATCGATTCTGTGATGGAAATAGCCAGGGTGGGAAAGATGTCGGTGCTGTTAAGAGAAAAAGACGTTTTTGTAGCCAAAACTCATTACGGCCTTGATCCGTACCTGGCGGACAATATCAGGCTTGATAAGGACAGCGCACTGGCCATGATGCTGGCCAGGACAGGAAAAATTCTTCAGAAACCTGTTGATTTTGGCGATCCGTCATTTGTGGCAGTCAGGGGCGACATGGATATCCTTCAGTGCGAGGTCTCTTTCCCGATGATATACAAAGGGAAGCTGATCGGCATATTCAACATTGACGGAAAGATAACGGATGAACCATTTTACAGAGAAGAGCTGGAGATAATATACATTCTTTGCAACTATCTCGCGGCTGCCGTCAAGGATATAGACCTTTACCACAAGATGTGGTATCAGAAGGAGTTCACCAATAACATCCTGTCGAGCATGAACAGCGGTATGATAGCCATAGACGCGTCGGAACGTATTACCGTCTTCAACCAGCAGGCTTCCGAAATTCTTGGTGTGGATGCATCAAACATGATCGGCAATGACCTCAGGGCACTGCCGTCGCCTCTTGGCGATATCCTTTATGAGACGATGGTGGAGGGAGTCTCTTACAGACGGCATGAGGTCATGTTGGGTCCTGCAAAACTGCCGCTCGGAATCAACAGTTACAGGCTTACCGATGAGAAACAGAATCCTATCGGTGCCGGAATTATCTTTTCGGATCTCTCGGCATCCAAGCAGCTTGAAGAACAGCAGAGGCGGACAGAAAAGCTCGAGGCGGTCAATGATCTGATGGGCAAGATCGCGCATGAGGTCAGAAACCCTTTAACCTCGATACAGACATACATTCAGATACTTAATGAAAAGCAGACCGATGACGAGATGAACAGTTTCTATGTGAACACCGTTCAGGAGTCCATCAACAGGCTGAACAGTCTGATAGACAAACTCGTCAGCTTTTCGAGCAAGCCCGAGTTCAGCTTTGAGAAGGAAGAAATAAACGGGTTTATGGAGGAGACTCACCGCTTCATAGCCAAGCGTTTGCCTGCTAACTGCATGATATCACGTCCTGAAATCGAGGGGTCGTTTTTTATCAGGGCTGACAGAAAAGAGCTCGTACGTGCCTTTTATTATCTTGCCCTCTCAGCGGTAGAGGATGCCGAATCTTCCGTAAAAATTAAACTTAGTGCGGTTCCCTCGGGCAGGGGAGGCGCTGATGTTACCATAGTACTTTCTTATAGTGGGGGAATACCTCTTGCCAGGGACGGTCAGGGGCTCATTAAGCCTCTGCTGGACGTTGATCATCTGGGTGCGGAACTTAACATCCCGATAAGCAACAAGATTATCGAGGGTCATGGAGGGCGTCTCGAAATGAAGCGTGAGGGGGACACCAATATGTTCATAACCACGTTGCCTATAGTTGACAGGCGAGGCACGAGAATTTCATACAAGTGAGGTCATGAATTTGGAACAGAAGAAGGAAAAGATACTGGTTATTGACGATGAACTGGCTCCCCGCGAGTCCATAAGAATGGTTCTGAAAGATCACTATGATGTAAGTACCGCCACAGGCGCCATCGAAGGGCTTGACATGATGAAGGAAAACAATTTCGATCTGGTGATTATGGACATCAAGATGCCTAAAATGGATGGGATTGAGGCCCTTCAGGAGATGAAAAAGAACCACACGGACACTGAGGTCATTCTGCTTACCGCTTACGCGAGCCTTGAAACCGCAAGAGACGCTATAAGATTCGGCGCGTTCGATTATCTGATAAAGCCCTTTGACAGGGATGACATAATGCTCGTCGTAAAAAAGGGGCTGGATAAAAGAAAAGCGCGCGCGAATCTGAAGATGGAGCGTGATACGCTGCGTGACAGGGCGACATATCTGGAAGAGCAGGTCAGCAGTGCGAGAAACACCATAATGAGCTGTTATGAGGGTACTGTGCAGGCGCTGATCCACACGATCGATGCGAAGGATCATTACACATTCAATCATTCAAGACGTGTTGCCGGTATCTCTGCATCGCTTGCAAGAGTAATGGATCTCTCGGAAAAGACGGTCAAGGAGATAGAACACGCGGCTTCCATCCATGACATTGGCAAAATAGGAATTGTAGAGGGGATACTCCAGAAGAACGGCCGACTCACCGAAGATGAGTATGAGGAGATAAAGAAGCATCCGGAAATCGGCGCCCGTATAGTCAAATCCATCCCCTTTCTTGAAGAGTCTCTGCTGGTCATACTTCACCACCATGAAAGGTATGATGGAACGGGTTATCCCGGCGGGCTTAAGGGAGGTAAGATCCCTCTTGCGGCGAGAATAGTCATAGTGGCGGATGCCGTGGATGCGATGATGAGAGCCCGGCCTTACCGTGAAGCCCTGTCGAGGGAGATGGTCATGGCGGAACTGAGAGATTGTTCGGGAACCCAGTTCGATCCTGCCATCGCCGAAATCATACTGAGTGGCCGGATAGACCTGGATGAGATCAGTGAGTTCGGCAACGAGACCAGTGGGGTCTCATCCTGACTTTTCCAGACCCAGAACATCCCTCATATCGTAAAGACCCGGTGTCTGTTTATGAACCCACATGGCGGCCTTCAGCGCCCCACGGGCAAAAGTATCTCTGCTTGATGCCTTATGAGTGATTTCTATCCTCTCGCCCAGTCCGCCGAATATTACCGTGTGCTCGCCTACAATGTCGCCGGCCCTTATGGTCTGAATTCCTATCTCTTTTTTTGATCTCTCTCCTATTATCCCCTGACGGGCAAATACAGCGTCTTTTTCAAGGTCCCTTCCGAGAGCGGCAGCCACGACCTGGGCCATCTTCATGGCGGTCCCTGAAGGGGCATCCTTCTTGAGCCTGTGGTGGGCCTCTATGATCTCGACATCATAATCATCGCCGGTCACTTTTGCGACATCTCTGAGCACCTTGAGGAGGAGGTTAACTCCCACACTCATGTTGGGGGCGAAAACACAGGGTGTATTCTGGGCGTAGAGCTTTATCAACTCCACCTCCTCCTTGCTGAAGCCGGTCGTGCCTATAACAACCGGCAGGGGTTTTTCGGACAGTGCCTTCAGACATGCGATGGTTGCCGATGGAGAAGAAAAATCCACAAGGACATCCGCTTCTTCCGGCAGTGATCCGACACTATCCGTAACGGTTATTCCATCCGTGCCCGTTCCGGTGAATTCTCCAATGTCCCTGCCGACTGCCGCATGTCCCTTTTTCTCAAGTGCGCCGCAGACCGTAATCCCTTCGGTCTCTTTTGAGAGCGCTATTATGCGGCTTCCCATCCTTCCGGTAGCGCCTGATACGATAATCTTAGTCATAGTCGATCTCCCTCCCCGGCGGCTCAGCGCCGGAATCATCCTCCTCTTTAGCCTCGATCCTGTACTTTTCTGACGCCCACGCCCCGAGATCGATCAACTTGCAGCGTTCGGAGCAGAAGGGCCTGAAAGGGTTGGCCTTCCATTCGGTCTTCCGGCCGCATGTCGGGCACTTTACCTTCATGGATCGATGTTCATATGTCTATCCGGCCCTCAAAAATTCTCTCTGCGGGACCGGTCATATAGACATGATTGTCATCTTCAGACCAGTTTATATTTAAAACTCCTCCCGGCAGATGCACATCTGCATTTCTGCCGGTCAGACCGAGCATCGATGATGCAACAACCGAGGCACACGCGCCCGTACCGCAGGCAAGGGTCTCGCCTGCTCCCCGTTCCCATACGCGGGCTCTGATCTTTTTTTTCGATAACACCTCTATGAACTCCACGTTCGTCTTTTTTGGGAACATCGGGTGCTTCTCAATCAATGGGCCGGCCTGAGTTACAGGAGCCGTTGTTACGTCCTTGACAACGGTAACCGCATGGGGATTCCCCATCGATACGGCAGTAACCCTCCCCCGCCATTTTCCTGCCTTCAATGGATAGTTGATTACCGCTCTGACTGTACGTCCGGCCTTGACAGGGACGCGCGCCGGATCGGTTACAGGCTCTCCCATATCGACCCTGATGAGGTTTCCCGACTTTTCGGGACGTATGATGCCGGCCAGTGTCTCAACAGAGAGACTTTCAGATTTCCTCAACGATACAGGTGTCTCCGGACTTTCCCACACAAACTTTGCGAGGCACCGTATGCCGTTTCCGCACATCTCCACTTCAGAGCCGTCCGCATTGAATATCTTCATCCTGCAGTCGGCCTTGCGGGAGGGATACAGCAGGAGCATCTGGTCCGCACCTATTCCGAATCTCCTGTCACAGAGTCTTAGTGCAAGTCTGCCCGCATTTCTTAAGCCCCTTTTCCGGCAGTCAATCAGGATGAAGTCGTTGCCGATACCATGCATCTTGGTGAAAGTGATTTTCATGTCCCTCGTCTCCGGATTACTTCAGAAAGTCCGGGATCCTTGATCCTCTCGACAGGTCTCTGAAAGTTTCCCGGTCTCTGACTACGAAAAAACGGTCTCCATGCACGAGCACCTCGGCCGGACGTGGTCTGCTGTTGTAATTTGAACTCATTGAGAAGCCGTATGCGCCGGAGCTCATGACAGCAAGGAGATCTCCTCTGTCAGGGCGGTTAATCATCCTCTCCCTTGCCAGAAAATCGCCCGACTCACAAATGGGGCCGACTATATCCGCAAGTATCTTTCCCCGCCTGTTCTTACGAACCGGCAGGATTTCATGATATGCGTTGTAGAGGCTCGGTCTCAGCAGGTCATTCATGCCGCCGTCCACTATGACGAACTCCTTCTCCGGATTTTTCTTCTTATAAAGCACCCGCGTCACGAATATACCTGCATTACCTGCTATGGACCTGCCCGGCTCGAGTATGAGATTGCATCCGCATTGTCTCAGAAGCGGCACAACCGCCTTCGACAGCTTGGACGGTCCGGGCGGATTTTCGTCCCTGTAGGTTATCCCAAGACCACCACCGATATCGATGTTCCTTATATCGATCCCGTGCCCTCGCAGGATTGTTGCAAGATCGATCACTCTTCTCAGGGCATCCACGAAGGGTGATATCTTCGTTATCTGTGAACCAATATGCTTGTGTATGCCAAGTACCCTGATGTTGCGCATCTTCCTGGCAGCCCTGTAATATTCGAGAGCATCCTCTATGGGGATACCGAACTTGCTCTTTTTCAGTCCCGTCGATATGTACGGGTGTGTCTGCGGATCTATATCCGGATTGACCCGAAGTGCGATGGGCGCCATGAGCCCGAGAGTTCCGGCAACTTGATCTATCGCCTGCAGTTCATCCGCCGACTCCACATTGAACATTAGAATCTTTGCCTTCAGTGCGGCTGCGATCTCATCCTCTGTCTTGCCCACGCCTGCATAGACGATCTTGCCGGATGGTATGCCCGCCTTTTTCGCAAGAAAGAGTTCGCCTCCGGAGACGACATCCGCTCCGCAGCCCTCCCTGGCAAGCAGCCTCAGGACAGCAGGATTGGAATTGGCCTTCAGGGCAAAACAGATAGTGCTCGGGTATCCGTCAAAGGCCTTCTTGTAAGCATGGATATGCCTGCTCAGCGTTTTGCTGCTGTAGATATAAAGCGGAGTTCCTGCCGCCTCGGCGATTTCCCTGACGGGGACATCTTCGGCGTAGAGTTCCGATCCTCTGTATCGAAAAAAGTGCATAAGCCTGTATCCTAAAATTGAGTTATAATTATCTACCCATGGAATTAGCAGACAGGGTTCTAAATACGATAGAGAAATTCAATATGCTCACTCACGGAGACACCGTCCTCATCGGACTCTCCGGCGGGCCCGACTCGGTCTGCCTCTCGGTTATTTTAGATGAACTAAAGGACAATTTCAATATATCTCTCCATGCGGTCTATATCAATCACGGCCTTCGTCCCGGGGAGACTGTGCAGGAGGAGGAGTTTTGCCGGTCATTCTGTGCCGGACGGGGAATAGAGTTTCACCTCAGAAGGATCGACTTGGGCGGCCCGGCAGACAGGGGGAATCTTCAGGAAATGGCCCGGGAGATGAGATACCGTATATTCGATGAAGTTTCATCCGAAACAGGAGCGACAAGGATAGCCCTTGGTCATAATGCGGATGATCAGGCCGAGACGGTACTGATGAGGCTAATCAGGGGATCGGGCAGACGGGGACTGTCGGGTATCCCACCGGTTCGGGGAAATATCATCAGGCCGCTGATAGAGACCGAACGCCGCGATATTGAGCGGTATCTCCAATCGCTGGGGCCTCAGCGATATATGACCGATTCGTCCAATTTATCCGGCAGTTATCAAAGAAACCGTCTGAGGCGGGATGTAATGCCGGCGCTGCGTGCAATCAATCCCTCTGTCGTGGAGGATATCTGCAGGTGTTCCGGCATATTCAGGGATGAGGATGAGTATCTGGAGATGGAGGTCACAAAGACCCTGATGCGGCTTATCAGCCGCAAAAATGAAACTGAAATCGAACTCTTCCTCGGCCCTCTGGCAATGATCAGGAAGCCGCTTCTACGGAGGGTTCTCAGGAGGGCGCTTGATTCCGTATCCGGTCTGAGGGGAGTGTCTTTCCGGAACATAGAGGACATTATATGCCTTATCCGGAAGGGCAGGTCCGGAGACCGTATAGTCCTGCCCCATGACGTGAGGGCTGTGAAGGAATACTCTCTGCTGAAGATCACTTCAGAGCGACCTGTGTGTGTGGCAGAGTTGGTACTGCCTGTACCCGGAGAGGCCGTGGTCAGGGAAGGCGTGACGATCCGTGCCGTGATCGAGGAGCGCAGCGGTGATTACGCCGACAGCCGCGGCGAGGTCTTCCTCGATGCAGACCTGACAGTGTTTCCACTTAAGGTGAGGGGACGGGCCGAAGGAGATTATTTTTTTCCTGCCGGTTTCGGTAAAAAGAAGAAGCTGCAGGACTATTTTGTTGATGAAAAAGTTCCGCGAGACAGAAGGGACTCGGTTCCGCTCGTCCTGTCGGGAGAGGACATAATATGGGTGGCAGGTTTCCGCGCAGACGAACGATTCCGGGTGACGGGGAAGACAGAAAGGGTCCTGAGGCTTATAATAGCAGGGCTTGATGTTAAAAGATGAGCAATGGAGACCGCCCGTAAAATTTTTAATGCGATGAAAAACTTTTCCAGCCGGTCCCCACTGCTTCAGAGCACTAATTTATGCAATTGTAAGGTAAAGATAACTGAACAGGGGAGGTCGATTTGAAAGAAGAAGTGAGGGTGCGGTTTGCTCCGAGTCCGACGGGACACCTGCATATCGGCGGGGCGAGGACCGCTCTATTCAACTGGCTTTACGCAAGGCATAATGGCGGCAAGTTCATCCTGAGGATAGAGGATACCGACAGGGAACGTTCGACCGGAGAGTATATCGAGGCGATCATCGAGGGGATGAAGTGGCTCGGTCTTGACTGGGATGAAGGCCCATTCCGCCAGACCGAGAGGTTCGATCTGTACAGGAGCTACGTGCAGAGGCTTGTGGATGAGGGGAAGGCCTACCACTGCTATTGCTCTCCGGAGGATCTTGATGCAAGGAGAAAGGAGGCGATGGCAAAGGGGCAGCCCGTGAAATACGACAGGCGATGCCTCAACCGCAGGGAACCCGTAGAGGGCGTGAATCCGGTCGTAAGGTTCAGGATGCCGGACAGCGGAGAGACTGTCGTGGATGACATGATAAGGGGGAATGTCTATTTCCCCAACCAGCAGCTGGATGATCTCATAATTCTTCGTTCTGATGGAACGCCGACATACAACCTTACCGTTGTGGTAGATGATGTGGAAATGGGGATAACACATGTTGTGCGCGGTGACGATCACCTGAACAACACGCCAAAGCAGATTCAGCTTTACCGGGCATTCGGATACGGGGTCCCGAGATTTGCCCATCTGCCGATGATCCTGGGCGCCGACAAAAAGAGACTGTCCAAGAGGCATGGGGCAACGTCCGTCATGGCCTACAGGGAGATGGGCTATCTTCCAGGGGCTCTGGTGAATTATCTGGTCAGGCTCGGCTGGTCGTACGGAGATCAGGAAATATTTTCGAAGGAAGAGCTCATAAAATATTTTTCTTTTGACAATGTCGGGAAGGCATCCGCTGTTTTCAATCCTGAAAAACTGCTGTGGCTTAACCAGCAGTATATCATTAACAGTCCCTCTGATGAGCTTGCGTCACTCGTCATGCCTTTTCTGGAAAAGATCGGTCTTGAGACCGGGGGGATTGATAAGTCATGGCTTGCCCGTGCCGTCCATACACTCAAGGAGCGTTCCCGGACGCTTGTTGAGATGGCGGAATCCCTCAGGTACTATATCGCCGAGGAGATAGAGTTCGATGAGAAGGCACGCAGGAAGTTCCTGACCGAAGAGAGCCGCCGGATGCTCGCTGAGCTTGCGGATGGTATGTCAGATATGGAGAGTTTCTCCGAGCAGGAGATAGAGACACTTTTCCGGTCGATAGTTGAACGGCATGGTGTAAAGCTCGGAAAGCTCGCACAACCTGTGAGGGTCGCATTGACAGGCGTTACAGCCAGTCCGGGCATATTCGAGGTGATTGACGTCCTCGGCAGGGAAAAGACGCTCAGGAGGCTCAGGAGGGC
>CAZZGC010000015.1:0-24695 GCA_964653915.1 uncultured Thermodesulfovibrio sp.
TTACGACAAGGGACTTTTCGCTCCGCTGCCTCCTTGTATGTGGAACCGGCACAAGCGACGTGTCTTTCAGATATCCGGCAGTTAGTGTATCCGCTTTCCAAAATTCTTCCTTGCTGCCGGAAAAGACGATCCGGCCCCCATTTTCGCCGCCGCCGGGACCGAGCTCGACGATCCAGTCGGAAACATCGATTATCGCCCTGTCATGCTCTACCGTGACAACGGTGTTGCCGGTGCCTGCAAGTTCTTTTAGTATCTCCGCTATCTTTCCCACGTCCCTCGGGTGCAATCCCACGGTTGGTTCATCGAGTACATACAGGGTGCCGGTGAGCTTTGAAGCGAGCTGATTTGAAAGATTGATCCTCTGCGCTTCGCCTCCGGAGAGCGTCCTCGCCTCTCTGTCCATGGTCAGATAACCTATCCCTACACGCTCAAGGAAACTAAGCTTCAGGTCAAGCTGTCTCAATATCTCAGCAGCCACTTCACTTTCAAAATCATTCAGGTCAAGAGTCCTCAATGTATCCTGCAGGTTAGTGACCGACAGCGAAGATAGTTCGGCTATGTTGTGTCCGCCCAGCCTGAATGCAAGGGCCTCCGTTCTCAGCCTCGTCCCATTACAGTCCGGGCAGGTAACGGGCTTCCTGTATCTGCTGAGAAAGACCCGCACATGCAGTTTGTACCGCTTTCTCTCCAGTTCTTCGAAGAAATCATTTATGCCGCAGAAATCATCGGTGCCCTCGAAAATCAGCCTGCGTGCCTCATCCGGCAGGTCCTTGTAAGGCAACTTAAGGTCGATTCCATACGTCTCGGCCTTTTTCGCAAACTGTCTGTACCACCACCGGTTCGACGGCTTGCTCCACGGCTCTATAGCCCCTGCAGCCAATGACAGTTCTCTGTCCGGCACAATCACATCTTCGGAATAGTGAAGAGCATTACCAAACCCCCTGCATGCAGGGCAGGCACCGAGCGGATGATTAAACGAAAACAGCAGGGGCTGAGGGTTCTGAAGAGTCAGGTTACACTTCAAGCACTTAAGTTCAGACTGATACCGAAGCTGACGGTTTTTTCCTCCTTCCGGGCCCACTATCTCAACCGTTATCACTCCCCGGCCGTGGTCCCATGCCGTCTCGATCGAATCCGCAAGGCGGGGTTCGTCCCTGATGATCAGCCGGTCAAGAATCACCTCGATCCTGCCTGTTCCAAGTTTCTCCGAGGATTCCCGTACCCTGTGAAAGCCCGCTTTTCTCAGCTCCTCGGCGCTCAGACCGCTTTCGAATATTATCATCGCCTTTGCCCCGGAATAATTTTCCGTCAGGTCTATGAAAACTGACGAGGGATTCCATGCCTTCAACGCATCTCCACATTCTGGACAATGAGGCCTGCCGATCTTTGCAAAAAGCAACCTGAGGTAATCATATGCCTCGGTTGCCGTACCAACTGTTGATCGGGATGACTTGACGGGATTTTTCTGTTCAAGAGCTATAGCCGGCCGGATATTTCTGATCGAATCCACATCCGGCCGGTCCATCTTCTCAAGGAACAGACGGGCATAAGTCGAAAGTGATTCAATGAACCTCCACTGCCCCTCTGCAAAGAGCGTATCAAATGCCAGGGATGACTTACCCGAGCCCGATACGCCTGTTATGGCTATCAGCCTGTTATGCGGCAGCGTAAGGCTTATATTGCGAAGGTTGTTCTGTCTGGCGCCTTCAATGATCAGCTCATTACGGGACATCCAGATATTTTAGCTCACTTTACCCTCTTTATTCATAAATTTCCGGGAGGTGTAGCGAAAATCAGTGATAAGGGATAAGTGGTATGAGATAAGTACGTGGAAGATCATTTAATAAAAAATGAAAGATCAAAGGTCAAAATTGAGGAAGAAATTTCAATAAAAAAACAGTTTCCGCAATTTTGATTTTATATTTTTAATTTTTGATTTATGCTTTGACCTACCACTTACCACTTACTACTTACCACATATCTTGATGGCCATGCCTCCCGGGAAAAACAATTGCGTGAATTATGTGATTCAGACAGATAAGAAAATCGATGGACATTCAGTAGTACGTGGAGGTAAGCTTCACTTCGTCAGTATGTCCTCAATCCCGAAGTCCGGCGCCATCCCGAGGATCAGATATACGCTGTCCGTAAGGAGAATCACCCCGAAGCCGATAAGGAGCAAGCCGCTTAAAATCATGATGAGCCTCATATATTTCTGTATGGCACCGAAGTGGCTGATGAACCAGTTGACGGCAAGCGCGGTCATCATGAAAGGCACGGCCAGCCCAAGTGAGTATACGAGAAGCAGATAAAATCCCTGAAGGGCCGAGCCAGTGGTGCTGGCTATAAGAAGGATCGAACCGAGTATGGGCCCTATGCACGGTGTCCAGCCAGCACCGAATGTCAGG
Source organism: uncultured Thermodesulfovibrio sp. (assembly GCA_964653915.1). Lineage (GTDB taxonomy): Bacteria > Nitrospirota > Thermodesulfovibrionia > UBA6902 > UBA6902 > CAZZGC01. The sequence continues at coordinate 2,409 of CAZZGC010000015.1, forward strand.
CCGACCACAAACGAACCGAAGTGACCCCGTGGTTTGGATTTCAGGTGCACCCTTTTGTCTGAAGCAAGAAAATTCAGTTTCAGTACGCCCATGACATACAGTCCCAGGACGATGATTATGATACCACCTATAATCCTTATATGATCATAATAAACAGCAAAAAGCCGCCCTATGAATGTGGATGAAACCCCAAGCAGAATAAATACGGTCGAAAATCCGAGTACGAATCCACCGGAATTCATGAGTGTCAGTTTTCTTATACGGGCCTTGTCCCCGGTCTTGAAGTCATCGAAAGATATGCCCGTGATAAATGAAAGATATGACGGGATGAGCGGCAGAACACAGGGGGAAAGAAAGGACAGCAATCCTCCCAGAAAAGCGGTTATGTATCCTATCTTTGACATACTGATTTCCCGATTGTCAGGAGCCGCACTCTTCAGTGCTTCCCTTTATCTTTTCCACCGCGTGCGGCAATGCAGGCAAAATCACGGAGAGATTTTCTCTCGCGGCCTTCTCGCTGCCCGGAAGGTTGATTATAAGGGTCGAACCCCTGATCCCGGCAACAGCTCTTGATATCATAGCATAAGGAGTTTTCTTCATGCTCTCATGCCTCATCGCCTCTGTCATTCCCGGAAGATCCTTTTCAATAACTTTGCGCGTCGCCTCAGGCGTTACGTCACGTGGCGATACCCCGGTTCCTCCTGTCGTAATAACGAGATCGGCATTTTCGCTCATCGAGACAATCGCATCGCGGATTTCATCTATCTCGTCAGGAACGATCCTGTAATCCACTATCTCGCAGAAACCTGCTATCATCTCCCTGATTGCAGGGCCGCTCCTGTCTTCGCGCTCTCCAGCTGCTCCCCTGTCGCTTACAGTTACTATCGAAGCCCTTATCATAAATCGCCCATTATTAGCCCTTAACCCTATCTCAGAAGCAGTGGAGACCGGCCGGAAAAGGTTTTCTGCGATTCCAACCTGTGGCTCCAAAGGGCCCTGAAACCTGCTTTCCTGCATTAAACCAAATGTGTATTTCTCCCTGTAAGACCAATATTCCTATAATCCATCGCATTAAAAGATTTTACGGACGGTCTCCACTGCTTCTCATGTAACGTTCAGGTCGACCCTTATCTCGTCCCCAACCCTGATCCTGCCACCCTTGAGGATCTTTATGAATATTCCCTCTTTGGGCATTACGCAGTCCCCTGCCTGATGATATATGGCGCACCGCGAATGGCAGACCTTCCCGATCTGACTGACCTCAGCCTCTACCTCACTTCCTATACTTATGTGAGTCCCGATCGGCAGAGACGGCAGGTCCACGCCCTCTGTGGTTATGTTCTCGGCAAAGTCGCCCGGGCCTACCTCAAGTCCCATTTGACGCATCTTCTCTATGCTCTCCAGCGCAAGCAGGCTCACCTGCCTGTGCCATTTCTCAGATGCATGGGCGTCCTCCTCGATACCGTAGTTCTCTCTGATCACCGCCTCGTTGACGGGCTTCTTCCTCACGCCCTTTCTGTCACTTATATTAATGGAAACTATTTTCGCCTTCATTGGTCTAGACCTCTATTTAATTCCTGCACCTTCTTTGACATCCTTTTCCGGAACGAGAATCACCGGATCACCACTGTCGTCCGTTGCTGCAAGCAGCATCCCCTGTGACTCTACCCCCATCAGTCTGGCAGGCTTGAGATTCGTCACCACCACTATCTTCCTGCCCACAAGGTCATCGGGGGCATATACTTTGGCTATGCCGGCTACAATCTGCCGTGTCTCGCCGGTGTCCACCTGAAGCTTTATGAGTTTGTTCGAACCCTCCACTCTTTCAGCCCCGAGCACCTTACCGATCTTGAGCTGCACCTTTGCAAATTCATTTATAGAAATCAGATTATCAGACTTCGACGCGCCTCCTTCGGTTTTTGATGGCCTGGAAGCCGCCTTGTTTTCTTCATCAGACATCTTTCTCCCCTTTCCCTTTTCACTTTCCTTTTTCTCGATTCTCGGAAACAACGGCTTGCCTTTCCTGACAACGGAACCCGGCCTCAGTCCGCCCCAGTGGAAATCTTCTCCAGAGCGAGGCCCGCCGATATCGGCTTCAATACCGAGAGCGCTCCATATCCTGCCAGCGGATTCGGGCATGAATGGATATAAGTACAGCGCGATAAGACGGAGCGCCTCCGCCAGCGTATACAGGATGGTCGAAAGCCGCTCATCGTCCTTTTCCTTCCACGGCTCTGATGATGCGATATACTCATTTATGTCACCTGTCAGCCTCCAGAGTTCCTGCAGCGCTATGTTGAACTGAAGATTCCGGAGGCACTGTTCCATGATCTTTCCCAGGCTGTCAGGATTCCCGGAATCGAACCATGCCCTGATCTTCTTTTCCATACCTGCCCGTTCCTTTTCGGCTGAGGGAATAGGCACGTTCCCATCCCTGTATTTCACGATCATCGTGAGGGTTCTGCTCAGCAGATTGCCGAGATCATTGGCAAGGTCCGTGTTGATCCTGTTAATCAGCGCCTCTTCCGAAAAATCTCCATCGAGGCCGAACGGCACCTCCCTGAATATGAAATATCTGAAGGCATCCACCCCGTACTTTTCCGTAACAGCCACCGGATCAACCACATTGCCGAGCGACTTGGACATCTTCCTGCCGTCCACAGTCCACCATCCATGAGCGAAGATATTGGCCGGAAGGGGCAACCCCAGCGCCATGAGCATCGTTGACCAGTAAACCGCATGGGTCGTCAGTATATCTTTGCCGACGATGTGATGATCGGCAGGCCACCAGTAATTGGAGCCTTGAGTTATGAGTTTAGAGTTAAAAGAGTCTTTCTGATTCGTGTCTCCAGCTCCCTCAACTTCTGTTTTTTGTGGTGCAAGATAGAAAGTGGCGGAGAAGTAGTTAAGCAGGGCATCAAACCAGACATAGGTGACGAAGTCTTCATCGAAGGGAATCGGCACACCCCAGGACAGCCTCGATGCCGGTCTCGTAATGCAGAGGTCGCCCAGTTCATTGTTTTTGAGAAAGCCGAGGACCTCGTTCTTTCTGGTTTCCGGTTGTATGTAAAGAGGGTTATCTTCTATATACCTGATAAGCCTTTTCTGATACCTGGACATCAGGAAAAAATAGTTTTCTTCCTGAATCTTCTCCACGGGCCTGCCGCAGTCCGGACAGTTGCCCTCAACTATCTCCTTTTCTGTCCAGAACCGCTCGTCAGGCGTGCAGTACCAGCCCGCATACTCCCTCTTTACTATTTCTCCCTTTTCATAAAGGATGCGAATAATCTCCTGCACTGTCCCGACATGCTCAGCATCCGTAGTCCGGATGAACGCATCATTTGAGACATTAAGCTTTTTCCAGAGTGACCTGAAGTTCTCCACCATGAGATCGGCATGCTCCTGGGGCGTTCGTGACCTTTCCGCAGCCGCCTTCTGCACCTTCTGACCGTGCTCGTCTGTACCCGTCAGGAAAAAGACCTCCCGGCCCATCATCCTGTTGTATCTGGCGAGTATGTCTGCCGCTATGGTCGTATATGCATGCCCTATATGCGGGACATCATTAACGTAATATATCGGGGTCGTTACATAAAACTTCTTCCGGGCCATGGTCTATTTCTTTTTCTTTCTCCTGAACTTTCTGCGCTTGCTGAACTGTCTGACCTTTTTGCCGCCTCTGTCCTTTTCCCCAGTTCCGGTCTGACCCGCTGTTGTCTCTCCCTGAGCAGCGGTCCCACCGGCAGCAGCCTCCTTAGTAGCTTGAGGGGACTTCCTGCCTCTTCGCCTCCTGCGTCTGCGCTTCTTGCTCTCCACAGCAGATGAAGCAGTTGGCGTATCCGCCCCGCCCCTCTTCGCCTCCACAGCGGTCTCAAGATCATCCGGCTCTTCAGACTCAGCCTGTACCTCATTCACAACAGATGCATCCTCAGGCAGCTCACCTGAAACAATCTCCCCAATGTCTCCCGCCGTCTCCTCTGCCGGGGCAACTTCCTCTTTCACCGGCTCTGCCGATGGAGTTTCCTCAACATATTCCCTGTACTCATAACTCAGGCAGCACATGAGTCTTCCGCATATACCGGAAAGTTTATTCTGGTTAATCGAAAGTGACTGCTGCTTTGCCATTTTTATGGTGATGGGGGCAAAAGAGGTTAGAAACTGACTGCAGCAGGTCTGCCTGCCACAGGCGCCTATACCGCCAAGGAGCTTCACCTCATCGCGTACACCAATCTGTCTCATCTCGATGCGAGTCCTGAATTTCGCAGCAAGCTCTCTCACCAGCTCGCGGAAATCTATTCGTCCCTCCGCTGTGAAATAAAATACAACCTTCTTCCGGTCCAGAGTCGTCTCTGTATCTACAACCTTCATCGGAAGGTGCAGTGCAGCCGCCTTTTCTATGCAATATGCCCTTGCCTCTTCCCTGAACTTCTTGTTCTCCTCCATCTTTCCGAAGTCTTCCTCCGTTGCCAGTCTGAGCACCTTCTTTCTTCTGGCACCCGTCTGCAATACTTCATATTTCGGGGTCACCACATGTCCTATGCTCAAACCCATGTCGGAATCTACAACTACTTTGGTCCCGGGGCCGGCCTCAATATCTCCGGCATCAAAGGTATATACCTTGCCGCAGGGCCTGAACCTTACTCCGACAACTGTGATCTTTTCTTCAGACTGCCCGTCCTTATTTGTATTGTCCGTATCCAGAATCTCTCCACTGTCACCCATCAGACTATCCCTCCACCGCCGACAACATTCCTGATCATCATACCGGTATGATTGAGGGTCAACTGCTTGTTAAGATTCAGGCTCAGTTTACGTTTTATGTCATACAGTTCGCGAGCCAGCTTCAGCAGGTCCTCAAAACGAGCTGAATAAACCATCTCATTTATTTCATCTTTCATATCCTGGTTGATCAGAAGGTCCTGATCGCCCGTCACTTTATATACCGCAAAATCCCGCATCCACATGACTGACCAGTCAAACCACTCCTCCATCTCCTCCTTGTTACCCCATAAATCCTCATCAGGGCTCCCTATCATCTTCTTGAATACCTGGAAAGACCAGTCCCTCTTTTGTAATATATCGTCACTCAGCGCAAGTCCGGGCCTGCCGCCTGAAAGCCGGCTCCTCAGCACCGCCTCCGTATCTGTAATCCCTTCCCCTCTTGATTCGATAAATGCCCCAAGCTCCTCAACGGGCAGCGGTGAAAACCTCACTGTCTGACAGCGTGATCGTATCGTTGGAAGCAGCATATCGGGCCTGGATGTTACCAGAATTATAACGCTATGCTCCGTAGGCTCTTCCAGCGTCTTGAGAAACGCGTTTGCTGCCGCCTCGTTGATCCTGTCGGCGTCATCCACGATCGCGACCTTCCACTGTCCCTCAAACGGCCTGAAGGACAGCGCCTCCTCAAGCTGCCTGACTTCAGAAACCCTTATCTGCCGGGAGTCACCCTGAGGGGTCAACATGTGTACATCAGGATGATTGCCGCTTATTATCTTCCTGCATGACGGGCAATCGCCGCATGCATCAGGCACCTCATCAGGGGATTCTGCTGGATCATCCGCCCCGTCTGCAGCGAACAGATCAGTTTCTGAAGGCTCCCCCTCACAGTTGAGGGCCATCGCGAAGTTTAAAGCGGCAAATCTTTTGCCTATTCCCTCATCACCGGTAAAGCAGAGTGTATGAGGAACTCTCTCCTTTCCGATGAACCCCCGGAGGATCCCGATAGCTTCGTCCTGTCCTATGATCTCTCTAAACGACATTTCATCTGACCTGTTCTATTTTACATCCACAGGCTATATCTGATTACATTTATCAATTATGTCTGCTACAGCTCCATTCCGGCAACAGCTGACAGGTGATTTAGCACGATCGTCCTGATCTTTTCATGCACATCCTCGGGAGTTCCCGACGCATCGACCATCGTCACTCTTTTTATGTCCTGTTCAGCTATCTTCAGAAAACCTTCTCTGACCCTGCGGTGAAATTCCACCTCCTCGAGCTCGAACCGGTCCTTCTTTCCGGCCCGGCGGTTTCGCCTGATGCCATCCTCAACATCGAGATCGAGAAGGATGGTCAGCGAGGGACGGCACTCTCCGGTGACGATTCGGTCAAGAGACTCTATTACATTCATGTCCAAACCTCTTGCATACCCCTGATAGGCAACGGTGGAGTCAGAGAACCTGTCAGTGATTACCACCTTGCCGGCCTCAAGAGCCGGCACGATCACCTCCTTGACATGCTGCGCCCTCGATGCAAAATAAAGAAGCAGTTCCGTCATCGAGTCCATATGGTTGCCGGGCTCCAGCAGAATACTCCTTATCTGTTCACCTATACCGGTTCCGCCCGGCTCAACCGTCTGAACCGTATCAATACCCCTGTCTACAAGAAATTCCTTCAGAAGGCGGGCCTGAGTGCTCTTGCCGGATCCCTCGATACCCTCAAGCGATATGAATCTCTCAGCCTCCGGCATAACTCTTCCCGAGTTCCCTGAGGAGTCTGAAGACCTTCAATGTATCATCCATGTTAAGTGAACCGGTACCGCAGGAAGGTGTTATGAGGGACTGTCGCCTGAGTATGGATGAGTCTATCCCGCTCCTTTCAAGAGATGAAAGCCCCCGCTCAAGCTGTTCCCTCAGGCCGGCAAGGTCAACGCCTCTGATAATATCGGTCGTAGGCACCACGCCCCATGCTATGTATCCGCCGCCCTCGATATAAGAAGTTACCTCCTCGGGATATATTCCCAGGGTATCCCAGAAATAGTAGGAATCGAAATTAAACACATCAGGCGCCGCCCGGAGAACCAGAGGCCAGTCCGCCTTGCCGCAGCAGTGAATGCCAGCCCTGCCGCCGCACTTTCTTATATGCTCTACGATGATCCGCAGCATCCTCGATGCCTCTTCAGTGCTCACTCCGACATATGTCGAGGTACCGAGTGCGGAAAGGATGGGCTCATCCACGAAGATGAGAACTTCGTCGGCAAATGGCCTCAACTGCTCAATCTGCCAGGTCACCTTACCCTTCAGCAGTTCCAGAGACAGCTCTCTCATCTCCTCATCAAAAAACATCGGTCGCTTCTCGCTGTCGGTAAGAGAAAGCGCAAAAGTCAGTGGCCCGGTAATATGGCCCTTGATCGTTTCAAACCTCTTCCCACGGCTCCTCAATATATCCAGAAAAGCGTAAAGCCCTGCTGCAAATGCCTCCGATATGGGAAATCCATCGCCTGCGGCAACAGCCTCATAAAACCTGGACAGGGCCTCTTCAGGGGCACTGTTTACAAAAACATCCTCCCCCTTGATCCGGAGAAAGGGGAACCCCTCGGAATACTGCGGAACCATCAGCTCATGAAAGCTCCTGTGCGGCAACTGCGGCCAGAAAGGGATATCCACCGAATCCAGTATGAGGTTACAGGCCTCTACAGGATCCGTATGCGGAAGACTCCCGATTCCTGTTGTGCTGAAACTCCGGAACATAACTCTTAATCATACTCGAACGCGGCGGGAATATTCAAATAACCCCTGAAAATAAGGGAATTTTGGGAATCGCCTTTCCCGCTTTTCCCGCTTTTGCTATAATGGTGCTTGCGCCGGGAAGAGCCCGGGCAGCGAGAAGATTATTAACTTTACCGTAATGAAGACAACCGAAAGCCCCTCAAAAGACCCTGGCAGGATAAGCACGATGTTCACCAACATAGCGCCGCGCTATGACCTTCTGAACAGGGTGCTCAGCCTCGGTATAGACCGGAGATGGAGAAGGTTCGCCGTCGATCTCCTTCCCAGGCCTGAGAATCCCCATTATCTGGATGTCGCCACCGGGACATGCGACGTGGCTGTAGAGATAACAAACCGCGTCCCCGGCTCAAGGGTCACCGGCGTGGATTTCAGCGAAGGGATGCTGAGGCTCGGCAAAGAAAAGGTCCGGTCGGCCGGACTTACGGACAGGGTCAGGCTTCAGAGGGGGGATGCCACAGCGCTGCCGTTTGCGGATGATACTTTTGACGGCTCTATCATAGCCTTCGGCATCAGAAACGTAAATGACTACCAAAAGGGCCTGAGCGAGATGGGCAGGGTGGTAAAAAAGGGCGGCCGCGTTGTCGTCCTTGAATTTACAAGCATCCAGCATCCGCTCTTCAGGGTGCCTTACAGATTCTATATAACCAGGGTACTCCCTTTTATCGGAGAACTTATATCGGGCAAAAGGGGGGCATATAAGTATTTGCCGTCTTCGATGATAGAGTTCCCCGGGCCGGAAGAGTTCTCACGCATAATGGAATCAGCCGGACTTGTCAATGTAAGACATTACCGCCTGAGCCTCGGGATCACTGCTGTCCATACAGGCGAGGTCCCGGCGGAATAATCCATGAAGGCAGATAAACTTCTGGAAAAAGGGCTTCGCGCCCTCGATCTCGATTGTGACAGCACTCAATGCGCCATGTTCATGGATTACCTTCATGAGCTTAAGAGATGGAACAGCGCCTACAACCTTACCTCCCTTCGCAGCGACAGTGAAATCATTGAAAAACATTTCCTCGATTCACTTTTTTACCTCAAAGCGATGCCGTCAGGCCCCCTGAGACTGGCGGACGCCGGTGCGGGAGCCGGCTTTCCCGGGCTGCCGATCGGGATCATGAGGCCGGATATAACCGCAACCCTCATCGAGCCTTCCCGCAAAAAGACATCGTTTCTGAGAAACGTCATACGCAGGCTCGGACTCGGCAATATGACCGTTGAGCAGGGAAGAATCGGACCGGAGAACCCCGGTTCCATTGGACCGTTTGATGTGATGTTATCACGGGCAGCCTTCAGCCTGACTGAATTTGCGGATAAAGCCTCAGGATTAATACGCGCCGGAGGGTTGCTCATAATCAGTAAGGGGCCGGCGTATCGGAAGGAATTAGATGAGTTCAGGTCACGAGGGGAAACCAAATACGCCATAAACAATATCATCGACTGCCGGCTCCCGTTCTCGGGCAGCGAAAGGCATATAATTAGTTTAGAGTTAAGAGTTAAGTGATTGGAATCTTGAATTTTAAATTTTATGCTAAACTTAACTGATGAAACGTTTTGTGGTGGCCATAACAGGGGCTAGCGGCTCCATTTACGGAATCAGGCTGATCGAGGAACTGCTTGCCGCCGGTATGGAACTTCATCTATGCATATCTTCTCAGTCCTTTCCTATCATACTGCATGAGACGGGGATAGATTTTTCGTGCAAAGATGAAGATGAGTCCCAGCAGAAGATACGTAGGCATTTCAGCTCTGACAATATCTTCTATTATTCCGAGACAAATCTCGCGGCCCCTGTCTCAAGCGGCTCATTTCAGACTGAAGGAATGTTCGTCGTCCCATGCTCCATGAAGAGCCTGTCCGGCATAGCCAACGGGTACGCCCAGAACCTGATCGAGCGCGCCGCGGATGTCACGCTGAAAGAGCGACGTCGCCTAATCCTCGCTCCTCGCGAAATGCCGCTGAATTCGATACATCTCGAAAATATGCTTCGGCTGTCCCGAATGGGTGCGGTCATCTCCCCTCCAGTGCCGGCGTTCTACCAGAAGCCCGAGACAATAGAAGATATAATAGATTTCGTGGTCGGCAGACTGCTCGATATCAGTGGTGTTGGAAACCGGCTCTACAGCAGATGGGGTGATGAGGATGTCCGGATTCGGAATCAGTCCTGATGCAACATGAATATTTCTTCGAACATAGATGACATCTCTTTAAATGCACTCAAAACGTCCGGATCGAAATGCTCAGGTAATGTCCTGCCGTCGCCCTCGGTTATAATTCTGCAGGCATCCTCGTGCTTCAGTGACGGCTTATAGGGTCTGCGGCTCATCAGTGCATCATACTGATCACATATCATAACGATCCTCCCTTCCAGTGGTATATTTGTACCCTTGAGCCCCGATGGATAACCGGTACCGTCCCACCTCTCGTGATGATACAGGGCAACAGAAGATGCCATTTTTATTGATGCGTGAGAGGACCCATCCAGTATTCTGAAGCCGATAGCCGTATGGGTCTTCATTATATCGAATTCCTCCTCGGTCAGGCGGCCCGGTTTCAGCAGGATATTGTCGGGAATACCTATCTTTCCGATATCGTGCAGCGAACTGGCATACGTCAGGGCATCAACAAAATATTGAGGCATGTTCAGAGCCTCGGCTATCTTGTTGGCATAGAGTCCTATCCTTGAGATATGGGCGCCCGTACCCGTATCCCTGAACTCGGCCACCGCTGTAAGCCTCCTGATAACCTCGCGACTGAGATTGAATATCTCCTGAGTCTGCTCCCTTACAGTCTCCTCGAGACTCTGCTTGTATTCTTCCTCGATTCTTACAAGACGGCAATGCCTGAAGGCCTTTTCGATCGTATGAAGCAGATAGTCGGGCTTATACGGCTTAGTAACAAAATCAAAGGCGCCCATCTTTACTGCATCAATCGCCACTTCGAGTTCGGCATATCCTGTCATCAGGATAACCGGCATCTTCGCATCCAGAGCGTGTATCCTCTCTAACAGATCAATGCCCGAAATGCCGGGCATCTTGATATCGGTCAACACAAGTTCCGTACTGGTGTTCAAAAGCATATCCGAGGCCTCTTCACCACTCCGGCATGAAATGACGCTAAAGCCGGATTCCTCCAGCAGACCGGTTATGGACTCAAGCACATAAGGATCGTCATCAACGACCATTATCCGTCTCACACCATCTCTGTTCATTCCGCAACAACCTTTCTGATCCGGGCCAGAAGCTGGTCGGGCAGTACCGGCTTGGAGATATAGTGTAAACCGCGATCGATTATTGAGCGTGTTATTGAGGCATCAGCAGCGTAACCACTTATGAAAATGGCCTTAACATCTGGCCTCATCTTCCTGATTCGATCGTAAGCCTCCACTCCCCCCATCTGCGGCATTACTACATCAAAAATAACGAGATCAATTTCTCCGGCCCTTTTTCTGAACAGCTCCACCGCCTCGACCCCATCCTCAGCCTCTATCACGGTAAAGCCCGCTTCTTCCAGAACAGACCTGAACGCGCGTCTGACCCCTTTTTCGTCCTCTGCTACAAGGATCGTACCGCCTGATATTTCCTCCACTCTTTCGACTTCGGGTCCGGACATCTCCCCTGGTCCCGGGTAAACCGGAAGATAGATATCGAACGTGGTCCCTCTGCCCTCTTCGCTGATCACATCAATATACCCGGAATGCTGCTTTATTATATTGTATACTATCGAAAGCCCCAGTCCGGACCCCTTTCCAATTTCCTTCGTTGTGAAGAACGGTTCGAATATTCTGTGCAGATGCTCCTTTGCAATCCCGGTTCCGGTGTCACTTACCGAAACAACTGCATATGTTCCAGGTCTTCCGTATTCCTTAGAGCGGATGAAATCCCTGTCAAGAGTCACGGCACGTGTCTCAATCGACAGAAATCCTCCTTCAGGCATGGCATCACGCGCATTGGCCGCAAGGCTGACGATGGTCTGTTCTATCTGGCCGCTGTCGGCAATTACAATGAGATCGGTTTCTGCGGTTTTGACGGTTACAGTAATATTTTCTCCTATAAGTCTCGGTATCATCTTGCCGACAGTCTCTATCACCACATTCAGGTTAACAGGTCTGGCCTCGATATACTGCTTCCTGCTGAATGCCAGAAGGCTTCTGGTTAAATTTGCCCCCCTGTCACATATTTCAAGAATCTGGCCTGCATAATGCTTAAGCGACGGCAATTCTCCAAGCTTCATCTTCAGGAGATTGGCATATCCTGTCACCGCGGTCAGTATATTGTTGAAATCATGGGCAATGCCGCCGGCAAGCTGTCCTACGGCTTCCATCTTCTGCGAATGTCTCAACTGATCTTCCAGCTTTTTACGTTCCGATATATCTTCAACAATGGCAAAGTTATACCTGAAACTCCCCTGCTCATCCCTGACAGCTGTAACCGTCAGATTCACCCATATAATCTCCCCGTCCTTCCTGATATAACGTTTCTGAACATGATAATGATCACGTTCTCCCCGCAGCATCTCATCAAAGAGTTGCAGGTTTTCCTTCAGATCATGCGGATGGGTCATATCGGCAAATCTTTGCGGCATCCCGCCGTCTTCATAACCCAGCATTTTCCTGAATGCAGGATTGCAGAGGATTATCTCCCCCCGGGCATTTGCTATACTTATTCCAGTAGGTGAATTTTCGAAAATGGAACGGAACCTCCTTTCGCTTTCCCGAAGGGTTTCCTCAGCCATCTTTCGCTGGGCTATGTTCCGGATCGCTCCGGCTACATACCACTCATCACCTGTCCTGAAAGAGGAAACCGACAGCTCAACAGGAAAGAGCACGCCATCTTTGGCAGACACAAGAAGTTCTATCCTCTCACCTATCACGGGGCACTTTCCGGTCTCAGCGAATGTATGATAATGATGAAGATATTTCTCCTTCGCCTCATCGGATACAAGACAGGAATGCAGTGGCTTTCCTTTCACTTCATCGAGGGAATACCCGAACATGATTTCGGCAGCCTTGTTGAAATAAATGATCTCGTCCCTGCCGTTTGTAACTATGATCGCGTCAATAGCGCTGTCAAGGATTGCCCTCTCTTCCTGAACGGCAAAATGCAGCTTCGCCTCGAGTGTCTTTATGAGATCTTCCTTTTCCATCAACAACCGGTTAAGCCGCTCGATCTCCCTCACTTTTTCCTCAACGCGGACTTCGCTCGGCTTTTCACTCATGTTCCGTCCCCCCGGTCTCTACAAGCTGCCATTCAGCATAACCGCGCTTTCCTTCCTTAATAATTCTTCCTCTCATTATTACCTTCTTTTTGAGAGGATCCGTCTTGATCGAGATATAACTCCTTACTATATTGGCGACTGTTGCTTCCTGAAATGTAATCTCCTGCCCGTCCTGAAGTATCAGCGTGGTTCTCAGATGCTCATGCCCCTCAGGGATCTCGGCGACAAGTCCCTTGATATCTTCATTTCTGAGTATCATGCCGGCCTCTCTTTCGTTCCGCCCCGTTCTTGAAGATTGCTCCCCGTTTGATATATTATGTCACAGCGTGCCATGGCCCAAAGCCTTTATTCATACAGAGATATTTTCTATATTATCACACTGAATCTAAAAAACAGTTGCAAAGGCTCAAAGCTGGAGAGGTTCAAAGTAGAAAATCATCTTCCCGCTATTTTACTCTGCCACTTTGTGCCTTTGTCACTTTGAACCTTTGATTTGTTAACCTTCAAATCAGAAAGGGTCTAGGGAAAATGATGTATAATTTCGTCAGCTTTACGGGAATCTTCCTCCTTATGTCATTTGCATGGTTACTGTCCGAAAACCGCAGGGTGATAAACTGGCGTGTCGTCATCTGGGGATGTCTGCTTCAGATGCTGTTCGCTCTTTTCATATTCATTGTTCCGGCCGGATCCAGCGTGTTCATGATGGTAAATGATGCACTGGTGAAGGTGATCGACGTGGCAGGTGAAGGTGCCCGGTTCATCTTCGGCAGACTTGCCCTGCCGCCCGGAACGAAAGACGCATGGGGCGGTGAATCGCTCGGTTTCATATTCGCCTTTCAGGCGCTGCCAACGATAATTTTCTTCGCAAGTCTGATGGCGATACTCTACTATACGGGATTCATGCCGTGGCTTATCAGAATATTCTCAAAGGCCTTTACTAAGTTGATGAAGATCAGCGGCGCCGAAGCTCTCTGTACATCGAGCAACATCTTCGTAGGGATAGAGTCCGCAACAACGATCCAGCCCTATCTGCGGGGAATGACACGTTCGGAACTCTGCACAATACTTACCGCCGGCATGGCCACCATAGCTTCGAGTGTGTTAGCTATCTACATTCTCATTCTGCAAAAGCAGTTCCCGACTATCGCAGGACATCTGGTGTCAGCCTCGTTCCTCTCGGCCCCCGCAGCAGTAGTGATGTCCAAACTGCTCTGTCCGGAGACCGGAAAGCCTGAAACCCTCGGGGTTGACGTAAGGCCTTTTTATGAAAAGGAATCGTCGGTCATCGAGGCAAGCATCAATGGGGCAAATGCCGGGCTCAGGCTCGTGGGCGGCATAATCGCGCTGCTCGTTGCATTTCTCGGACTTGTGGCACTGGCGGATTTCATCTTCACCGGCGCCGGCGCAAGGATAAATGAATTGGTCGGCATCAGCATGGACTGGTCTCTGAAGGGCCTGCTCGGATATCTCTTTTATCCATTCACTCTGATTATCGGAGTGCCGCCTTCCGATGCCGTCGAAATCGCGCGTATAATCGGGGAACGAACGATAGTCACGGAGACAAAATCCTACATGGATCTTGCCGATCTGATTGCCAGAGGAGCCATTCATGATCCTCGCTCGGCATTCCTTGCTACCTATGCGCTTTGCGGCTTCGCGCACGTTGCCTCCCTCGCTATCTTCGTAGGCGGGATTGCCGCTCTCGTGCCTGAACGGACATCCGATCTGTCCGCGGTGGGACCAAGGGCACTGCTTGCAGCCACGCTTGCATGTCTGATGACTGCAGCTGTGGCAGGCACATTTTTTAATGGCGGCTCCATATTGCTCGGCCAGTAACTTGGAACAGATGTCAAAGTCATACGATTATGATGTAGTTGTAGTTGGTGGCGGGCCTGCCGGTTCTGTTGCGGCATATCTCCTTGCCGGTGCCGGGCTGCATGTCCTCATTATTGACAAGGCTGATTTCCCGAGACACAAACTTTGTGCCGGTCTCATTACGCTTAAAACAGTAAGGCTGATCGAGCGAATATTCGGCGAAAGCGTCCTGTCCCTGTCCAATAAAGGCATAATCAACAGTTCATCGGCAGGCTATGAAATATACTACAGGCAACGCCTGATATTGCGGCGGGATATTTCCGAGCCCTTCAGGATGATCGACCGTGAACCCTTTGATCACCTTTTGCTCGGAAAAGCGATCGAATCCGGGGCGGAATTCCTGGGTGGAGAAACGGTCAGGTCGGTCGACATACTAAAGAGCAGAGTTTTAACACAGTCCGGCAGATCGTTCTCAGCCAGGTATTTCATAGGGGCCGACGGTGTTAACAGCCGGATGAGAAGAACGGTTCCACTTGAGCTTTATGGACGGACTGATTGGAAAAGTGGCCTTGCCGCAGCCCATGAGATATTCATTTCGCCCGGAGATCTCAGCAGAAGATTCGAAAGAGCCGCCATGTTCTTCGGTTATTCCGGAAGTGGCTACGGATGGGTATTCCCAAACAGGGATCGCCTTAAGATAGGCTTTGCCGCCATGCTGAGCGAGGGAAGAAAAAAGATACTGTCCGGGTTCCACGAGATCCTCGATTCCCTCGGACTTGACAGAAAGCTTCAAACCCCGATCGAAAGTTATGTGCTGCCCTATGGCAACTTTCTTCCGCAGCCGTTTTACAGAAATATCCTCCTTGCCGGTGACGCGGCAGGATTTGCGGATCCGTTACTGGGAGAGGGCATTTTTTATGCACAAAGAAGCGGAGAGCTTGCCGCCAGGGCCATAATAGAAGGCGCATCGGAAGGAATGGATCGCGTCTCATCGATCTATCTGCTTAAAGTAAGGGAACATATACTCCCTGAGATGATATATTCCCGCAAGATCAGGAAGTTCATTTACGGATTTCTTTTCAGATACCGATGCATACCACTTAAGGTGGCTATGTCTCTTCTGCGTGAATTACCGGCCCAGACAGTGCATGGAATCCGTTCGTACAAGTGGATGAAAAGACGTTCTCAGGACTGACGCCGTCCCTTTAGCATCCTCAGTTTTTCCCGCCGCACCTCATCCTTTATCCATCTGACATGTCCTCTGCCGAGGCCCTTGACCTCGCAGCCGAGTTCAAAATAACGGCGGATTTTTTCATCATCAAGAATTCCAAAACAGTCGATGACGGCGAATGTATTGCCGACCCATTTGAAGACCCTGTCAGGATCGAGATCGAGATAATGTTTATGCCTGACAGCAAAAATCACTGCATCAGCACCCCTGAAGGCCTTTCTGAGGTCCTGTTCCATACGGAGGTTCTTCAGCTTATCCTGATTTCTGAAAAACCGCGCAAGGCTGTAACCCTTTGCAGGATAACTGTCCTGATGTTCGAACTCCCACCAGTGCGAAAGGTACGGATCGTGTACCCTCACTTCGGCTCCCATTTCGGTGAGCCTCCTGACGATCAGCTCGGAGCCGCTGTATCTGGTGTCCCCCACATCCTCCCTGTATGATGCGCCAAGCAGCAGAACGTCAGCCGCTGCTATAGGCCTGCTCATGTTTCGAAGTGCATCACGGGTCAGCTGGCCCACATGAAGCGACCTCGTGTCGTTTATGTTTATAGCAAGCGGCGTGATTCTGAATATATCATCTTCAAATCCATGTATGTGGCGGTACGCCCAAACTCCAAGGCCCCCATCCTTCGGCAGACAGTAGCCCCCAATTCCGGGACCGGGAAAAATTATGTTATTATGGGTAGGCCTCGCCTTTATGGCATTAATCACCTTAACGAGATCAACCCCGTTACGTTCCGCAAACAGGCTCCACTCATCCAAAAACGCCAGAATAGTTGCGCGGAAGCTGTTTTCGACGATCTTGGCGGTCTCTGATTCTACCGGTCTGTCCAGTACAGTAAGTGGATAATCCTTCGTGTTCAGTATCTCATTGAGAAACTTCTCCACCCTTCTGCGGGCCTTCCTGTTTATCCCGCTGCATACCCTCCAGAAGTCCCTGATGCTCGCCACATAGTCTCTGCCCGGCATAACCCGTTCGAAGCTGTGGGCAAGAAGCGGGTCGGATTTTATACCCCTTTTCTGAAACACCTTCTTCATTATCGGATAGGCGATCTGCTCCGTAGTCCCCGGAGCAACGGTCGTCTCGATCAGAACGAGTGCGTCAGGCCTTATATGCCTGGCCATTATAGACAGGGCCTCCTCGAGCGGAGACATGTCGGCATATCCCCTCCGCACATCTCCCAGCGCCTCCTTCTTATAATCACACTGAATATCAACCACAACAACGTCAGCAAACGAGAGCGCTTCGTAGATAAAAGTCGCCGTGAGCGTGCCTTTCTGGAGTACACAACGCTCTATCATCGAGGCAAGTTCAGGATCCTCTGAAATGACGGGGGAGACACCCCTGTTCAGCACCGGAATCTTCCAGAAGCTGCGGACACTGGGCCTCTGCATGCCGATGACAAACTTCGACGGTCGTCTCTTTTTGTCAACCGTATCGGCGATTACTGCAGCCATCGCCACACCTACGAAGCCGACTCCCATCACGACCACGATCTCCCTGCCCTTCTTCTTCTGGGCGGCCACGGCTGTCTTCAACCTCCTGAACTCAGCCTTCCGCTCCCTCTCACCGGGCAGACGAAACTTTTCTCCATCAGGACTTACGGAATATTCTATGCTCATATCTCGTCTCATCCTCCATCTGTTTTTATTAAACACACCTTCTTCTTTCTGACGGACCTCGGCCTGTCTCTTTTAGCATCAACGATACAGAAAAAACCGAAAGGTTCGCTTCCAGTATTATAAAGCATGTGGGGTGTATTACCCTTTATATAAAGAATATCCAAGTATTTCATCTGCACCCTTCTTTTCCCCAGCCGTACCATCCCCGATCCTCTAACGCAGATGACAACATGTTCATGATCATGCCTTTCGAAACTGCTAAAGCCGCCCGGCTCGATCTCGAAATAACGCAGATGAAACTTGGAAGACTCACCGGAACTGCCGATTATCTCCTGCCGTGATATCCCGCACCAGTCAGTCCCGCTCCGCTTGTATCTGATTTTCCTGATTCCGCGCCACCTGAAATCACCACTGAATGAATAATTCCTGTTGCGAAGCACCCTCCTGCGAATATCGGTGGGAGGAATCTCACATGAGGAAAAAGATGATCTTTCGGACATTAATAAATTATAACGAATGCCCCTAACTAACACAATTGATTTCCGCAATGCGCTTTAAACTGATCGCCGATTATGGTATATTTTGTTATCCATGGAGAAAAAACTCTTAGAAGAAGCCGGTCGCTATCTGATGCAGACCTACAACCGCTATCCTATTGTCATCAGGAAGGGCAGAGGGATCAAGGTTTGGGACAGGTCCAACAGGGAGTATTACGATTTCCTCGGCGGAATCGCGGTAAACTGCCTCGGCCACTGCCATCCCCGTCTGGTCATAGCCCTGCAGAAACAGGCGCAGAGGCTCCTGCATATATCGAACCTCTATCATATAGAACCTCAGATCAAACTGGCCAAACGCCTTGTTGAACTCTCCTGCGCCGACAGGGTCTTCTTCTGCAACTCCGGGACTGAAGCAGTTGAGGGCGCAATCAAACTCGCCCGGAAGTATGCACGTGAGCATGTATCACCTGAGCGTTTCGAGATCATCACTGCATACAGTTCATTTCACGGAAGAACGCTTGCAGCCCTTTCGGCGACAGGACAGGAGAAACTGCAGAAGGGCTTCGAGCCCCTCGTTCCAGGGTTCAGGCATGTCACGTTCAATGACATCGAATCACTGAAGCAGGCGATAAGCAAGAACACCTGCGCAGTCATGCTCGAGCCTATACAGGGAGAGGGCGGTATCAGGATGCCCTCAGAAGATTACTTCGGAGAAGTCAGGCAGCTCTGCGACGATAACGGGCTTCTGCTCATACTTGACGAAGTTCAGACCGGAATAGGCAGGACAGGAAAAGTGTTCGCATACGAACACTTCGGGATAGAGCCGGATGTCTTCACCCTGGCCAAGGGTCTTGGCGGCGGCGTTCCGATAGGGGCTTTACTGGCAAAAGAGCATGTTGCCGCTGCCTTCGGTCCCGGTTCACATGCCTCCACGTTCGGGGGGAATCCTCTTGCTTGCACGGCCGCGCTTGCAACCCTGGAGACCCTGCTTGAAGACGGCTTCATCCTTGAAAACTGCCGGCGTGTTGGCAAATACTTTAAACAGCGCCTCGAAAAGTTGCAGGTCGATTTCCCCTCACTGATCGTGGATGTGAGGGGAATCGGGCTCATGCTGGGTGTAGAGCTGACCAAGACCGGAGGACATATTGTGGATGAATGCATGAACAGGGGCATTCTTATCAACTGCACAGGCGGCAATGTCCTCAGGTTCACGCCACCACTTATTGTGAAGGAGCAGGATGTGGATCATCTCATCGATGTGCTCGAAGATGTCCTTGAAATGCAATCCAGCTGAACAGGCCGTTGACGGAGTGAAAAAGGAGAAATAATAATGAAAAGAGATTTCTTGACACTGAATGACCTGTCCCCGGAGGAGGTAAAAAATCTCCTGCAGAGAGCGGCCGACCTTAAGGCGGGCAAAGACCGTTCAGCATGTCCCCTTATAGGGATGAGTATAGGTCTCATGTTTGATAAAACATCTACGCGGACGAGGATATCCTTCCAGACAGGCATATATCAGCTTGGAGCACAGCCGATATACATAAACACAAAGGAGCTCCAGCTCGGGCGTGGAGAGACCCTTGAGGACACAGCACGCACTCTTTCGAGATACCTGCATGGTATCGTTATAAGGACATATGCCCAGAGTACGGTTGAAAACCTTGCTGCCAATGCAAACATTCCGATCATCAACGGCCTTACCGACCTTCACCATCCGTGCCAGGCACTTGCCGACATGCTCACCATCATGGAGAAAAAAGGCAGCCTCGAAGGCGTTCGACTTGCATATATTGGAGATGGCAACAATGTGGCCAACTCTCTGCTCGAGGCGTCTGCCATGATGGGCATTCATCTGACGGTCGCGTGTCCCAAGGGATACGAACCCGACAGCAGGGTATACGAAAAAGCCGTATCGGCGAATCCTGCCCTAAGAGTTGTCTCTGACCCGAAAGAAGCGGCAAAGGATGCCGACGTCCTCTACACCGATGTCTGGATCAGCATGGGACAGGAACGGGAGGTCGAGAGGCGCAGGATGACATTCAGGAATTACCAGATCAATATGGAGCTGCTGTCACTGTCCAAACCGGACTCGATCGTCATGCACTGCCTTCCGGCCCATCGAGGGGAAGAGATCACAGCTGATGTGATCGAATCGGACCGCAGTGTTGTGTTCGATCAGGCCGAGAACCGGCTTCATACCCAGAAGGCGCTTCTGGAAATGTTGATAGGCGGCCGTCACTGATACCGAGGAGGGTACAACATGATCAACAGCACTACCGATATGCAGGCCTTGATAAAACCTTTGATCCAGAAAAACGGGACAAAAATAATATTCGCTGTTCTTGACGGCCTTGGAGGCCTCCCGGTCGAAGGCAACACCGAACTCGAGGCCGCCGATACCATGAATCTCGACAGACTCGCACGTTCATCTGCCTGCGGGATGCATGTACCCGTTGCCTACGGCATCACACCGGGAAGCGGCCCGGGGCATCTGGGGATATTCGGTTACGACCCGGTCAAATTCCAGATAGGCCGGGGCATTCTTGAGGCACTTGGGCTCGGCCTCGAGATTCAGCAGACGGATGTAGCGGTCCGGTGCAATTATTCAACACTCAAAGACGGCGTTATCGAGGATCGAAGGGCCGGCCGGATCCCGACAGAGGTCGGGCGCGGCCTGACCGAACGCCTTAGCGAAAACATAAAAAACATAGATGATGTTGAGATCATATTCGCCCCCGGAATGGAGTACAGGTTTGCCGTACTGATGAGATTTCCATCACCTCTGGAACCGGAAGCTGCCGAAATAGCGGACACCGATCCCCAGCAGGTCGGCAAGGCTCCGCTGCCGCCCGAGCCGAAGTCGGACAGGGCAAAACATGTGGCCGAAACGGCTGCAAAACTCATCAGCAGGATCCGTGAGGTAATAAAGGATGAAGAAAAGGCAAACTTCGCACTCATGAGGGGGTTTTCGATCATGCCTCATATACCGTCATTCGATGATGCCTTCGGCCTCAAGGCACTTGCCGTGGCAGCCTATCCCATGTACAGAGGGCTTGCCCGTCTCGTTGGTATGGAAACGCCGTCGATCGAGGGTTCTGTCGAGGACCAGGTGAGATTTCTTGAAGAGCATTACGATCAATATGACTTCTTTTTCCTGCATGTCAAGAAGATTGACTCAAACGGCGAAGACGGGAATTTCCGGGGTAAAGCCAAAAGAATAGAGGAATTCGACAGGCTTCTTCCACGCCTGATTACTCTAAAGCCTGATGCCATAGTGGTAACGGGAGATCACTCAACCCCCTGTGTCATGAAGAGTCACAGCTGGCATCCGGTGCCTGTAATGATACATTCCCCGTACGTAATCAGCGGCATATCGTCTTCATTTTCTGAAAGAGAATGTCTAAAAGGGGAACTCGGTATATTTCCTGCATTTAACATAATGCCGCTCGTTCTTGCACATACCGGAAGGCTGAAAAAATTCGGGGCATGAAGGCCGATGCTTGCCGGGCTGCTGAATTTTCTCTTTCCGGAGCAGTGTCCACAGTGCGGAGGCAGGCCGTCGGTATATAATATATCACCATTCTGCCCTGAATGCTGGGATTCCATATCACGCTATGAAGGTCCGGCCTGTTCAGTGTGCGGAAGGCCCTTCAGTTCGGATGACGCCTCCATCTGTGCCGGATGTATCAGTCATTCCCCTCCCTTTCATTCAGCACGCAGCTATGGACTTTATAATGGAGTATTGCGCAAGGCCGTAGGCCAGCTCAAATATCACAGACGTAGAGCACTTGCACGTCCGCTCGGTGACCTGCTTGCAGGTATAGGGATTCCCGATGCAGATGCGATCGTTCCTGTCCCTCTTTTTAAAAAACGCCTCTGCACAAGAGAATACAATCAGTCAGCCCTGCTGGCTGCGCATCTGTCAAAATCAACCGGGATTCCCGTACTCCTGAACCGCCTTTTCAAGGTCAGGGAGACCCCGCCGCAGGTAGGCTTAAGCGCAGCACAGAGGAGAAAAAATCTTAAAGGCGCCTTCTCGGTGAGGCAAAGAGGCGGGATAATGGGGCGAAGGATCCTGCTTGTTGATGATGTCATAACAACAGGCGCCACGGCTGCAGAATGCGCAACGGCTCTACTGGAGGCCGGGGCAACTGAAGTTTACATTGTAGCCCTGGCGCATGGGATTCAGGCCTGAATCAGAGGCAATAATTACGGGGGGAAAGGAATTAAAGGGTTATGACACGCAAAAAGGTCAACTGCAATAGATGCATTCACTTCTTCATAACCTGGGAGAAAGCGTTCCCCCGCGGCTGCCGGGCCATGAACTTCAAGTCCAGAAGCATGCCCTCCATCCTCGTATATGAGTCCTCGGGCATGCAGTGCCAGAAGTTTGAGCCTCG
>CAZZGC010000016.1:0-11169 GCA_964653915.1 uncultured Thermodesulfovibrio sp.
GCGATGCCCTGCCCGGCAAGTCGGACGAGCAGATATTCTGGGGCATGAACTTCACGATGGGTGCGCTGTTCCATACCATGCATATCTGCGGCAGTCCAAGGACGGAATTTCTCGGATTCCGAACAGATATCAGTGCCGGCAGACTTGTAGATATGCTGATACCCTTTGTGACCTCGGGGATGAAGGCCTTATGAATAGCCAGCACAATAAATATTCGCCCTACAACATTCATGGGGAACTTTCTTCCAATGGTTGCGTGCGGCGGTGCCCCTTGAAAAAATATGCCAGCAACACTGTCAATACCGCTGTCATTTCCACGCTGATTGCGCTGGCAGTGATCATTCTGATGCTATCCGGATGCAGTCTGCACAGGCCGCTCGCCACAGAAGACTCCATAAGACTGCCGGTCACATATTCAACCGGAACCGCGGAAACTGCGGAGGCAGGGAAATGGTGGGAACAGTTTGGTGATGATGACCTGAACAGCCTGGTTGAAGAGTCATTCAGGAATAATCCTGACATCGCACAGGCCTATGCCCGCCTGATGGAATCCGAGGCCATACTGAACAAAGCCGGAGCCGCCCGTGGAATAGGGATTACCATTAACGCAACAGGCGGTAGGGCGCAGCCGAACGGTCTCGTCGGCTCAGCCGAAACCTATACTCTGTCATCCGCCGCACAATACGAAATAGACCTGCGTGGCAAACTCAAGGCATTATCGGAGGCAGCGGCCCGTGACCTCGAGGCAAGCCGTGAAAATGTGCGGGCTATGTTTGTTACAGTGGCATCAAGAGTGGCGGACCTGTATTTTCTTGCGGCGGAACAGCAGGCTCAACTCGATATAACAGACAGCACCATAAACACTTACCGGGATCTCCTGAAAAGAATAGAGGCCAGATATTACAGCGGTCTGGTTCCGGCCATCGATGTTTATCAGGCAAGACAGAGTTTAGCCGCTGCCGAAGCACGGCGCGGCCGGTACAGATCAGGGCTAGCCGTGACCGTCAACGCCCTCGCCGTTCTTGCCGGAAGATTCGATAAAGACGGCCTTCTTCCCGGGCGGACTGAACTTCCCGAGGGACCCTTTCTGAAAGAGGGGATACCATCCCAGCTCCTTGAGACGAGGCCCGATGTAAAGGCAGCCCTGTCCCGGCTCCGGGCGGCTGACAGCCGTATTGCCGTGGCGGTTGCGGACAGGTTCCCTTCATTCACTTTTTCCGCCTCATACGGAGGTACAGACGACAGGGTCAGAACCGTGCTCGATGATCCAAATATATTCTGGAATATACTGCTGCAGGCTGCTCAATCGGTTATCGATTCAGGACTCAGAAAAGCAGAAGTTGACCGCACCAGAGCTGTATACATGGAAAGGCTAGCGGCCTATCACGCCACTGTACTGAAGGCGTATTCAGAGGTCGAAGATGCGCTTGCGAAGATAGAAGCAACAACCGATCGTATACGCAGCCTCGAAGAGCTGGCGGATGCGTCAGACGATGCCCTGCGCGTCACTATGAATCGGTATTTAATGGGAGTTACGGACTATCAGTCCGTACTGATAGAACAGACCATCAACTACAATACAAAAAGCGAACTGCTCGCCGCAAGGAGACAGCTTATATCTGACCGCATATCTCTGGCCCGCGCCCTTGGCGGACAGTGGGCCGATGAGGCAACGGACAAATATCTTTCGGAGAAAGGGAAGTTGAATGAATAAGAAAGACGCTCTGATGAAGATTATTATGCCCATAGCCGTGATTGCTGTGGGATTCGGCATTATGAAGCTCCTGATTGCCGGCAGGGAAGAACCCCGCAAGGAGACCGCGAGGGATACCGGGCTACTTGTGGAAGTAACAGAGGCGGTCAGGACAGATCACCGCATCATCGTAAGCGGCACCGGCACTGTCAGGCCGGTCAGGGAAATCTCGATCGTTCCCCAGGTAAGCGGGACGGTCGTGTTCGTGTCACCAAACCTGAAGGCGGGAGGATTTTTAGATGAAGGGGATACGCTGCTTAAGATCGATGACAGGGACTACAAACTGGCTCTTGAACGGGCCGTATCGGTCAGGGCCAGGGCCGAACTCGAATTAGCTACGGTTCAGAGCCGGGCCGAGATAGCCAGAGATGAATGGGAGAGGATGGCCAGAGGCAGCACTGGCCCTCCAAACCCTCTTGTGACATACGGTCCACAGCTCAAGAGCGCGATGGCCGCCCTGTCAGCGGCAAAGGCTGATGTCCAGCAGGCACGTCTTCAGTTAGAGAGAACTACTATTGCAGCACCGTTCGATCTCAGGGTGCGTTCGGAAAATATAGATAAGGGCCAGTACGTGCGGGCCGGCACAGCCGTCGCCACAGTTGCCGGGACTGACAGTGTGGAAGTTCTTGTACCAATGTCTGTGGACGATATGCGATGGCTGACATATAGTGACGACTCAAAGGACAACGGTCCGCCGGTAAAGGTGAAACTGAATGCCGGAGGGGAAATATATGAGTGGGAAGGAAGGCTTGTGAGATCCACCGGGGAGGTTAATCCGAGGACAAGAATGATGGATTTAGTGGTGGAAGTCCCTGACCCCTACGGAGTCAGGGAGAAACGTAACGGTCCTCCCCTTGCGCCCGGTCTATTCGTAACTGTGGACTTCCCGGGAGAAATGCTCGAAAAGGTCTTCGTTATCCCTGCGCAGGCCATCAGAGAGGGGCCAGCTGTCTGGATAGTCGATGAAAACAACATGCTCCGGATACGCAGCGTCTCTCCTTTAAAGGTGGGAAAAGAACTGGCTATCCTTGCGTCCGGCCTGAAGGAAGGTGACAGAATAGTGTTGAGCAATATATCCGGAGCAGCGGACGGGATGAAGATGAGAGTTAAGGGCACTGAGTAGAGAGTTTAGCCAGGATAATTCAAAAATTTTGAGATTGCAGAAGGTATGTCAGTAAAAGATGTTAATGGATTTAGAGGGTTAGAGTTGTGAGAAGACCGATAGCATGGATGGCGGGCAATCATGTGGCCGCGAATCTGCTCATGATGATATTCGTCGTGGGCGGAATAGTTATGGCCTTCGCCATAAAACAGGAGGTATTTCCGGAGTTCGATCTCGACCTCGTGCAGATTAATGTCCCCTATCCCGGCGCGGGGCCTGAAGAGGTCGAAGACGGAATCATTTTAAAGATTGAGGAGAACCTCAGCAGCCTTACGGGAATAAAGGAACTCCGCTCTCTTGCGGCTGAGGGCTTCGGAAGGGTCACGGCGGAGATACTACCTGGAGAGGATGTGGATCTCGTCATGCAGGACATAAAGGCCGAGGTGGACCGGATTACTACATTCCCCGAAGAGGCGGAAAAACCCATTATTACCAAGGCCGTAAACAGAAGGGAAGTAATCTCCGTCGTGGTCTACGGCAACGCGTCCGAGAAGAGCCTGAGGGAACAGGCCGAGGTAATACGTGAAGAGCTGCTCGCAATGCCGGAAATAACTCAGGTGGATCTCAGGGGAGTCCGCCCATATGAGATCTCCATCGAGGTCTCCGAAGAAACGCTGCAGAAATACGGTCTCACCCTGAACTCAATTGCGGACAGAATCCGCAAGGCCTCCATAGATCTGCCTGGCGGACTGATCAAATCAAAAGGGGGGATCACGCTCATCAGGACTCTGGAAAAACGCTATACGGGCAGGGAATATGCCGATATAACCGTCATAGAAAACCCTGACGGTACAGCCGTAAGGCTTGGTGACATCGCTGTAATAAAAGACGCCTTCGAGGAGACGGATCAGTTTTCCAGGTTCGACGGGCTTCCGGCGGCTATGGTATCGGTCTTCCGCGTAGGCAAACAGAAGCCGCTTGAGATTTCCCGTGTAGTCAGGGAGTATGTTCAGGACAAGAAGAAGGAACTCCCCGGGTCTCTCAGCATAGCCACCTGGAACGACTTTTCCGAGATATACCGCAGCAGAATGAATCTTCTGCTGAAAAACGCATTCATCGGTCTCATTCTTATATTCCTCGTACTCGGCCTGTTTCTTCAGATCAGGCTTGCCCTCTGGGTCATGCTGGGAATACCCGTATCATTTCTTGGAGCGCTCTTCATGATGCCTGCTCTGGACGTATCTATCAATATGCTCTCGCTCTTTGCGTTTATCCTGGCCCTCGGAATAGTCGTGGACGACGCAATAGTGGTCGGAGAAAACATATTTACCCACCGGGGGATGAAGAAGCCCTATATGCGGGCGGCCGTGGAGGGCTGTGTCGAGGTCGGCACGCCGGTCATCTTTTCGGTACTTACGACAGTAGCGGCTTTTCTGCCGCTCATATTCGTAAGTGGAACTATAGGTAAATTCATAAAGGTGATCCCTTTCGTCGTCATTCCCATTCTGGCTGTTTCACTCATAGAGTCCCTGTTCGTCCTCCCTTCTCATCTGAGTATGGGCAGAGCCATAAATTCAGCAGGCGGTATTATCGGTTTTACGGAGAAGGTCAGAAAGGCCTTCGGCGGCAGACTTGAAAGGTTTATCAACGGCCCCTATGAAAAGTTCCTGACACTCTGCGTCAGAAACAGATATACCACCATTGCCGCGTCCGTAGCCATCTTATTCGTGGCCGCCGGTCTCGTGGGAGGCGGAATCGTGAAATTCCGCTTTATGCCCAATGTTGACGCGGATTTCATAACGGTAAAAATAGAGATGCCTGTGGGAACACTCGTCGAGGATACGGCAAAGGCACATGACTATGTGGTTCAAAAGGCGATGCAGGTGATCGGTGAGATCGACAGGAAGAATCCCGGACACGAAAGCGTTATGCGTCACATATTTTCCACTGTGGGCAGTTCCATAACCATCGGACACGTAGGTGATGTGGTAGTGTCGGGCACTAATCTCTCGGAGGTCATTCTCATGCTGATCCAGAGCGAGAAGAGAGATATAAAATCGGCGGAGGTTGCGCGGCAGTGGAGGAAGGCCATTGGTGTTGTGCCCGGGGCCGAGTCTGTTGTTATGAAATACGATCTCGTCCGCTTCGGTGAAAACATCAATATCCAGCTTGAACACGAGAATTTCGATGTCCTTGCCGACGCTGCATCAAGAATCAAGAATGTGCTTGCCGCATATGACGGAGTTACGGACATTGATGACAACTATTCCATGGGTAAAAGGGAGCTGAAACTGAAACTGAAACCCGAGGCATATCTTCTGGGGATAACCGAAGAAGACCTGGGCAGGCAGGTACGCGCCGCGTTCTACGGGGCAGAAGCTCTTAGGGTTCAGCGAGGAAGAAACGAAGTCAAGGTGATGGTCCGATACCCTGAAGAGGACAGGAAAAGCCCCGGCAATCTCTACGGTCTCCGGGTCCGCACCAGGGACGGCAGGGAGATACCCTTCCTTCGGGCAGCCGACGTCACGGAGGGCAGAGGGTTTACGGAAATCAACCGGTCAAACAGAAAAAGGATCATCAATGTGACGGCCAATGTTGACAACAGCGTGGCCAACTCTGAAGAGATTCTGGCCGAACTGAAGTCCTCCACATTGAGACAGCTTATGGAAGACTATCCCGGTCTCACATATAACCTCGAGGGGGAGGAAAAGGAGCGCATGGAATCCATGGAGAGCATGGTCAGCGGATTTCTTCTGGCCCTCTTTCTCATATATACATTACTGGCCATACCGTTCAGGAGCTACCTGCAGCCCTTCATTATTATGGCCGCCATCCCCTTTGGAATAGTGGGCGCCATTCTCGGGCATCTTATAATGGGCTTTGACCTGAGCATTCTGAGTGTTTTCGGGATTGTAGCTCTGACCGGAGTGGTGGTAAACGATTCTTTACTGCTTATAGCATTCATAAATGAACGGAGACGGCATGGGATCGATATGTTTCAGGCTGTCACTGAGTCGGCGAGGCGGCGGTTCAGGCCCATAATACTTACATCGCTTACGACATCACTGGGCCTGACGCCCATAATTCTTGAAAAGAGCATGCAGGCGCAGTTTCTGATACCGATGGCGATCAGTCTCGGATTCGGGATAATTTTTTCTACACTGATAACACTGCTGATGATACCTTCTCTGTATCTTATCCTCGAAGATCTTCTGAAAGCCTTTAGAGCACGTAACTTACAAACGTGAAAGTCCGGTAGGCATGGCTCAAAAAAATCTTGAACGCGATGGGATTAATGGAGACGCATAGCGTGGAACATGGAACTGTGGAACTTACAGATTGTATTTTCTGGTATTCGGCTGAGGTATCGCCAATATTTTTTTTCGCCACACCTACCGGGAATTTGTTAATTATCCGGGTTAAGTCACTCCCGTGCTTCTCAACTTTTCATCTTTCTGATACAATGAAAGCAGAAGGTTCCGGATGATCAGATTACTAATTATAGTTCCGGTCATATTGGCAGTCATGAGTGACAGTCTTGCGGCTGAAAACAGGCTTGAAGAGGCGATCTTTGCAGGAGGGTGCTTCTGGTGTATGGAGCCGCCCTTCGAGAAACTGGACGGCGTTGAGGCGGTCATCTCCGGTTATACAGGCGGAGATGAAAAAAATCCCTCATATGAGGAGGTATCATCTGGCAAAACCGGCCATGTCGAAGCTGTCCTTGTTAAATATGACCCTTCCAAGATTTCATACAGGGAGCTTGTAGAGACATTCTGGCGACAGATAGACCCGACGGATGATGGAGGGCAGTTTGCCGACAGAGGGCCACAGTACAGGACAGCCATCTTCTATCGTTCTGAGGAACAGAAAAAAATTGCTGAACAATCCAGACAGGAGTTGCAATCCTCCGGGCGGTTCTCCAGCCCTGTGGTTACGCAGATTATCCCGGCAGGTGAGTTCTATCCGGCAGAAGATTATCATCAGGACTATTACCGCAAAAATCCGCTGAGGTACAAGATATACAGATTCGGATCAGGCCGGGACCGGTTTCTCAAGGAAAACTGGAAGGAAAAATCCGGACTCGAGAAAAGGAGCAGATATATTAAACCTTCACCCGAAGAGATAAAGGATATGCTCACTTCTATTCAGTACAAGGTCACACAGAAAGACGGCACTGAACCTGCGTTCAGTAACGAGTACTGGGACAACAAGAAAGACGGGATATACGTCGATGTCGTCTCGGGAGAACCACTCTTCAGTTCGACCGACAAGTTCGATTCCGGCACAGGCTGGCCCAGTTTCACCAAACCGGTCGAGCCGGATAATATTGTTGAAAGGGAAGACAATTCTTTTTTCAGGCGGCGTACAGAGGTCAGAAGCAGGCACGGTGACTCCCATCTCGGCCATGTTTTCTCTGACGGACCACCCCCGACAGGGCTGCGCTACTGTATAAATTCGGCATCGCTGCGCTTCATTCCCAAAGAAGACCTCGAAAAAGAAGGATACGGAGAATATATCCGTCTTTTTGAAGAATGAGCCCTATGGGTACGGGCTGGAAAGACAACATCTTTTTCGTTCTTGTCGAATCATCTCACGCAGGGAACATAGGCGCTGCCGCCCGTGCCATAAAAAATATGGGATTCCGGAACCTCGTGCTTGTCAATCCACCGGTCGACATGTCGGATGCTGTTACATTTGCTCATAATGCCATGGATGTCCTTGAGTCAGCAGATACGTGCAGTAACCTGGAAGAGGCGCTTTGCGACAAAAACTACATAGTGGGAACTACCCGCCGGCGAGGCCGTAGGCGGGGTGTTTTCACGCCGATTGAACAGGCTGCGCCCGCTCTCAGGGACGTGGCAAACAAAAACAAAGTTGCGATCCTGTTCGGCAGGGAGGAAAGAGGGCTTTTCAACGAAGAAATAGAGAGATGTGGATTTCTTGTAACCATACCGGCGAGCAGACAGCAGCCCTCTATTAATCTCTCCCAGGCGGTCATGATTATTTCATATGAACTGGCAAAAAACAGCTCCGATGGACTCCTGGCAGCAATACCTCCGAAATACGTTACAGAAGAGGATCTGTCGCGCCTTTCTGAAAAACTGGAAAAGGCGCTTGAGTTGATAGAATATATCCCCCGCGATAATCCTTATCTGAGAAGAAAGATAAAACAGAATATGAGACACTTTCTCGCCAGGGCAGGACTGACCGAGTGGGAATTGAACATGTTTCATGCTATCTGTGGCAACATCGAGAAAAAGATTAAAGAATAAAGTCAAAACAACCGACTTTGAATTGAAATATACTGCAAATTCTTTGTAATATAACGGTTAGCCGGTTTATACGGCTTATGAGATGATATGCGCATATTCATAACAGTCCTTTCGATAATCTTCTTCATCCTTGCGTGCATAGTCACTTTCAAGGCGGCTATGCTGCCAGACGCGTATATGGGATACATGCCGGCAGACAAATATTCGCAATCCCATGAAGAAGCAGGATCCGCATTTGCACGCAGTGCAAAAAGTTCTCATACGGACCGTGAAATGGCAGTAGCCACCAAGTCCGGTATTGCTGAAGACAGTTCTTCCGGTACTGTTAAAGAAGAAATTCCTCCGCAACAGAATGTTGCGTCCATACCGTCGAGCCGGAAGCCGTCCGCTCCTGAGCCCAGGATTCTTGCTGTCATAGGTGGTGAGAAAACATTTCGATCCGGTCAGATAGTTTTAAGTGAAAGCGTGATGAATACCATAAACAGGCTGGTCAAAGATATCAACGACTCTCCAGGCTCCAGGGTAATCATAGAAGGCCACACAGACAACGTACCGATACGGGCGGCCAGAGGCAGCAGATATTATGATAATATGGAACTGTCGTTCCTGCGCGCAAAGGCGGTCGCCGATTTGCTGGTAAAAAACGGCATCGCGCGCGAGCGGATCTCTGTAACAGGCTACGGCGACACCCGCCCTGTGGATACAAATGAGACGCGGGAAGGAAGGGCAAAAAACAGAAGAGTCGTGGTAAGGCTCGTATCCGGAACAGGAGCATATTAAGCGATGTACACAGAGCACTTTGGTCTGAACAAACTTCCGTTCGAAAACGTTCCCGATCCCGTCTTTTTTTTCGACGAGGGAGATTATCACAATGTTCGTGATCATGTAACATACGCTCTCAAGGCGGGCAGAGGTCTGATTGTCGTTACAGGCCCGGTTGGATCGGGCAAGACCACTCTCAGTCAGATGATAAAGGCGGACTTTGCACAGGACCTCCGGCTGATATGGATAGCCGAACCGCCGACGACCGCCGACGACCTGTTCCTTTTCGTAGCACAGGAATTAGGGCTTCGGCCGGAATCACGCGACAGGGTTTTCGTTCTGAGGGATATTAAGAACGCTCTCATGCAGCTCGTCTCATCCGGTAGCCGATGTCTCCTTATCATAGATGAGTCGCACCTTATGAGCGACGACACAATCAACGGCATCAGGCTATTGAACAATCTGGAGGAGGGATCCGTAAAGCTGATGCAGATGCTTCTTCTGGGGCAGGACGAAATACTTGATACTATCTCAAGACCGGACATGGAGCACTTTAAACAGAGGATATCTGCACTTGAAATACTGGGCAAGATGGACCGTGACGGCATACGGAAATATGTCGGCCACCGAATCCATGTAGCAGGAGGTGATCCGTCCATATTCACCGATACCGGCTGGGAGGCGCTTACACTGGCATTTGAATCGGGTGGCATCCCCCGAATGGTCAATTCTCTCTGTGACAGTGCTCTGCGGATAGCTTCAGAAAGAGGCAAAACCGCTGTAGACGCCCATGATGTTTATGAAGCAGCCAAAGGCATCGGGATCGGAAGAGAGGTGTTTCACTATATCGTCTCTCTGAAGAACAGGGAAAAGGCTGCAACCGGAGAGCCCCCTCCTGCAGCGGCTCCGGAACAGAGCCCACCCGTCCAACCCGAATCGGTGCCGCAGGCCGATATCGGACCACGGGCCATACAATGGCCGCCGGTCGAAGAGCCCCGAAAAGGCATAGCTTTGCCTCTGGTGTTCCTCTTTCTGTCTGCAGCCGCCCTCGCCCTCAGCATATTTTACTACTGCAACAGAGCCGATTCTTACGACATAGCCTCATGTCTGCAAGACCTGATAGGCCTTTAGCCGTTCAATCAGACAATGTCCCTCAGAATACTCGTGCTGGAGCCATACTACGACGGATCGCACAGGGCCTTTATTGAAGGTCTCTGCACAACGCTGCCATTCGAATTTCACCTCCTGACCCTTCCCGCTAGAAAGTGGAAATGGAGAATGCGGCTGTCGGCGCCTTTTTTCGCGGAAAAGCTGAAATCTTCCGGTAAAGAGTATGACAGGATACTCTGCTCGTCCTTTGTTGACGTTGCGGCATTTCGTGGTCTTGCTCCTGAATGGGTGAAACGCGTGCCTGTTCTGACATATTTTCATGAAAACCAGTTCGCCTACCCGGTACAGGTAAACGACGAGAGGGATTTCCATTTTGGCCTGACCAACATGACTACAGCTCTGGCCTCAGACAGGATAGCATTCAACTCTAAATACAACCTGTCCACCTTTGTGGAGGGAATCAGGTCCACATTGAAGCATTCCTACGACATGAAACTTTACGAAATAGTCGATACCGTTCAGAACAAAGCGGCAATCCTGCCGCCGGGAGTAGATTTCTCTCTCATAGACAGCACGGAACCGGATGGACAAAAAGGTCCGCCGGTGATTCTGTGGAATCACCGCTGGGAGCATGACAAAAATCCGGAGGAGTTTTTCCACGCTCTGATAGAACTTGCGAATGAGGGGATAGAGCTCCGGCTCATTGTTTTAGGTGAGTCCTTCAGGGAGCGCCCCGAAATATTTGAAACGGCAAAGCGCCGCCTCGGTGACAGAATCCTTCACTTCGGGTTCACTGAATCCCGCAGGGATTATGCCCGTCTTCTGAAGCGTTCCGATATCGTTATTTCCACTGCCAACCATGAATTCTTCGGCATATCGGTAATCGAGGCTGTCAGGGCCGGATGCCGCCCCCTGCTCCCCAGGAGATTGTCATATCCGGAACTGTTTCCGGACCAGTATCTGTATGAGGATGGCCAGTTCACAGAGAGGCTGAAAAGAGAGCTTCTGAATCATAAAAAGATATCCGGCAGCTCTATAATTGAACTAACGGCCCCTTACTCATGGCCAAACCTCCGCAAAAGATACGAGTCATGGCTTTTGTCATCTTGATCTCAGGCCCTTTGCTATCCATCATACATATATAAGGTGGACTAACCCTTTTTATTCCA
>CAZZGC010000016.1:11269-16456 GCA_964653915.1 uncultured Thermodesulfovibrio sp.
AGGCCCTTTGCTATCCATCATACATATATAAGGTGGACTAACCCTTTTTATTCCATTTTCGAGTATAATATTATGTTTAAATTCTTGTGGAGGGTCTCTTGCGCAATACTTCCGAGTTAAACGATATTACAACCAAAAAAGAGACTTATCAAAGCCTGAGGAAAGAACTGCTCAGTATCAATGTAGCTCTCTCAAATCTTCTCTCTACACTTGGCCGGCAGGAAATCAGCGGAGTTGATGACCGGTTTGCAGAGTGGAGAAACTCCTGTGAGGACATTCACAGGCAAATGACGGATGAAGTGGTGCGCGTTGCCGTTGCCGGAGCCGTGAAGTCAGGCAAAAGTACTCTTGTCAACGCCCTTTTCCGGGGTGACTATCTGAAAAGGGGCGCCGGTATTCTTACTTCCATTGTAACGCGGATCAGAAGCGGCAAGAAGCTCAGGGCGGTAGTATATTTCAAGTCGTGGGAAGAGGTAAACGCAGACATAGAGCAGGCTGTAGTCATGCTTCCTACTCTCGACAGACCTCCTGAAAAATCCTTCGACCTTCGCCTTGATCATCACCGGTATCTGCTTAAATCAGCCATCAGCAAGCTGGGGGAAGACCTTCAGATAATGAACGGTGTCCGTAACATGAACGTCGTACTTCTGTCACTCTATCTTGCCGGTTACGAAAGGGTGGCTCCCATCCTGTCATCGGGCCGGCTCACGAGAGAGTTCAAGGGGAAACAGTTTGCAGAGCACCAGGTCTTCGTTGGCGATGACGCGCTCGCGGTCTACCTGAAGGATGTCGAGTTGGAGATAAAGGACAGCCCGATCGACAGATCAATAGAGATTGCCGACTGTCAGGGTAGCGACTCGCCGAATCCGCTGCATCTTGCGATGATTCAGGATTATCTATTGAAGACTCACTTCATCGTTTATGTCATAAGCAGCCGCATCGGACTGAGACAGGCGGATATCAGGTTTCTCTCCATTATTAAAAAAATGGGAATTATAGACAACATCCTCTTCGTTGTAAACATCGACTTCAGCGAACACGAGTCCGCTGAAGAACTTCAGGCACTTGTCGGGCGTGTCAGAGAAGAACTCTCAATTCTTCGGCCAGAGCCGGATATCTATACCTTCTCGGCCCTGTTCAATCTGTTCAGATGTAAATCGGTAACTATAGGGAAAAAAGAAAACCTTCGCCTCCAGCAGTGGATGGAAGAAAAGGATCTCGTAGATCTTTCAGGGCACGAAACATCACGGTTCGAGCTGTCACTGAATGAAAAACTGACCCTGCAGCGTTTCGAACTTCTTCTCAAGAACCATCTCGAGAGAATGGCGGTAATGACATCAGGGATAGAGCACTGGATATCCATGAACAGGGAAGTCCTTGTCAAGGACGCTGGTGAGGCCGCTGCCCTGATTAAAAAGATCGAAAACCAGCAGCAGAAAATAAAGGAGGTCAGCTCCCTGATAAGCAGCACTCTGTCCGGAGCAAGAGACAAGCTCCTGAAAACCCTCAAGGCCGATATAGATAAATTCTTCAGTACCCATGCCGATGGTTTGATGGGACAGACACTTTCGTTCGTCAAGGGATTCAATATTCAGATAGAAAAGTTCAGACCAAAGCTTGAGGTGTCCGGTTTTTCAGGGACTCTCTATCTGGTCTTTCAGGAGTTCAAACGATCTCTGGATGCGTTCATTGCCGAAAATATCGATCCGGAGATCGCGCGGTTCGTGAAGGAAACCGAGGAGCGCCTGCGCAAATACCTCGTTTCGGTAGCAAAACCTTATTATGCGATGGCATCGGAAGAGATCGAGGAACTCAAGAAATCCCTCGGTATTGAAGAAGAGGCGTTCCAATCCTCCGCAGGCAAGGCGCAGCTTCACCTCGATCTTGATGCGATCAAGCAGGCGAAAGGAATTGCCCTCCCATCCTCCGCAACGGCGCTAAGGTATTCCGCAAGAATCAGAACCGAAGCGATGATGAAGCTGGGCCTTTATTCGATGACCAAGCTCTTTAAGAAGGTGCTCAGAAAGTCAGCCCTTGGCGACAGAACCGACGAGCAGATTAAGGCGCTCGCCGGCAGCATTGATGTAATGAAAGAAGAGACCGTGGAGGCGATAAGATTCCATTTCGACAACTACCGCGAAAACCTGAAATTCCAGTATATTGGCAAACTCATTGACGAATCGAGTGCTCACCTGCAGAGGATGCTGATGGAAAAGTACCAGTCCTACTTCACAGACCTTAAGGCCCTTGAAAAGACGATGGAGCAAAAGGGCAGCAAGCATGAGGACATGCTAGGATTCATCGAGAGCGTCGCCTCGGAAATAAACCGTGTCAAGATCAAGATTGAGATGGCACGGGAAAAGTTCGTCGCCGCCTGAGAAAAACCGGCTAATAGTTCCTGGGGGCTATCTTTATCTCAACTCTCCTGTTTTTCATCCTTCCCGCCTCTGTTTCGTTTGTCGCGACGGGCATGGATTCACCGTAAGCGATAGTCTCTATGTTCCGCGAGGGAACACCCTTGGCTATAAGGATGTTCTTGACCGCCTCGGCCCTCCGGGATGAGAGCACCATGTTATACTCTTCAGGTCCGATACTGTCAGTATGTCCCTCCACACGAAGAACTGTGTCAGGATAGTTCACCACAACACCGGCTATACGCTCGAGTTCCGAATAGGCGCCCGGCTTTACTACAGCCGAATCAAAATCAAATGTGACATCACCACGAAGAGTAACGGCAAGAAGATTCCCCTCACGTCTAACAGCCGCCGCCTCGGAATTTGCCAGGGCCTGCCTCATCTCACGCTCCTGATTGTCCATCATATGACCGACACCGGCTCCGGCTGCCCCGCCTATCGCCGCCCCGATAGCAGCCCCGATCAAAGTTGATTCAGTATTCCTGCCGATGAGCTGCCCGACAAGGGCACCGGCTGCCGCTCCTCCTCCAGCACCTACCAGAGCACCCTGCTGTGTCTTGTTCTGCGGCGCACATGCAGGAAATATGAGCACGGCCGCCAGAATCAGAATCAGCACCGGCCTCCTCGCCATCGGGTATATGCATTTGACTGTAATCAGCTCTCTATCCATAATCATCATCTGCTTCCTCCTCTTATATGGTTCTTCAGAGATTCCTGTGGATGCCACCTCTGTTATCCCCCTCCATCGACGGGAGGGGGATAATACATATATAACATAAAGAATCCCCTTTTGCTACCGATATAATAAGATATAATAAATATAGAGGCTGGAACACTGGGGTATTTATGAAGAAGGAGCTTCAGAAGAGATTCAATGAAGAGGTTCACAGATACCGCAATGCCCTCATATTCTGTGCAAAGAAATGTGACTGGGACGCATTCAGGATCAAGGCCGGCAATCTGTTTGACTACTTAGAGAACGTTGAATTAAGCGTTACGGAGCGAAAGTTCTACAGGATATTCAAGATTATACTTGTCGCTCTCTGTCTCATCACCGTGCTGATTCTGAAATTCCGTCCACCACAGTTCCCTGTGGCCGACCGGATTTATGAGCTCATGATCATCGGCGCCGTGGCCGGATGCTGCTTCGAGGTATATTTCTTCTACAACTTCCGCTCATACATGCGCGGCAAGATGATCTACTACGACAAAAGAAAAGAGAAATTTATCCGTGAAATCATGAGTGACTTCCGTCAGTTCACCTCCTGAATCAAGGGCCCTTTTTTTGAGCCTTCGCAGCAGAGTCTTCGTCCGCCAACAATTCATTGAAATCCTTGATGAGCTGCTTTGCCTTCCACTCCGAAACTAGGAACGGGTAATTACTGTAAGAGGAAACCGCCTGATATTTGCCGTCCTTTTTATCAAAAAAGGAGATAGAAAATTCATTTATTCCCCTGAGCTTTATTGTATAGGCCGGTGATGCAAAATCCTCTTTCTTTCTGTCTTCGATAAAGCCGTCACAGAGAAAATGCGAGAGCGAATTTATGATCCCTTCCACCTCATCTGACTTGACCGCCTTGCCGTCAGCGGTTTGCCACTGAGCCTTTTTCCCGGTTGCGCCTGCTGACGAGGCTTCCTTGTCTTCAGTATCTTCCGATTCAGGGGCTTTAACTCTGACAAGCCTGAGTTCCTTATCATTTTTCTTCAACGTGATATCGGTTATCTCTTCACTGAATGCCATTACCTTCTTGTCACGCAGATCAGATACGGACCTGTTGAATTCAACCCTCAAATTGCCCAGGGAATTATAAACAAGGGGATCATCATCGATTCTGACAAAGGTATGCCGGTATGATGAAGCGGGTTTTCCTATCAGGACCCTCCTGAGCAGGTCATCTCCCTTGAAGATGGATACATCGATAACATGTTCATCATCCAACTCGTATCGGGCGTAGTTGCCTGATTCGGCTATGAGGTCAGTGAGCGTAACTGAAGCGATCTTACTGATCATTCCGTTAACTCTCTTCTCGTCAGCCGGATATCTCTTCTCTCCCACATACCACTTCTCCTGCTCCTTCGAGAGGATAATTGTGCCGTCTTTTTTCTTTATGGTCATTTTGGATACGCCGGAATTTTCTATCCTTGGCAGCTCAGGCAACTTGTAGTGGGTCTTCTCGCCCTTTTCAGAAAATATATAGGAAGCGAGCACCGCAATGATAAAAAACAGAATTGCGATTTCCTTTCCCTTCATCAATTCACTCCTTTACTTATCTATGGAGAACTCTGTTCCGATGATTGCGCATGCGGCACTGCAGTGCCGCATGAAAAAAGCTGAAAATTAATAACATAGTTCTCAGTTCCCGCTGAATATGCGCTGAATCATGCGCTTTCTTGCCGTCCGCCTTACCCAGACTATTATTCCCGCCACTACAACAAGCAGCGGCAACCCAGCAATATTCGCCGTCTTTATTGATGTCCTTACAGCAGGCGAAACATCAGCGATAGGGTTGAATTTCTGCGTCTTGCTCCGCATTACGGCCACATCTCCATGACCGTTGAGGTAATCTACAACATTCATGACAAACTGGGCATTCGGGGTCTTGCCCTCTTCATCAATTACATTGTCCCTGAGTATCTCGGAGGAACCTATCAGGAATATCTTTCCCGGTTTTCCCTTTTTGATCACGGCCCCTCCCGCTTCTATCTTCGACATGTCGATACCATTTTCTTTCTTATCCTTTTTCTCTTCCTTTTTCTCTTCCTTTTTCTCTTC
>CAZZGC010000016.1:16556-24174 GCA_964653915.1 uncultured Thermodesulfovibrio sp.
TCCTTTTTCTCTTCCTTTTTCTCTTCCTTTTTCTCTTCTTCTTTCTCGGGTATCTGCCTGTCCGCAAAATAACTCGGGAACTCTCCCTCGACTACATAAGCAAGCGTCCGCTTGCCAAACTCGCTCTCGTCCGAAGGTGGGCTCATGAACATGGGGTTCAGATCAATTCTGTCCTTCATCTCCCATGCCCTGTCAGAAGAAGAAACCAGAACCTCGGCCTTCAGGCCGTTGTCGGATATCTTCTTTTCATCCACTGTTACAGGAGATGCCTTGAGCATCACAAGGCCCTTTATATTTTTCAGATATTCAGCCCCGGAATTGATGTTTTCACTCTTGATAATAGGCGCATAATATATTTTTCGCTCGCCCCCGCCATAGGCCCTCGGCACCTGCTGCTTGTAGCAGTTTTCATCGAGCACTATGGAACGCCTGATGTTTAGACCATAATGGGCAAGCAGTTTTTCCAGTCCGGTCTCAACCGGCATGTAATAGGAACGGCCCATCATGGGATTCCCGCTGCTCTGGACCTCTTTGAATGAATCAAGGAAGATGGCAAGGCTGTTGCCCTTCATGAGGAACTGGTCTATCTGATACAGCTCATAGTCGGAAAATTTCTCCTTTGGACCGGCTATCATGAGGAATTTCAGACCGTCGGGAATCTCTCCGTCTTTAAGGCTAATGTTCTTTACCGTATAGACTCCGGACAGCAGGCCGTTAAGCGCCGAAAGCGAGTCACCATGTCCCCGCGCAAACATCGGTGGCGGTCCGGTCAGTGGCAGAGTGTCATGATCGGCAAGATAACCGATCTGTTCATTTATATCTACGACGGATTCTATGGTACCGCCTATGGCCTCTTCTATTTCACTCATCTCTGCAAGCTGATACTGGGTTCCGAACAGAGGCAGCCTGAAAACCTTGATAAGCTCCACATGCTCGACCCTGTCACCGTGTGAAACAACTATGCCGGCATATCCTCTGTCTGCCTTAATGGTGCGGCCGCGCCTGTCCCTGAATTCATCCCACTTGAGGCGCAGTACGTCGTTCTTCTCGGCCTCCTCGGCCGCCGCCTCCGACATAGTGGGATCAATATACTCAAAACTCAGCTTTCCATAGTTTTTGTCGTTCAAACGCTTTACCATGGTCTCGATTTTTGAAGGCAGCTCGGCAAGGCCGGTTATATTCATGTAAGGGCCGACAGCCCGAAGGGAAGAAGATAAGTAAAGCCTGACCCTTATCTTATCCTTCAAACGCAGAAGGGCGCTTATCTTGTTGTTCATCTTCTGAATCGCGGACGTAATCCTGTACTCAAGTCCCTCGGTAGAGGTTATGGTCGGAATCGTCTCTATCACATCTCCATGAATAAGGACCATCCCCATATATGCCTTCTGGAACTTGACCTCATCATGTTCGATATTCTGTACCTGTACGGGCTGAATTCCGTAATCACTGGCCAATCGCTGGTTCTGCCTCGATTCATCGTCGTCATCGGAAGAAACATTGTAGAACCTGTAATTGAAATACTTCCCCCCAGCCAGGGCATACTCCTCCAGAAGATCATGGAGGTAACGCTCGATATTGTTATATGGCGCAGGGAGGTTCTTTGTGAAAAACACCTTGACCGTAAGCGGCTCGGAAAGGGTAGAGACCACCTTTCCGCTTGCCTCTGACAGAGAGTATACATCGTTGGATGTGAGATCTGCACGCACAAAGAGGGTGATACCGGCGACATTAAGCAGTACCACTATTATCAGATAAATCACAAATCTGTAATATCTGGTGTTGAGACCCTTCATTTCAACTCTTCTCCTGTATCACAAGGTGAGTAGCATAGAGCATCACAAAGCAGATACTTAGAAAGTACAGGATATCCCTCGAGTCTATAATTCCCTTTGCGATGTTCTGGAAGTGGAAGTCTGCGCCTAAGTACTGAATCAGATTCAGAATAGACTCGGGGAGAAAAAAAAGCATTTTGTCGATCAGTGTCAGCGCAAAACAGAATGTCATACCGATTATGAAGGCTATGATCTGATTTCTCGTAAGAGACGATGCAAACAGCCCGATTGCTGAAAAAGCTGCCCCGAGCAGGACCGCCCCAACGTATCCGCCAATCACCGGGCCCCAGTCAAGGTCGCCTATGAGCGATATACAGAAGGCATACAGTAGGGTCGGGGCGAGCATTACCGCAGCAAAGGCGGTAGCGGCAAGAAACTTGCCCGTAATAATATCTACCGACGAAACAGGCATTGTCATCAATAGCTCGTAGGAGCCGGTATTGAACTCCTCCGCGAACAATTTCATTGTTATAGCCGGGATGATGAAAGAAAAAATCAGAGGCAGAAGGTTGAAAAAGTTTCTCATCTCCGCCTGGCTGTAAATGAAAAAGGTTGAAAAGAAAAACCAGCCCGTAAGCACAAGAAAGATCGTAATCACTATATATGCTATAGGGGAAATAAAGTACCCTCTGAACTCTTTCCTGAATATGTTCGATGCGCTTTTCATATCAGTTGTCTCTTGTCAGTTCCCTGAATATTGTTTCGAGGTCGCGACCCTCTCTGTGGAATTCAAGTAAAGTCCAGCCATGCTCTCTTATTGCTGAATAGACTTCCGGCCGGACATCCTGTTCACCGCTGCAGGCGACATGAAAATCGATTATTCCCTCTTCCTGTCTGTCAAGAGTGATCTCGTTTATACCTGACACAACCTGCAGAGCACTCTTTACATCGTCAAAGCTGTCATGCATGACCGATATCTCAATCATGTAACCGCTCCCGGTCTTGCTCTTCAGTTCCTCCGTTGCCCCATCGGCCACTATCCTGCCCCTGCTGATTATAACGATTCTGTCGCATGTGGCCTCAGCCTCACTGAGAATATGCGTAGAGAGGATCACGGTTTTTTCCTTTCCTATCCTCTTGATAATATCCCTGATCTCCACAATTTGGTTGGGATCGAGTCCAGATGTCGGCTCATCAAGCACGAGTATTTCAGGATCCCCGATCATGGCATGAGCAAGGCCGACCCTCTGTTTATAACCCTTTGAGAGCTCATTTATTGGTCTGTGCATGACGTCGGTAATACCACACATGCCGGCCAGTTCCTTCAGCCTGCCGTCCTGCATATCGTGGCCAAGGCCGCGCAGATCAGCCACAAAGCTAAGATAATCATAAACAAGCATGTCGGGATATATAGGGGCGGCTTCCGGCAGATAACCGATAAGGTTTTTTATCTCCAGAGGATTGTCACGGATGTTGAACTCTTTAACAGAAATGTTTCCGGAAGTGGGTTGGAGGTAGCAGGTGAGTATCCTCATCGTTGTAGTTTTGCCCGCCCCATTGGGACCTAACAGGCCAAGGATTTCACCCTTGTTTATCCTGAAGCTGATGTTGTCTACTGCACAGGAATCGCTGTAATATTTGGTCAGATTCTCTACCGCTATCATAAGACTCTCCTTTCACCCCACACTTGAGAATCCGCACAGCTTCATATTTTAAGAATGGGAAATTAATTTTTCAAGTGCCGCTCTGATGGAAAAAAGACCCATCTATCTCCACCCTGCCAAATCTCAATACCTTCGGGGGCTGTACCGTAACATCCATGATCGTAGAGGGCAGTCCACCGGGAGAAACACCCCCGTCTATTATCAAATCAATGCCTTCTCCGAAATACTCAGCAACTGCATCGGCATCGTTTGCAGGGGGCATTGAGGAAAGATTGGCGCTTGTAGCTGTGAGCGGCATCTTGAGATGCGACACAAGAGCATATGAAATTCTGTCACCCGGAATCCTCACCGCTACCTTGCCAGTTTCCCCCGTCAAAATGGGCGGGATATCGGGCAAGGCATCAAATATCAATGTAAGGGGACCGGGCCAGTATCTCTTCATGAGATGATCGGCTATATCCGGTATCGATTTCACAAGTAGATCCACGGCCTCACGGCTCCAGATAATTAAAGGCAGCGCCTTGTCAAGCGGTCTTTTTTTTAAGGCAAACAACCTCTCAAGAGCTGCACCATTCATTGCGGAAACACCCAGCGCATAATAGCTTTCTGTCGGATATGCCACTAGGCCGCCCTCCCTGACAATCGTCGATGCCTTTTTAAGACAGTCTTCCCGGTCCTCTGAAAACTTCATTACAACAGACATGCCTCATTCTAACATATGCCCCCTTTCCCGCTCCGGGCGTACAGCAATACGCCCCTATTGTCTACTGCTTACTTCCTCTCCCGCTTCAGGGCATGGCACCGCCATGCCCCTACTGCCTACTGCATACTCCTTACTGCATACTGTCTTTTCCCGTCTTTCCCGCCGTTACAATCACAGTCATTCCCGCAACAAACAAAACTGCTCCAGACGGTTCCGGGGCGGTCACGCCACCGGATGAAATACTTATGTCAACGCCACTGTAACTTGCCGGCATCGAGTCAACAGAGATACCCTGTCCGTCGACTGTAAATCCGGTACCGGCACTAAAAGTATCCAGCCAGACATCAATAAGACCGTCCTTTACCGCATTAACAGGCATGAACGCCAGTGTAGCTATACTGACCGGGTTGTAAATGAATGCGCCCTGTTGAGACGACAGGGAACTCAACCCGCTTATCCCGTTCAGCCTTCCGGCGTAGCCGGAGTCCTCAAATGGCTTAAAAACAACGCTCAGTGGTGAAGGCGGAGACAGTATTGTGTCTGTTACATTCCATCTTAATTCAGAATAATCATACAGGATATTGAATCCATAGTCACCGAGCATATTGCCGCCACTGTCGGGATGGAAAATAATGTCGATATAAACAGTTTGCCCGTATGATACGGTAGTTGATCCTCTGCTTGTGATTTCGATATTGTATGCCTTGGCGGCCACTGCCTGTATAATCAGCAGTACCGTAATGAAAAATGGAATCGTAATGTTTTTCATGCATGCCCCCTCTTAATCCTCAGTTAACTATAATTAGAACTGCGGTCGCTTGCGATTACACTGCCTACTGCACTCTGCTTACTCCTTTCCCGCGATAAAGCTACTCCCACGGCGCCTGTGTCCACCATCGGCGGCTGAATACAGTGTAATCAAAAGGCCCCACAAACCCGTCCGAATCGAAATCCGCGTCCGGATTCCAGTTCCCGGAAGATGCGGATGACCACCATGCAGCGCCAAAGAGAGTAAAGTCGTTAGGGCCGACAAATCCATCGTTATCCAGATCGCAATCGCAAATATTCCCGTAGCCATCCTGGTCCGTATCTTCCTGTGCAGGGTTCGCCGTGTACCGGCAGTTGTCGGTCACATCAGCTATGCCATCACCGTCAGAGTCCGGATATGAAGGTACGAACTCATCCGCCCCGATGTCGGGTAGTGATACTGAATCACCATTTCCGTCTACAGGCCTGGGGTCGCCATACATGTCATGATCCGGTGAAAATGTGGCGTTTGCCAGGTCAATCAGAGGCGAGTGTTGCTGCAGGTGGTAATCTCCACCTGCAGCATCCTTAAAAAGGGGATCAACATATATATTCCCTGTCGCAGATGAATAATGGCCGGCAACAGACGGGATATCAAGGTTATTGTTTAAAAGCAATGTATCCACTTGGCCGGGATTGTCGATATAGACATCCCTGCCTCTAAAGGCCGCGTTATTCCAGAAAATATTGTTGGCTATGGTTGGCGGCGCAGCAAGGGCTGCGAGACTCAGGAACAGCCCACCGCCTTGACCGGTCGTGTACGTAGATCTGTTATAGGCCACCGTATTATTGATGAACCTGAATTCCCCTCCGTCATTCAATACAAGAGCATATACTCCGCCGCCATTTCCTGCTCCGGCCTCGTTGTCTGTGATCACGTTATTTTCCATCTCAATATGTCCTGTGGCTGTCTCTACACAAGCTCCTGTCTTATATGCAGATACATTGCCGCTTATTAAACATCTTCTCACAAATAGATCCCCCTCATCTGCGGCTGCCTTCAGACCTCCCCAGCTTGAATCACCGTTGTCTATAAAGTTGCAATCCTCTACAGAAACATCACCGCTGAATGATTTTATGTAC
Organism: uncultured Thermodesulfovibrio sp.; assembly: GCA_964653915.1. Taxonomy (GTDB): domain Bacteria; phylum Nitrospirota; class Thermodesulfovibrionia; order UBA6902; family UBA6902; genus CAZZGC01. Next base: position 22,586 of record CAZZGC010000016.1, read on the forward strand.
ATGCCGCTTTTTCCGTTCCGGACATCTAGCAGACGGACTACCACTTTTACATTAGCTATACCGAGCCAGTCATCATAATCGGTAAGTCCTGCATCAATTATCTCGATCACCTTCGAACTACGTATGTCCGCCTGGGCATCTATCATTCCATCGACAACAGTATAAGATGGATCGGTGCTCGGGACAGAGCACGCGGCGGAGTACCCGCCTTCTACAACGATACTGTATGGTTCCGTCGACGAGTATCTGAAACGGAGATTGTTGTTGTCCGCCGTTCGGTAAATGCCCGTCTCAATCCGAATCACATCATTCACGCCATTGTTTCGTGCAACCGTCAGCGCCGACTGAAGACCAGCGGAATCGGAGACACAATGATATATCGTGCAGGAATCCCCGAATCCCATACCGTGCGAATCATCCTGCGAAGCGTTCGGATCAAACGGACAGTTGTCATCGATATTGTCCACTCCATCCCCATCCATGTCCGTGTCGCAGCGGTCGCCTGTTCCATCTCCGTCCATATCCTTCTGTGCCCCGTTTGCCACTGCCGGACAGTTGTCGGAAAGATCAGGGATCCAGTCGCCGTCCATATCAGTGTCACAGGCATCACCGGTGCCGTCACTATCGATGTCCGACTGCAACGGATTATATACCTGTACACAATTATCATAAGAGTCCCGGATTCCGTCACTGTCATCATCATCGTCACAATCATCACCGTACCCGTCTCCATCCAGATCCTGCTGCAACGGGTTAGGTATAGAAGGGCAGTTGTCCGGAACAGTCAGATCAATTCCGTCCCCATCTTTGTCCGTATCGCAGGCATCACCAGAGCCGTCAAGGTCCATATCCGGTTGTTCGTCCTGGTGATTTATGCCGTTGATGTCCACCCACGACGATGCCGGGTTGAATATATAAGGGCAGTTATCTGAAGAGTCAGCAAATCCGTCGGCATCGGAATCATCAGTTGTAACAAAACTCCAGAGAGTGCCTGATGTCACATTGTTCCTGTTGTCGCGGGCATCGACTCTCCAGTAATATCGAGTCAGGGCGGAAAGCCGGATTGTGAATGTGGTTGCCCGAATTCCGGAACCGACAAGAGGCGGATCTATGGATGCGCCGACGTAAAGATCGTAAGTAACAATATCTCCGGGGTCAGGGTCGGTTACGGCATTCCATTCGAATTGTACGGCAAGTGGCTGACCTGAAGAAGAGTCAGACGGGAAAATATTATGGGGTTGTCCAGGCGGTGAGTTAACAGATGCCGCGTTGGACACCGTCCGGGATATTCTGTTACCTGAAGAATCGTAAATATAATCAGTAACCATGCCGTTTTCATAGTAAACGGCATGCACCTGCCCCCGCCTGTCATAAACGTACTGAACCGCAACCTGTGCAGCAGACGCGCCAGCCGGCAGCAGTATCAGAAAAAACAGAATACCCGTAAGTGCAAATCCAAGAAATTTCTTCGCCATGTCCCAAACTGCTGAATTCTATATGATCAAAAATGAAGATGTCAAGTAATGGAAAGAACGAACCGCCTACGGCCGGCCTATAATCTCCATCCCCATGCGGTAAGTATATCCGAG
>CAZZGC010000017.1:0-18903 GCA_964653915.1 uncultured Thermodesulfovibrio sp.
ATAAACAGGACGGTCAGGGCCGCCTACCAGAGCTTCAGGAAGGTCCGTTAAGATGTCTTCAAAGGCGGGGCAGTATAATTGAAGCTTGTCATTACAGGATTCGGCAACTCGGGTAAGACGACCGTATTCAATGCCCTTACGGGATTGTCGCTGGAAACCACGGTCTATCCTGCGGCGATCTCATCCGATACAGAGCCTCAGGCGGGCATAGTGAAAATTCCGGATGAACGCGTAGCGAAACTGTCAGAAATCTACGAGCCGAAAAAGACCACTTATGCGACGGTCGAATACACTGACTTCCCCGGCATTACCACCGGCGATATCAAGCATAACAGCCGCGTCTTTTCTCTGATAAAGGATTCCGATGCGATCGTTCATGTAGTTCGCGCATTCGAAGATGAGTCTGTTGTTCATCCGGCAGGAGATATAAATCCTCTGAGAGATATATCTTCATTTGAAGACGAGCTGATCCTCGGCGACCTGGAGTTTGTTGAAAAGAGACTGGAGAAGATCGATGAACAGGCGCGCAAGGGGAAGAAGCCTGACGAGGCCGACAGGAAGCTGATCGAAAAATGCAGGGAGGCATTAGAGGCCGAGACATCATTAAGAGATGTTTCTTTCTCGGAAGAAGAACGACGCCTTATGTTGCCCTATCAGTTCCTTACGACCATGCCGGAGATCATTGTAATCAATATTGGGGAAGATGACCTGAACTCGGAGAGGTCGGAAGGACTTGTCAGCGATGCCCGCGCGTATTTTGCGAAAAAGGGCACCGGTGCCGTTCCCCCGGTCATTACGCTGTGCGGAAAAATAGAGATGGAGATAGCTCAACTCGATGAGGCAGAGCGCGGTGAGTTTCTTGCGGACCTTGGCATAGAAGAGCCTGCAATGCACAAACTTTGCAAGGTATCCTATGAGGCCCTCGGGCTCATTTCTTTTCTGACCGTCGGCAAGGATGAGGTACGCGCATGGACTATCAGGAATGGCACGAATGCCCAGCAGGCTGCCGGAAAGATTCATTCAGACATAGAGCGGGGCTTCATCCGGGCGGAGACCGTCAGTTTCGACGATTTTATTGCGTCCGGGGAGAATATGACCGCTGCCCGTGAAAAGGGGCTTGTACGGCAGGAGGGGAAGACTTACGAGGTCAGGGACGGGGACATCATCAACTTCAAGTTCAATGTATAACCCATATTATTCACATAATTGTTTTATCCCGGGAGGCATGGCTCAAAAAAATCTTGAACGCGATGGGATTAATGGAGACGCATAGCGTGGAACATGGAACTGTGGAACTTACAGATTGTATTTTCTGGTATTCGGCTGAGGTATCGCCAATATTTTTTTTCGCCACACCTCCCGGAAATTCATGAATAAAGAGGGATAAAGCCCTTCAGAGTCTGGAGAGGATTATTCTGTCCGCCATGTCCATCAGCGTAATCACCAGCGACGGCCGCGAACACAGCGGCACTATTACATATACGGACGACAGCATGATAAACAGGATATTGAAGAGCCGCTTGTGCTCGTCCGGCACATAGTAGCCGAATATGATGACAAAAAGTGTGTACAGAACAACGGAGGCCAGTAGCAGCAGGCCGATGATCATCATCGCATCATTGCCGAAAAACTCCGGGAATGAATCATAAAGCTGAACGGCATTGGTGGTCATCCAGAGAAAAACAAGGCTCAGGGCGGCGTATATAATACCGGCGGCCTGTGAATTCAACCACTTCAGAACCTTCCGCATCACGGATATCTTATCGGCATTTCAGGTAAAAAGATTAGATTACATGCATATAGTACTCAATGTGCCTTCACTGGAAGGCGATTTCCTGAAATATACGTAAGGAAATTTCTTAAAAAAGTAGGCCAAAGCCCTGAGTTTGTCAAGATTGGGGATAAAATATATCAACGTTTCATGTTTAAGGAGTGGCTTTATAATTTAATTGATATATCAAGAGGTTACAGTTTTTTTGGATGTTGAAAAAAAAGCTTGCCTATAGCAAATGATATGGTATATAATAACTAACTCTTCTTCCCAGGGAAAGTTATCAACACATTATTCACATGTGTGAATAACTTAGGGTGCTCTCTAAGAAGACCGCAGTAGAAAATATCGAAAAGGGTAATGAAAATCGAAGAGGCCTGGTCAAAAACTATAGAAGCAATCGAGGGAAAAGTGGGCAGCCAGACTTTCGATCTCTGGTTTCGGCCTCTGAAGTTGCTGCGTCTGCAGGATGAAGAGATAATTCTGGAGGTCCCCAACAAATTCTTCAAGGAATGGATAGAGGATCACTATCCCGGCCTCATCTCAGAAACTGTTGAAAATATAGTAAAAAAACCGATACCGGTCAAGTTTGAGATATTAAAGCGCAGGGAAGAAAAGGCGATCAGGAAGAAAGAAACCCTCGATGAGAACAGGCGGGCCAAACTCGCAAGCAGAGGAATCTATCTCAGTCCGAAATTCGTATTCGAGACATTTGTCGTGGGGGCGAGCAACCAGTTTGCCCATGCAGCCTCACGGGCGGTTGCTGATTCACCGGGCAAGGCCTACAATCCCCTGTTTATTTATGGCGGGGTCGGACTCGGCAAGACCCATCTTATGAACGCCATTGGAAACGCTATCATAGACAAGCAGCCCGGAATGAAACTTCTGTATGCACCGGCTGAGCAGTTCACTAACGAGTTTGTCTATTCCATGCGAAATGACAAGATGGATGAGTTCAAGGCGAAGTACAGGGGGCTTGATGTACTTATCATAGATGATATACAGTTTATAGCGGGTAAGAGCGGCACGCAGGAAGAGCTCTTTCATACGTTCAATGCCCTCTATGACAGTCATAAGCAGATTGTTTTTTCCAGCGACAGGCCTCCCAAGGATATTTCACCGATAACCGAGAGGCTGAGGTCGCGGTTCGGGATGGGTCTGATTGCGGACATACAGATTCCGGATGTGGAAACGAAGATGGCCATACTCGGCAAGAAGTCCGAGATGGAAGGCATAGTTCTGCCGGAGGATGTAAGTTTTTTTCTGGCCAGCAAGATCAGGTCAAACATCAGGGATTTAGAGGCATGCATGATAAGGCTCGGCGCTCATTCTTCCCTTACCGGGAAGACGATCTCGATCGAGATGGCTAAGGATGTCCTGAAGGATCTCATCCACGATGAGGAGAGGGCCTTGACAGTGGACTTCATACAAAAGACGGTCTGCGAATATTACGGGCTGAAGGTTCAGGACATAAAGGCGAAAAAGAGGACCCGGGATATCGCTTTTCCGCGTCAGGTGGCAATGTATCTTTGCAAAGTCCTGACGGGGTCCTCGCTGAGTGAAATCGGGAAGGGATTCGGGGGCAAGGATCACTCTACCGTTATACACGCATGCAAGCTGATAGAGAAGAAGATGAAGGAAGACGAGGAGTTCGACAAGAAGGTCGATTACCTCATGAAGAAAATAAAGAGTTATTAGTGGCAGATAATCATATGCGCACTAATCCCGGGAGGGTATGATGAAGCTGAAAATTCAGAAGGACGAGATTCAGAACGCACTTCAGAAGATTCAGGGCATTGTCGACCGCAAAACGACCATGCCCATTCTGAGCCATTTTCTCCTGAAAGTTGACAAAGAGGCATCTCTTATGGCCACTGATCTTGACATAGCTCTGAGAGGGCCCCTGAAGGCGGATATCAGCGGATCAGGAGGATTATGTATACCGGCTCGCAAGCTGTTCGAAATAGCCAGGGAAGTCGAGGGTGAAATCGTCCTCGAGGCACAGGAAAACAACTGGATAAAGGTGACCTCCGGCAAGAGCACGTTCAAACTCATGGGCTTGCCGGCAGAGGATTTTCCTGCCCTCCCGGAAGTGAGTAAATCGGTGGAATTCAGCCTGCCGGCATCTGTCCTGAAAGACATGATCGACAAAACGATATATGCCACTGGTGAGAGCGACACCCGTTATACGTTGAACGGCCTTTTGCTTCATATCATCCCCGCCAAGAAGAAGACAGAGATTCGTGTGGTCGGCACGGACGGTCACAGGCTCTCGATTGTATCGTTCGATATCGATATCAAGCTTGCGGAAGAGAAGAAGCTTATTCTGCCGAAGAAGGCGGCTATAGAGATGAGGAAGCTGCTCGAAGACGCGGAAGGGGATGCTACTGTATATCTGGGCAAGAATCATATCTTCTTCAGTTTTGATGAAACTCTTCTTGCTTCAAGACTCATTGAGGGGACTTATCCAAACTACGAACAGGTTATTCCGCAGAACAACGAAAAGCTGGTTTCTGTGGAGAAGACCCCTTTTCTCAAGGCACTCCGCCGCACCTCGATCATGAGCCGGGAGAGAACAAATGCGGTAAGGATAGATTTAGAGGCCGGACGGCTTACATTGATATCGATGAATCCTGATATAGGTGAGGCAAGGGAAGAGATATCTGCGCAGTACAAAGGCGATGATATGACGGTGGGTTATAATGCACGGTACCTCATGGATATCCTGCAGGCGATGGATGGGGATGAAGTCACTTTGGAGCTTCAGGAGCCGCTGAGTCCCACCCTCCTCCGGGAATCGGGTAACGCTAACTACAGGTGTGTAGTCATGCCCATGAGGACATGAAAGCGAACCTATGCAGAGACTCCCGACCCGTCTGATTTTGATAATATCTTAGTAAGCAAAAACTGACACGGAAGGATATAAATGGCAAAGAAATCATCAATGGCTGAAAACGATTACGGCGCCGGAGACATCAAGGTACTCAAGGGGCTTGAGGGTGTTAGAAAACGCCCCGCAATGTATATCGGAAACACGAGTTTTGAGGGACTGCATCACCTTGTTTACGAAGTAGTCGACAACAGCGTTGACGAAGCGCTGGCAGGACACTGCGATACGATAGAGGTGACAATTCATACCGAAGGCAGCATAACTGTGCTGGACAATGGTCGCGGTATTCCTACAGGTGTGCATCCGGGCGACCCCCGCAAGAGATCGGCCGCAGAGATAGCTCTTACCGAGTTGCATGCCGGCGGCAAGTTTGAGAGCAAGGCATATAAAATATCCGGCGGTCTTCATGGGGTAGGAGTGTCAGTCGTTAATGCATTGTCCGAGTGGCTTGACCTTGAGATAAAGCAGGATGGACAGGTCTGGCAGCAGCATTACGAGCGGGGTGTCCCGGCCAGGAAGCTGGCGAAGGTCGGCAAGACCAGCAAGCGGGGCACAAAGATCACCTTCAAACCGGACTCAGAGATGTTTGATACCGTGGAATTCAACTTTGACACCCTTGCTCACAGGTTCAGGGAACTGGCGTTTCTCAACAGGGGATTGAAGATAACAGTTGTGGACGAGCGGGCCAACAAGCAGCAGACCTTTCACTACGAAGGCGGCATCATTTCTTATGTTGAACACCTGAACAAGAACAAGACGAAACTGCATCCTAAACCCATATACATTTCCAGAGAGAAGGACGGTATATCAGTCGAGGTGGCTATTCAGTACAACGACAGCTATACGGAGACGATCCATTCCTTTGCCAATAATATCAACACTAAAGAAGGCGGGAGTCACCTTGCAGGCTTCAAGTCTGCCCTGACCAGGACGGCAAACAGCTATGCAACAGCAGCAGGGTTGCTGAAAAACAGCAAGGATTCTATTACCGGCGACGACATCAGGGAAGGACTGACCGCTGTCATAAGCGTCAAGCTGCCTAATCCCCAGTTCGAAGGGCAGACCAAGACAAAGCTCGGCAACACCGAGGTCAAGGGGCTCGTCGAATCGGTTGTCAACGATGCGCTCGGTTTTTATTTTGAACAGAACCCCTCGGTAGTCAAGAAGATTATAGAAAAGGCGATACAGGCGTCACGCGCGCGTGAGGCCGCGAGAAAGGCCCGTGAGCTTACAAGGAGAAAGGGTGCTCTCGAGGATACGGGTTTACCCGGAAAGCTTGCCGACTGTTCCGAAAAGAACCCCGAGCTGAGTGAACTGTTTATAGTAGAGGGAGATTCAGCCGGCGGGTCGGCGAAGCAGGGCCGTGACCGGCATACACAGGCGATACTGCCGCTGAAGGGCAAGATTCTCAATGTGGAAAAGGCACGGTTCGACAAGATGCTCAGCTCGGAGGAGATCAAGGTGATGATAACCGCGCTGGGCACAGGCATCGGGTCTGATGATTTCAATATAGAAAAGGCGCGGTATCACAAGGTGGTGATCATGACGGATGCGGATGTTGACGGAGCACATATAAGGACATTGCTTCTTACCTTCTTCTTCAGGCAGATGCCGGAGATCATTGAAAAGGGTTATCTCTACATTGCGCAGCCACCGCTTTTCCGGGTAAAGAGGGGCAAGACCGAAAAGTATATCCAGAACGAAAATATGCTTGAGGATATGCTGTTCGAACTGGCTGCCGATGATATAGAAATACGAAACGGGAGCACGCTTTCGGGCAAGGCGATCATACCGTACATAAAGAACCTTTCGAAGTTCGAAAAACTGCTGGAATGGTTCGAGAAGCGCAAGAACGACCCCGCCATCATCAAGGCCCTGCTCCATTACGACCTTGACAGGGATTTTCTCAAGAGCAAAAAAGATGTAGAGGCCGTTGTGAAGAAACTGCAAAAGGAATTCCCCAATCTTCAGCACACGCTTGTTGAGGATGAAGAACACCAGGCCCTTGCTGTTTCACTCAGGAGGGGCATGGCAGGTGTCGTCGTCGATTACGAGTTCATGTCATCGCCGGACTTCAGAGAACTGCAGAAGGTTTTTCACGAGTTGAGGGGATTGGGTCATCCACCTTATACTGTCATATACCAGAAAGACGAAAGAAAGTTTGCCAGCTCACGAGAGCTGTTTGACTTCATCTTGTCTGTTGCCAAGAAGGGCTTGAATATCCAGCGCTACAAAGGTCTTGGTGAGATGAATCCTCAGCAGTTGTGGGAGACTACAATGAATCCTGAAAAGAGGACCCTCCTGCAGGTCACCATAGAGGATTCGATCAAGGCAGAGGAGATATTCAGTACGCTCATGGGTGATCAGGTCGAGCCCCGCAAGGAGTTCATAGCCACACACGCACTTGAGGTGCGAAATCTCGATATCTGAGAATCCAGTTGCCCTTTACCTCTTGTCCCTGCAGGCAGCACCATACCTCCCGCCTCTCCCGCATAATTAATATGACGGGCAGTCTCCTCAGCTGTTTATACACCTTAAGGGAAAGTCATACCGGCATCGGGTAAACTCAAGTTTGCAAGCGAATCTATCGAAAAGTAAGTAATATACATACATCGTTATTGCGGACGTTGCATAGGCAGGAGATGGAATGGATACGTTAGATGAGTTTATTCGAGGTGCGGCTACATTACCGACACCTCCGGCGATTGCACTGAAGATCCTTGAGGCCGCGCAAAAGGATAAAGCCTCCATGTCGGAGTTTGCCGGCATCATATCCAATGATCCCGCTTTGTCAATAAAGATACTCAGTGTCGCCAATTCATCTTTATACAGACTTTCCAGTAAAGTGGAATCCATAGAAAGAGCGGTCAGTATCCTGGGCCTGGAAGCGGTGAAAAACATCGCTTTGTCTTTTGTTTTGGTCAAGGGATTCAAGCGGGATACGATCGATGGCTTTGATCATGACCTGTTCTGGAGAAGATCGATTACTGCCGCAACCAGTTCAGAGATTTTGTCGGCGATGCTGAATATAAAGCGCGAAGACAAATTCGTTACCCCTCTTCTTATGGATGTCGGGGTTCTTGTCATGTATCTCTGCCGGCCTGATGACTATCTGAAGGTTCTGTTGAAGAAAAAAACTTCAAGAGTGACATCCTGTGAGGCTGAGCTGGAAGTATTCGGATTTGATCACCAGGCGGTAGGGAGTGAAGTGCTGAAAAAATGGTCCATCCCGGAAGATATTTACCTGCCGGTCGCCCACCATCATAACATTAACAATACCCCGTCTGAAATTCAGGACTTTGTTGATGTACTGATGATTTCTGACATGGTTTCTTCTGTTTATCACGGGAGCAGAGGTACGGAGGCTTATACAGAACTCAAAGGGCTTCTTCCTGCAAAATTCAATCTTGAGGCCGCACATACGGATGAATTCATCGACAGCGTAGCAGAAAAAACCGTCGAGATCCTTCACCTCTTTGAAATTGACCCGGGCGATATCAAACCATACTCCGAGATTCTTCAGGAGGCAAACGAGGAATTAGGCCGGCTTAATCTGACATATGAGCAGTTGCTGCTGGAACTCAGGCAGGAGAAAAGGAAGGTGGAGGACCTTGCGAACGAGCTGAAGATCGCCAATGAGAAACTGCGCGGCCTGGTCTTTCAGGATGAGCTGACCGGACTGAACAATAAAAGATATTTTGAAGATTATCTTGAAAGAGAAATGAGCAGGTCGGAGCGGTACTCACACAGTCTCTCGGTTATAATAGCGGACATTGATGAGTTTAGAATGGTCAATGACAGATTCAGCTATGGTGATGGTGATTCGGTAATTTGCAAAATATCCGGGCAGCTTCGCAAAGCAATAAGGAATACCGATTTTATGGCCAGATACGGCGGAGAAGAGTTTGTATTCATTCTTCCGGAGACAGATATCCACAGAGCGACTTTTTTTGCCGAGCGCATCAGAAAACTCGTTGAAAGTATGGATATAACCGTCAACAGAGAGCCCGTAAAACTGACAGTCAGCATCGGCGTAACAATATATAATCCCCACGAAGGTCAAAGGGAAAAAGAGGAGATAATAGACTCAGCCCACAGGGCGCTTTGCAATGCCAAGAAGTCGGGCAAAAACAGGCTCAGCATAGTGATTTGACCGGATCTTAATCTTTTTTTCTTGCGCTACAGCCGGGCAAAATCCGTACTATTTTCCAGCCGGAAATGTTATAATTTCAGGTCAATAACTCGTTTAATTATTTGCTTAAACAGGCTTTCGGCACTGGACTAAACGATCTATTCCCCGTGGCCGGCCGGGAGCGCTTTCAAGGAGATTTAAATGGTTCGGTTTGCTATAAACATTGAAGAAGAAATGAAGACATCGTACCTCGATTACGCCATGAGCGTAATCGTTGGCCGTGCCCTTCCTGATGTCCGCGATGGTCTTAAGCCGGTACAGCGACGGATACTTTACGCTATGCTAAGGGAGGGGCTGACGCCCGGCAAGAAGTACTCCAAGTGCGCCGGCGTAGTCGGAGAGGTTCTCAAAAAGTACCATCCACATGGTGATTCGGCGGTCTACGATGCGCTTGTGCGGTTGGCGCAGGACTTTAATATGCGTTATCCGCTCGTTGATGGCCAGGGTAATTTCGGCTCTATAGACGGCGACCCTGCGGCCGCCTACCGTTACACAGAGGCAAGGCTGGCGAAAATCGCCGAAGAGATGCTGGTCGATATTGACAAGGAGACCGTCGACTTTATTCCAAACTTTGATGAAACAACTGCAGAACCGACAGTATTGCCGGCCCGCATTCCCAATCTGCTGGTAAACGGTTCATCCGGCATAGCCGTAGGCATGGCCACCAACATCCCTCCTCACAATCTCGGTGAACTGGTTGACGGGCTGCTACTGCTCCTCGAAAGGCCGGATGCTACGGTCAAGGAGATAATGAAAAAGATCAATGGCCCGGACTTTCCTACCGGCAGTATCATACACGGCAGGAAGGGCATAGTGGATGCTTACAGTACCGGCCGCGGACATGTCAAGATGCGGGCGAGAGTGGATATTGAAGAGCACAAGAAGGGGAGTCAGATCATCATTTCGGAGCTTCCCTATCAGGTCAACAAGGCCCGTTTGATAGAGAAAATAGCAGAGCTTGTAAGGCAGAAAAAGATCGAGGGCATAAGCGATCTCAGGGATGAGTCCGACAGAGAGGGGATCAGGGTCGTTCTTGATGTCAAGAGAGGGGAAATACCACAGGTTATTCTCAATAACCTTTACAAGCACACCCCGATGGAATCCACCTTCGGTATCATCATGCTGGCTATAGTTAACGGTCAACCGCGGGTGCTGAATCTGCTGGAGCTTCTGTCTCTGTTTATCAAACACCGCAGGGAAGTTACGGTAAGGAAGACTCGCTTTGAATTAAGGAAAGCGGAGGAGAAAGCCCATCTCCTGGAAGGGCTGAAGATCGCGCTTGACAACCTCGACAGGATCATTAAGCTGATTCGTCAGTCCAAGACCCCCGAAGAAGCGCTGAGCGGCCTGATGAAGGGTTTTCCCCTGAGCAAGGTACAGGCCCAGGCAATACTCGATATGCGGCTGCAGCGCCTGACGGGCCTTGAACGGGAAAAAATCATTCAGGACTATAAGGATACTCTCAAGGAGATAAAGCGGCTGAAGGCGATCCTCGATAGCCCGGCCCTTGTTGATGACATCATCCGGCAGGAACTGGAGGATGTAAAGAAGAAATATGCTGATAAGCGTCGCACCGAGATCACCCGGGAGGCTGATGAGATAACGATGGAGGATCTTGTTGCCGATGAAGACGTGGTAATAACTATCACACATCAGGGCTATATCAAGAGGACTTCACTGGACGAATACAGGAGCCAGCGTCGCGGCGGGAAGGGAATCAAGGGCATGGCAACACGCAAGGAGGACTTTATTGAAGACCTCTTCATTGCGTCCTGTCATGACTTTCTGCTTTTCTTTACCAATTTCGGCCGCCTTTACTGGCTCAAGGTCTATCAGGTTCCGGAACTTGGAAGGGCCGCTCGCGGCAAGGCCATTGTCAGCCTGATTCAGATGTCTTCGAGAGAAAGAATAACAGCGGTGTTTCCTGTTAAGGAATTCAGCGAGGGTCAGTTCCTGTTCATGGCGACAAGAAAGGGTTATGTGAAAAAGACATCCCTCATTGCTTACAGCAAGCCCAGGGCTTCGGGTATAAATGCGATAAAGATCGAGGACAATGACGAGCTCATTGGTGTCAGAGCCACAAACGGTGAAAAGGATATCATTCTCAGTACACGCGACGGCATGTCCATTAGGTTCAATGAAAAGAATGTCAGAGAGATGGGCAGGACGGCCCGTGGCGTAAGGGGAATCAACCTTAAACCTGGAGATGAGGTAGTTTCGGTAGGAGTCGTGGAAAAGGACTCATCACTGCTTACGGTTACGGAGAAGGGGTTCGGTAAGAAGACCCGGGCTGAAGAGTACCGCGTTCAGAGCCGGGGTGGCAAGGGAATAAAGACGATTAAGATAACCGAAAAAAATGGCAGGGTACTGGGCGTGCTTCAGGTTACCAGGGATGACGAGATCATACTCATATCCGAAAAGGGCCAGATAATCCGTATGAAGGCTTCGGATCTCCGAATGATAGGCAGGGCCACGCAGGGCGTACGGCTGATGAAGCTTGATGAGGATGACAAGGTAGTAAGTTTTGCCAGAGTAGCTGAACGTGAAACCGAAGAAGGCGAGACCGGTGAGCTGTTTGTCTGAGAATTAAGAAGATTTTTCAGACCAGTCCGGCCATGGACAGTATAACGTAGGTAAGCCAGGCCAGCCCTATACATGCCGGCAGTGTAAATATCCATGCCATCAGTATCTTGCCGGCTACTCCCCATCGAACAGCGGACAGCCTCCTGGTGGCACCAACGCCCATTATGCAGGTTGTGATCACATGGGTCGTGCTTACGGGCAGACCGAGTGAGCTTGCACCCAGAATTATTGCTGTTGCGGATGTTTCAGCGGCGAACCCGTGAACAGGTTGAAGCTTGAGCATATGATGGCCGAGGGTCCTGATAACGCGCCATCCGCCAAAGGCCGTTCCTATGCCCATTGAGAGGGCACATGCAAGAATAACCCATGTGGGCACTTCGATGCTGGAAATATATCCGCCGCTGAAAAGGGCCAGGGTTATAACACCCATCGCTTTCTGTGCATCGTTTGAACCGTGACTGAATGCCATAAAGCTTGCCGATATGATCTGCAGCCTCCCGAAATGTCTGTTGATGGCGCCTGGAGATATGTTACAGAAGAACCGTATTAACATTTTCATGAAGAAGTAACCGATTATAATGCCAAGGACCGGAGATGTGAGGAGCGCCGTGAATATCTTTGTCAGCCCCGCAAGATTCAGTTGCGAAAATCCCCCCAGGTGGGCAGCTCCTGCCCCCATTACCCCGCCGATAAGGGCATGCGAGGCGCTTACGGGCAATCCAAAAACAGTCATCAGGCTGTTCCACAGGAAACCTGCCAGGAGGGCAGCAACCACTACGCCCTCTGTTATATCGGCAGGATTGACTATCCCCTTGCCTATGGTCTTCGCAACGGCAGTGGTCAGAAAGGCGCCTGCGATATTCATTGATGCAGCAAGAAGCACTGCCTGCATTGGTGTGAGCACGCGTGTCGAGACAACTGTTGCGATGGCATTGGCAGAGTCGTTCCAGCCGTTGCTTATCTCAAACAGGATAGCGATCGCAATGACGAGGACTATGATCGTCTCAGGCATGTTTCAGGACTATACCTTCAAGAATATCGGCTACGTCTTCACAGGTATCGTTGGCTTCTTCGAGATGCTCATAGACCTCTTTCCACTTTATAACCAGTATAGGGTCTTCAACCTGCTCGAAGAGCTTGACCAGCGCTTCCCTGAATATTCTGTCACCTCTGTTTTCGAGCCGGTTGATCTCGATGCAGTACTCCTGTATATATGAGTACTTCTTGTCCTTGAGACAAGCGATCGCTTTTATTATATAGTCAGTTGTCTCATGAAGGGTTCTGGTCAGTTCAATTACGCCAGGCAGAGGGGTCGTGAGCTTGAAGAGTGTCGCCCTGTCGGCTGAGGCCCAGATCAGATCGAGGACGTCGTCGAGGCGGTTTACCAGGGCATGAATATCCTCCCTGTCCATTGGGGTCAGGAAGGTTTTGTTCAGGCTTCGCATAACCTCGTGAGTGATCATGTCCCCTTCCTGTTCCGCTTCGTATATTTCCTTTGTGCGGGTCTCCGCAATGCTCATGTCTTCCATCATCTCCACCAGGAGTATAGCGGCCCTGTTTAGATTCAAGGCGGCCTTCTCAAACATGACAAAGAAGTTGGTCTCTTTGGGAAGAAATTTTTTTATCATATCAGTTCCGCTCCCGAATTTAATATATCATAAGACTGTCCCAGCCGGTCAGTGCCGGCCTGTTTCAGGTCTAAAGGATACTAAAATTACAAGGTTTAGTCAAAAAAATCATATCTGATCCGGCATCATGTGACGAATGATCTTGCCGTCTACCATGTAAATTACGTCTTCGGATATATTGGTCGCATGATCGGCTATCCGTTCCAGATACTTAGATATGTATGATATTTTCACTGCCCTCGAGATTGTGGACGGATCACTGGTCATGATCTCCATGAGTTCCTGCCATATCTTTTCATTGAGATCGTCCATCTCGTCATCTCGCATTATCACATCCTTTGCCAGTAGCTTGTCCTCGTTTATGTATGCATTGATCGTATCAACTACCATGCGTCGCGCAATTCTCGACATGCGGGGGATGTCTATATAAGGTTTGAGCTGGGGCTCCTTATTGAGTTCCATCGCCCGCTCGGCTATGTTAACAGCATTGTCTGCTATTCGTTCTAAATCAGTCGTGATCTTCATAGCGGTAGTTATGAACCTGAGATCCCGGGCCATCGGCTGAGTAAGAGCGAGTATCCTGATGCATTCTTCGTCAATACGGACATCGAGGGCGTTAATCTGAGCATCACCGTCAATTACTTTTTTTGCCAGGTCGTCGTCACGCTTCACGAGTGCGATGACCGCATCTCTGATAGCGGCCTCGACATGGGCTGACATCTCTATCAGCATCTCTTTCAGGTGTTCCAGTTCCTTGCGTTTCATCATGACGGGCAGTCCTTTGCCATGTATCTTAACCTAAACGATCTATTCATTTCCTTTTTAAGCAGCTATCAGCGGTCAGCGGTCAGCTCTCAGCATTACTGTCTACTGCTTGCTGCCTACTATCCTTTTCCCGCCTTTCCCGCTCTGGACATGGCATACCATGCCCCTACTTAACTCCAAACTCCAAACTCTAAACTCCACTTATCCATACCTCCCCGTTATATAGTCCTGCGTGAGCTTATGCACAGGATTTACGAATATAGAGTTCGTATCACCTACCTCTACAAGTGTTCCCAAATGGAAGAATGCTGTCCGCTGTGACACGCGTGCAGCCTGCTGCATCGAATGCGTCACGATGATGATTGTATAGTTCAGCTTCAGTTCATCAATCAGTTCCTCTATCTTGGACGTGGCGATAGGGTCGAGGGCTGAACAGGGTTCATCCATCAATATAATCTCGGGCTGGACGGATATGGCCCTTGCTATGCACAGCCGCTGTTGCTGGCCGCCGGACAGCCCGGTACCGGGATGGTTCAATATATCCTTCACCTCGTCGTAGAGCCCGGCCTTCTGCAGGCTTGTAATCACTATTTCGTCGAGTTCGGCCCTGCTGTTAGCCAGCCCATGTATCTTCGGCCCATATGCAACGTTGTCGTAGATCGATTTTGGAAAGGGGTTTGGCTTCTGGAACACCATTCCTATTCTCGCTCTCAGAAATACCGGGTCCTGATCACGGGAGTAAATGTTTTCATTGTCCACGCTGATCTCTCCCTCGATTCTGCAGTCCTGGATCGTGTCGTTCATCCTGTTGATGCATCTGAGAAAAGTGGATTTTCCGCAACCGGAAGGACCGATGAACGCGGTCACCTCTTTTTCGGCTATATCGACACTTACGCTCTTGATGGCCTGTTTTTGACCATAAAATACATTAACGTCTCGGCATCGTATCTTAACGTGTCTGTCTTTCAGAAACGGCGTTCCGACCGTCTCGGTATCCACATTGCTATTGTTCATCATGGCTCAACTACCACCTGCGTTCAAATCTCTTTCTCAGAATGACAGCGGCAGCATTCATCAGGAGCAGGAAGGCGAGCAGTACTATGATCGCGGCAGAAGTCCGCTCTACAAACCCCCGCTCAGGGCTGTCTGCCCAGAGGTATATCTGTACCGGAAGTACCGTTGCTTTGTCAAATATTCCGGCAGGTATATCAACTATGAAGGCCACCATTCCAATCATAAGCAGCGGCGCTGTCTCTCCGAGCGCCCTGGCCATTCCGATGATTGTTCCGGTCAGCATGCCCGGCAGTGCAAGCGGAAGCACATGGTGCATGACCGCCTGCATATGCGAGGCCCCGACGCCGAGCGCCCCTTCCCTGATCGAAGGCGGGACAGACTTCAGAGATGCTCTCGATGCGATTATTATAGTCGGCAGTGTCATAAGCGACAGCACTAAGCCCCCAACAAGCGGGGCGGAACGTGGAAGACCGAAGAAGTTCAGAAATACTGCAAGGCCCAGAAGTCCGAACACGATAGACGGCACCGCCGCAAGGTTGTTGATATTTACCTCGATGATATCTGTCCAGATGTTCTGTGGCGCGAATTCTTCCAGATATACGGCGGTCGCCACTCCGAGTGGAAAGGACAGCAGAAGTGTAACGATCATCGTGTAGAATGAACCGACTGCAGCTCCCAGAATCCCGGCAAGTTCCGGTTCTCTGGAGTCGCCTCCGGAAAAGAACGCAATATTAAAGTGCCTTTCAAGCAGCCCTCTGTTTTGAAGCGCTCGCACCAATCGCAGCTTGTTTTTACTTATACGGCCCGATTCCTCCCTCCCGATTTTTATATGACCTTTTACAAGCATATCAATATCGTCGTCAGCAGGCAGCCAGACCTCCTGTTTTGTGCCAATGATGGATGGCTTTTCGAGCACCATCCTTCTAAGTTCAAAGGCTGCTCCCGTACTTACGATGGAGTAAAGTTCCTTTTTTTCCCGCCTCTTTTTGATATCCGGGAACATCGTCCGCAGCGACTTCTTGATCAGTCCGCCGTAATTCGCTGAAGACAGTGCATCAGGATCGGCAGTTCCGTCCGGATCTATGAAATCTCGATCGAAATCGATGCCGAGTTTTATGTAGGTTTGCTGAAAAGCGGTATAACCGCTTGATGAGATGGTTATAAACAATATCAGCAGGGCGGCTGTCGCAAAGAGGATCGCCGATAGCCCGCAGGCCTTGAATATCCTTTCGCTCAGATACCGTCTCTTCAGGCCGGATCTGATGATCTGCAATCTCTCTTCAAGTGTTTTTGCAGAAAAAGAGACTTTACTCATTCATATTGCTCCCTGTATCTCCTGACCACATAGAGGGCAACTATATTGAGCATGAGCGTCATGATAAACAGCACGAGGCCGAGGGCAAAGGCAGCGAGAGTCTTTGCACTGTCGAACTCCTGGTCCCCAACAAGCAGGGTCACAATCTGGACAGTGAATGTCGTTACGGCCTCCAGCGGATTGGCGGTAAGGTTGGCGGTAAGGCCGGCGGCCATGACCACTATCATCGTCTCTCCAACGGCCCGGGAAACCGCGAGCAGGACACTGCCGACGATACCGGGCAGGGCAGCCGGCAGAACGATTTTTATCATCGTCTCCGAGGGCGTGGCTCCCATGGCCAGTGAGGCGTCACGCAGGCTTTGCGGCACAGCATTTATTACATCATCAGAGAGCGAAGACACGAAGGGGATGACCATGATCCCCATAACGAGACCGGCGGCCAGCGCGCTTTCAGACGATACATCAAGGCCGATGGATGTCCCGATATCCCTGATAAAGGGGGCCACTACAAGGGCAGCGAAAAAGCCGTAAACCACTGTGGGAATACCTGCCAGGATCTCCAGCAGAGGCTTGGCAACGGCCCTTGCACTTTTTGAGGCATATTCCGACATATATATGGCCGACATCATGCCTACTGGTACAGCGATGATCATAGCTATAGATGATATCATCAGTGTGCCTGTCAGGAGAGGGATCATTCCGAATGCGCCCGAGGCTCCAACCTGGTCCGCGCGTATCGCTGTCTGGGGACTCCATTTCAGACCGGTCAGGAACTCAACCGGAGGAATCTGCCTGAAAAACCTGATCGCTTCAAACAGGACCGAAAGGACGATGCCGATAGTTGTGAGTATGGCCAGGGTGGAACAGAGCATCATGATCACTCTGATGATCGTCTCGACCCGCGTTCTTGCATTCAGTGTGGTAGATATTTTCCTCCAAGCGTACCACAAGCCTGCGATGCCCGCCGAAAGGGCAAGCAGGAATGCCGCAAAGTAGGTGATGTTTCGGAGATGGCTATAATGGGCAGCGGCATCTCTTATAGCAGGTTCGGCAGATATCGTTGACACTGCTCCGGATGCCACATTGATGATATCATTTATTACCAGAGATAACCGTTCTTCAGGAAGTGAGCTTATTTCATCCGGCAGATCCGGGATGATCATGGATCTTATGATAACCGGCTGAAAAGATATCCAGATAGCCAGGACGATTATTGCCGGCAGCGCGCACCAGAGAGCCACATACATACCGTAATGGCTGGGAAGAGAGCGGAGGTCCCGTGCCCGGCCCCCCGCCTTTCTTAAAGATGTTTTTTTCCCGAGATAGTAGCCGGCTGCAGAAAGCAGAGCTATTACGGACAGGATCGCCGGGATTACCATCCAGGGACTCCATGCAGATGTGCTGAAAGGACAGCGGACTTGATTGCTCTACATCGAGAGGTTTTTAAGCTCTTTTCCATCCCTTCTGAATCTTTCTCTCTCTCCTTCCGGCATCGGGATGAGGCCCTTATCTACCAGATAGCCATCTTCTCCCCACGCCTTTTCACTCGTGAACTCCTTGATGTATTCCCTTATACCCGGAATCATGCCGACATGGACCTTCTTCACATAAAAATAAAGTGGTCTCGACACTGGATAGCTTCCGTCGGCGATATTTTCGAATGTAGGCTCCACGCCGTCTATGATGCTCCCCTGAATGAAGTCTTCGTTCTGGTCGAGGAATGAAAAGCCGAATATACCAAGGGCATCAGGATTGGCCCCAAGCTTCTTTACTATCAGCACATCGTTTTCGCCGGCTTCTATATATGCTCCGTCTTCACGAATAGCGTGGCATATGGCCCTGTACCTATCCCTGTTTTTATTCTTCAGCGCCTTTATCCAGTCAAAGGTCCTGCAGCCGCCTTCCATGGCCAACTCAACAAAAGCATCCCTCGTTCCGGATGTAGGAGGCGGGCCAAGAACCTCAATCTTTATGCTAGGTAGAGAGGGATTTACATCTTTCCACGTTCTGTTCGGATTAGGTACGAGTTGAGAGCCGTGCCCTGTGGGGACGTCTTTGGCAAGTGCAAGAAAGATGTCCCGTCTGGAGAGTTTCATGCCGGCGGCCTTACGTGATCTGGCCATGACTATGCCGTCGTACCCTATCTTGATCTCGGTGATCTCTTTGACGCCTTTTTTTACGCATCTTGAAATTTCTGACTTTTTGATCCTGCGCGATGCATTCACAATATCAGGATACTGGACTCCCACGCCGCTGCAAAAGAGTTTAATACCACCGCCTGAGCCGGTGGATTCGACCTTGGGGGTCTTGAACTTTGTTGTCTTGCCGAACCGTTCCGCAACGACAGTTGCAAAGGGATATACCGTGGATGATCCGACAATACTGATATAGTCCCTGCCGGCGGCATGAGACGCCGGGTAGGAAAGAACAGCCATTGCCGCTATCGTGCAAATAATAAGCAGGATTCTCTTTACATAAATCCTTTTCATATCAACCTCCATTTATCACACAACTGATTATCCCGGGAGGCATGGCTCATATCAGAGATAAAGGAACAGGGAAAAGGGATATGGATAAATCAAAAATTAAAGATATAAAATCAAAATTGCGGAAATTGATTTTTTCTTGAAATTTGTTCCTCAATTTTGGTCTTTAATTTTTCAGTTTTTATTTTTCTTCCCTGATTGACTCCACACCTCCCAGGAATTTATGAATTATATGGGTTAACTCCATTTGAGATAGATT
>CAZZGC010000017.1:19003-22623 GCA_964653915.1 uncultured Thermodesulfovibrio sp.
CCACACCTCCCAGGAATTTATGAATTATATGGGTTAACTCCATTTGAGATAGATTCATTGTACACACCGAATGTTACAGGAATATTACAGTCGTCATTTTTGCCCCCTGAATTTTT
This sequence comes from uncultured Thermodesulfovibrio sp., assembly GCA_964653915.1. Classification (GTDB taxonomy): domain Bacteria; phylum Nitrospirota; class Thermodesulfovibrionia; order UBA6902; family UBA6902; genus CAZZGC01. The sequence continues at coordinate 19,120 of CAZZGC010000017.1, forward strand.
TGCTAAGTAAAAAACCGCAGGCGATATGCCTGCGGTCTGATATGCACAGAATTTATGGCTCGGTTGTTATGCTATGTTGGTCAGCACCTCTGTGGAATCGGCCAGCAGATATTCATCCCGGGGCTTATCGCCGATTCTTTCTGACAGCCAGAGTGTTACAAAGCGGTAGTCGTCTGCGCCTTTTGAAAGCCTTGCCGTCAGTATTACGGGCTTGCCTTTTCCAGGGGCTTCGGCAAGGGCGACGTTCTCTCTTACTATCGGTGCAATTTTACCTGGAAACATCTCCTTGAACCTGTCCATGATATCCCAGTGAATGCGTCTTCTCTTGTGGGCACGGCAGGGGATTATGGCTTCTATGCTGAGTTCCGGATTCTGCTCCTTCATGGTATCGATGGAAGTTACCATCTGCCTCAGACCATGCAGGCCAAGGAAGGATGCCTCTACAGGGACAACTACTGTATTGCTTGCCATGAGGGCGTTTCGCGTAAGGGCGCCGAAACTTGGTGGGCAATCGATGATCACAATATCCCATTCTCCAGGGGTCCGGTCGAGGCAGCGGCTCAGGGTTTCATTGTAGTGCTGTCCGATAAATATCTCATTGGCCCTGGCAAGTTCAGGCCCGGAAGGAACTATATCGACCTCCGAGAGGCTTGTAGGCACAACCGGCAGGGGATTGTTCATTCTCAATGCCTCTAAAAGGTTCGCGCCGTCTCCTTGTATCCCGTAGCTCATACTCGCGCTCCCCTGTGGATCGAGGTCTATCAGGAGCACCCTCTTCCCGAGCTCGCCCCAGCATGCGGCGATATTTACTGCGGTTGTTGTCTTGCCTACTCCACCTTTGAGGTTGACTACTGCGATAGTCTTTTTCATAAGCCCTCCTTGAATAAATGCTGCCTGGCCTTTTAAAAGCCGCGATCACAAAATCGATTTTTTTTATGGCGCCGAATTATTTATTAATCAGGTGGCATAACATGATAAACATTTGAGAAAGATATGTCAACTTATTCAATTGAATTAGTTGAATAAATAGAACAGAGGACATGAATGAGGGGCAAGGGGTGGAACTTCAGTAACAGATCTTCACGGTAGTACCTGCTCCGGGGGTGCTCTCAAACTTCATCCTCCAGCCATGCGCCATGACCAGATGCTTTACTATTGCAAGTCCAAGGCCTGTTCCGCCTAATTGCCTGGATCTTGATGGTTCCACTCTGAAAAACCTCTCTCCGAGCCGGGGTATGAATTCCTCAGGTATACCCTGTCCCTCATCTTTTACATATATACAACGTTCGTCATTTTCTGATGCAGTCCCGATCTCAATGACTCCCCCGTCACTGAACTTGATTGCATTGTCCAGCAGGTTAAGCATCATCTGCAGAAGGCGATCCCTGTCGGCGGATATCTGTTCACTATCGTCAGAAACAGATTTTTTCATTATTATATCTTTTTCGGCAGCCTTGACCAGCATCGTCTCGATGGCGCTGTCGATTACCTCAGATATGGATACATTCCCCTTGACGAGTTTGACAGATCCGAGTTCAATGTCGGAGATCGTGAGCATATCGTCTACAAGCCTGCTCAGCCGTTCACTCTGGTATTTTATCGTCTGCAGAAATCGTTCAGCGTTTTTTCTGTCCTCGATAGCGCCGTCCAGCAGGGTCTCGGCAAATCCCCTGATAGCGGTAACCGGAGTCTTGATCTCATGGGATGCATTGGCAACAAAATCTTTCCGCATCTGTTCGAGTCGGTGAATCTGTGTCATGTCACTGAATATTGCTACGGTGCCGCTGAATTCGCCCACATTGTAAAACAGAGGAGATACCCTGACGGCAAGAATTTTTTCTTCAGGAAGATCGAGAGTAAGTTCAGCCCCGCATGCAGTACGCTTTTCCTTCGCCTCTTCGATCAGGGCCAGAAAATCGGGGCTCCTTACGATCTCGATAAAGGGCCTTCCTTCGATCTCACTGTTCATGAAAAGCTTCCGCGCAGCGTTGTTTGCAATCTCGATATGCCCTTCGGGATTGATTATCAGAAGTGCATCAGGAATGTTGCGCAGGATAACACTGAGCTGATGGGCCTCTTCGTCCTTTTGTCTCATGTTTGTTTCGAGTGCGGAAGTCATCTCATTGAGGTTATGGGCGAGCTCGGTAAACTCCCCGGCATTTTCGATGTACAGTCTTTTGCGGAACAGGCCGCGGGCGATCGCACCGGAATAGTCCGTAATGGTCGATATAAAGCTGCGAATTTTGCGCATCTGCCAAAAAAGAAAAAGAGAGGTCAGGAGAAAAACTGCCAGAATCACTATGTCCATTTCGCTTCTGAATACACTTAGTGTCCTGTTAACAGTGGAAAGCGGGATGGAGAGTCTTATAAATCCACCCGGCTTTTCACCATAACTGAACACACTTGCAACGCTGAGCGTTTCTTCGCCGTCTGCCACAGCCTGCCCTATAGACCATCCATGACCGGAAAGCGCAGCAGTCCGGATTTCGGGAAGCGCCAGGTAGTCGACCGGAGGACCGGACAGAGGTTCAGAATTACATATCATGTGACCATCAACATCTATAATGGTGACAGCTCTTCCGGTCAGTGAATGAGCTTTTCTACAATTATCGGAGATCTGCATTCCGGACTGATCCCTTAAAAGCTCCGAGATAAGAGCAGCCTCGGAGAGAAGACCGGAACGGATATTTTCGATATAAATATCCCTGACCACCTTACTGATGTAAATCTCGATTCCTGCTACGGATACTATCATCATCAGGAAGTAAATGAAAAAAGCCCTTCTGAAGATATGTTTTTTCATAGATCAGGATTCATATAATAGCCGATCCCCCGCCGGGTCTTTATATATACCGGATCGGAGGGATCGTCCTCTATCTGGGTTCTAAGCCTTCTGATATGGACATCTACCGTCCTGGGCTCCACAAACGATTCATCCTTCCAGACGGCATCAAGCAGCATATCCCTGCTGAAGACACGTCCTCTGCGCTGAACGAGATGGAGCAGCAGCCTGAATTCGGTGGGACTCAGATTCAGCAGGCGGCCGCGTTTCCTTACTTCGCAGGTATCTGTATTTATCTCTATATCTCCGGCACTGACAAGACGGTTGCTTTGACCGGACTTCTGTGAGCGCCTGAGCACTGCGCGTACGCGTGCCGCCAGTTCACGGGGGCTGAAGGGCTTTGTGATATAATCGTCAGCGCCGGTTTCGAGGCCGAGCACTCTGTCGCTTTCCGCACCTTTTGCGGTGAGCATGATGACCGGAAGCGACGAGAGTTCTTCCGAGGACTTGATTATCTTACAAAGATCGATCCCCTGTATTCCCGGAAGCATCAGATCAAGAAGCATAAGATCATACCCGTTACTTTTCAGCATGTTAAGGGCCTCTTCACCGTTTGAACATGTATCAACGGAGAAGCCTTCCCTTTTGAGGTTGTAAGAGACGAGTTCGAGTATATCGGGCTCGTCATCGACGACAAGTAACGATACCTTCATCCGTTATAA
>CAZZGC010000017.1:22723-23897 GCA_964653915.1 uncultured Thermodesulfovibrio sp.
AAGGAGGGGGCTAAGCGGCTGAGGCTGTCCAGGTATCCGTACATGAAGGCACTTGAGTTTACGGATCCTCCTGTCTCGATAGTGTTGCCTGAGTTCGAAAAGGAGTTGTTCGGACGAAAGATCAGGATTCATGTAGTTGCTAGGGCCTATGACTTTGGTGTCATATCGTTATCATTTAATATACGCATACCGGAGGGCACTTCGTTTTATGACCTTGAATCCGCATCCCAGTCCCTCGAGCATGACGACTCGATTGACCGGGTGGCAATTCAATACCTGAATCAGCTAGTGCACAACATCTCCCCGGCACTTATAAACTGTTCGATAAAGGATGACTACACAGAGGACTATGCGATCTTCGCGATCGAGGAGATGGGAGAGGGTATGGATATAGATTCAATGCTTGAGCAGTACGATCCTTCGCGTCTTCTGCTTTATGAAAGCCGGAAGCTAAGTGAATATACCCGCAGGGAGACACTGAAACACAGATTCAGTTACTATCCCGATGATCTCGTGATTGTCCATCTCGACAATGCCTTTGTGATCGAGCCGTCGGGCAGTTCAGATATATATGATCTCCTTGAGTTCGCCAACGCGCAGATACTGGAACTGCGTTATTACGACAGCGTTCTTGATAAGCAGCTTGCCTGGATATACAGTGAGCTTTCAAAGCGCAAATCTGCCTCCATATTCCGTATCAGGGATTATGAACGCCTTGCCAAGAAGATAACGGAGATAGTGACAGAGCTTACAGAGGTGACGGAAAAGGTGGACAATGCGCTCAAGGTGACGGAGGATGTTTATTACGCCCGTATCTACAGGACCGCCATGACCCTCTTCCGCAGCAGCGACTGGGAGCAGAGCATAAAGGAAAAACTGCAGGTCGTCACCAATACGTACAAGATGATCTATGATGAGATATCAACGAAACGCGGCCATCTTTTGGAACTGGGTATCATCATTCTTATCATCATAGAGATCGTGATTCTGCTTTTAATGGAGTGGTGAGGGAGTTAGAGTTTGGAGTTAAGGGATAAGTGGTAAGGGGTATGAGGTGAGTAAGTGGAAGAATATTTATTAAATAAAATCTGAAAGATCAAATGGCAAAATTGAGGAAGAAATTTCAATAAAAAACAATTTCCGCAATTTTGATTTTATATTTTTAATTTTTGAT
>CAZZGC010000018.1:0-23849 GCA_964653915.1 uncultured Thermodesulfovibrio sp.
CCAGCAGGGACAGGCAGAGTGCCGTAATCACCGGGCCGAGGATGAAGCCGAGGAAGCCGAAAAACTGGATACCGCCAAGTACGCTGAAGAATACCAGCAGGGTATGAAGCTTCGTCCTTCCGCCGATGACCAGAGGCTTAATGATATTGTCCACACTGCTTATGATGAGCAGACCATATAGGAAGAGCCCAATGCCCTTCACATAATCTCCGGAAAGCACCAGAATGAGACTCGTTGTACCCCATATCAGAAAACATCCGAATAGCGGGACCAGAGAGAAAATCGCCATCGATGTGCCCCAGAAAACCGGTGAAGGAAGTCCAAGGAATGCAAAGGCCAGTCCGCCGAGAGTTCCCTGGGCGATTCCTACAGCCACCCCCCCATAAATGGCAGCAACCACCATCTCCTTGACACGCTCTTCCAGCCTGTCCTTCTGTTTTTCAGAAAAGGGCAGAATTTTTTTGATAAACTCCGCAAGGGTATTTCCGTCTCTGAGAAAATAGAAGATCGCAAGACACATTATAATGAAATTCACGATCAGGACCACCGCATTCCTGAAAATGCTCTTTGTGTGCTGAGCCATCGACTTCCCGATCTCTTTGAGAGTCGCGACTGCGCTTGCCTGAAGATCAAATCCCTTGAACATCTCATAGGAGCCTATCTTTTCCATCATGGCCCCGACACGGGGATGATTCTGAAACGACATGATCGTGTCGATCCCTTTTTCCTCGATCATGCTGTAGACATCGGTAATTTCGGCCACAAGAGAGCCTACGATGTAAGAGACAGGGCCGATGAGTATGATAAGAATCACAAAAAGAGTCAGCAGCGATGAGGCCCAAGGGCGCTTCAGAATATTCATGAAAAGCTTGTAAAGAGGATAGAAAGTAATGCTAAGAACCGCGGCCCATGCGATGGTAATCAGGAATGGACTTATTATCTTGTAAAACATGTAAAACAGAATGAGGATGATGGTCAGTGAGATCGTTCTGTAGAACCACTCGGTCTTCATAAGATGCTATTTTACCCTAACCATAAAGATATTTCCTCTCGGAATGTCCACTGATTATATTTCATTGTTCGTTTAATTAAATAACCCTTCCCGGCATTTCTCCGGTAGGTTCCTGGTCAAGCAATACAGGTCTGCCATTTACGAATACATGGTATATTCCATCGGGAAGTGCAAATGGTTCCGCATAAGTTGCCCTGTCGATAACTTTCTCCGGATCAAAGACCGTGATGTCTGCAAAGAAACCTTCCCTCAGTATTCCCCTTTCCCTCAAGCCGAATGCCTTCGCGGTCAAACCCGTCATCTTATAAACGGCCTCGCCGATGCTCATGACTCCTTTGTCCCTTGCAAACACGCCGAGAACTCTTACAAAACTGCCAAAACCACGCGGATGAGGTTTGCCTCCCGCTGTAATACCGTCAAATGACCTCGCACTGCTGTCGCTGCCTATCATCGTAAAAGGTCTCTGGAGTATGCGGATCATGTTTTCTTCATTCATGACGCGGAAGATCGCGCTCACCCTGAGTCTTTCATCAATAAGGAGATCGATCACTGTATCGGCAGGGGGTTTATGGACTTCATCCGCAATTTCCAGGATGTCTCTGCCCTCCATCCATCGATTTGCTTCACTCCTGACAGAGGCTATCACAACACTACGCCAGTCCTCCCGGTCCGGAAACCTTTCCTGAATCGACCTGGCAATTTCTGCACGCATCCCGGACAGCCTTCGCAGTTCTTCAGCGTCCCCGCCTTCATATGCCCATAAAGGCAGTATCGAATCCAGATCGGTGCTGGAAGCTGTATACGGATATCGATCACATGTTATGTCCAGACCGCTTGCCCTTGCTTCCTCTATCTTTCCGATTACCCGGTCAATCTTCTCCCAGTTCTGTTTGTTGCTTGTTTTAAGGTGCGAGATATGAGCATGGATTCCGGTCTCTCTTGCGATCCTGACAACCTCATCTACCGACTCAAGCAGATTATCCCCTTCGCTGCGCATGTGAGTCGCATAAACGCCACCTCTTTTTTTTGCTTCATGTGCAAGACAAATAATCTCTTCTGTGCCGGCAAATACACCGGGAGGATAGATCAGTCCCGTGGATATACCCTTGGCACCAGATGCCATTGCTCGCCTCAGCTTATTCAGCATCCCATCCAACTGAGGCTCCGAGAGTTCTCCCGATCTGTACCCGGCTACGGCAGCACGGAGATTGCCGTGTCCCGTCAGAGTTGCAAAGTTCAGTGCAATACCATTTTTCAGCAGGATCCCGAAATATTCAGGGAAGTCTCTCCATCTCTCCCTGATGCCCAGCGCATCTAGTTCATCTTTCCTCTTTTCCAGGGCTGCACCGTAAAGAGGAGCGGCCGACATCCCGCAGTTGCCGTTAATTTCAGTTGTAACACCCTGTCTGATTTTGCCCTCGGCCCTCCCGTCGGCAAGGAGTGTGAATTCCGAGTGAGCGTGTGCATCCACAAAGCCTGGGACCACGTACATGCCCGTAACATCAAGAGTCTTGCCGGCCTTCAGATCAATCCCGCTGCCTACCGTATATATCCTGTCTCCCCTCAATGCTACATCAGCCCTTTTCGGCTGCGAAGCCGGGTCTGAACCATCTATTACCATTCCACCCTTAAAAAGCCAGTCAATCATCATCACCTTTCACTCCGTCATTAATATCCCTTGCCCGCTGGAGGCTGCGTTCAAACAAAGGCGCCAGCAGAGACACCGACAGGCGGATCTTGGCCGATAGCCCCCTTGCACCCGACTTCCTGACATCGCTATAAAGATTAGAGGCCTCATCATATATAACCGGAAGAAGCCTCAAACTCAGAGACATCGTGGCTAACATGTCATCAACAAATCCTATCCTGCCTGCCGGACCAAGGAGCATCTTCATACCGGCCAGCATTTCTTCAGGTGGGGTGGTCGCTGTCAACAGCCTCGCCCCGATTATGAGAGTAAGCAATCTGACGGTCAGCAAGGTCCCTCTGTGAAGTCCCTGCATGGTAATGTCCAGCCCGGCCAGGCTGTAGATGACCTCCCCTTCCTGAAACAACACGTTGCCGGCAAACGTAAAGACAAGAAATATGCTCACCGGAATCACTCCCTTTTTGAAGCTGTCTGGTGAAAGGATGATGGTGAGAGCGGAAACAAGCAGAAGAAGGTAAACGATGCGGGAGAGCGAGGTCAGTGAAAACACGGCGATCAGCAGACAGAGATAGAGGATAATCTTTATTCCGGGGTTTTTCAGTGACAATGCTTTATACCGGTTTGAAAGCCCCCTGCAAGGCTGTTCTGAATGACATGGGCAATCTCAGCCGCCTCTTTCCCGGGCCTCCTGAGCTGCAGGTTCAACGATGAGACTCGACTCGTTTATGTAAGAATTTATGCCCATGGCGATAGCTTCCGCTATCTTCTCCCTGTAGAGTTTCGAGGCCAGCCGCCTCTCCTCCTCGTGGTTGCTTATGAATGAAACCTCAACAAGGACGGACGGCATTTCGGCGCCTACGAGGACGTAAAATAAGGCATACTTGACACCAAGGTTTTGAATCCTGCTGTACTTTCTTTTTAAGTTGTTGACCATAGAACTCTGGACACTGTAGGCAAGCCTCATAGATTCATCATTTTTGTTCTTTCTTGCAAGGTCCTGAAGAATCATCTGGAGAGAATCGCGCATCTGCTGCATCTTTCTGATCGATACCCTGTTTTCACGAGCCGCTACCTTCAATGCCTCTCTGTTATTGGTCCAGTTGAGAAAGTAGGTCTCTATGCCGCGCGTCCTTCTGTTACGGCTGGCGTTCACATGGATAGAAACGAACAGATCCGCACGGCTGGAGTTGGCGATTTCAGTGCGTTCATTAAGGGGCACAAACACGTCCCTGTCCCTCGTATATATAACATCAAGCCCGTATTTCCGCTTCAGTATATGCCCGAGCCTCTTTGCGACATGAAGTGTAACATTCTTTTCCTTGATTCCACGCGGACCTATAGCCCCGGGATCCTTGCCTCCGTGACCGGCATCAATGACAACCGTTTTTGTCCTGCTGATCTTCCGGTCCACAAGGAATTCTTTTTTCTCCCGGCCGGATCTTTCATCAGGCTGTTTGTTGCTCCCGGGATAAACGTCAACTACCAGCCTGAAGGGTTTTTCGAGAGTAAAAGCATAGTAGTTTTTTACGCTGTTCACATCGAAAACCACTCTGACGGTATTCCTGTCAAACTGCGCCATCCTCACCGTATTAAGGGCCGTATTACTTATGCTGACTTGTGATTTTGTTCTTCTTGATATTACGCAGTTTACGAGATCGAAGTAGATTCTGGAGGGATTCTTGAGATGATTTTCTGAAAACTCTACAGGTCCGTCAAGATCAATAACGACCCTGGTATGACTTTTATATGAAGCATACCTTATACCCTCTACCGAGGTATGCTGCCTTGCATCACTGTAGCCGGCAATCAGGAACAGGAGCAAAGACAGTATAAAAGTCTTTCTCATGTATTATTTTTTATATTAAAAATGATTAAAATGTCAATAGTTACTGCGTGTCACTTAGACAGTTACTTCTCAGATGAAGGTGGCGGGGAAGATGGAGACCCTGAAGGGACAGCAAAATCCGCTTCATCCCAGAAAACTATTATGGCAAGATCGTCTTTCATCCCGCATTGTCCATTCGGCACTAACAGGGCTCCATAGGGTCGAATGATTTTATTCTATTCATCACCTTAAGTCAATAAAAAAATTAAAACCAGTCACCCTCGTAAAGCTCCGGAGACTCCAACTCCGACATCCTCAAAAGCCGAGGATACATTTTCAGAAGGTAATCTGCAAGTTGTTTCTTTTCATCAGGCGAAAGCCCGCTGAAAAAAGGAGAAGCATCAAGAATATGAAACAGCTTCATCGGATCTTCGCTGTCCATAGTAACCCTCCCCGATAAAAAAAGCAAATAACGTGCCTATTATATCTTCCTTTTCTTTATAAGCAGTTATAGACTATAGAAAGGTGAAATGGCAGGGAATCATGTAAACCTGATTTACACGATTCGGATATACTTTACACGCCCCACAGAGGAATCAAACTATCATATATTGTACTTTCGCTTGAGGCTGTAAACTGATGGCCTGCTTATCCCCAGCACCCTCGAAACCTTGGAGATGTTTCCGTTACACTGCTTCAGGGCCTCGATAAGCTTCTGTCTCTCTATCGTACTTCTGACTTCCTTGAGCGATGTGATGTGTGCCGTCTTGGCCGATTCGGCCGAAAGATCAAGATCCGCAGGTGTCACCTCAGTATCCCTCGACATCACAACCGCCCTCCTGACCTTGTTGATTATCTCCCGCACGTTGCCCGGCCAGTCATATCCCCGGATAGCATCCACGGAGTCGGATGAAAATGTCTTGATAGTATTCAGTTCTCTTGAAAACTTGTTCAGAAAGTATCTTGCGAGTATGACTTTGTCATCCCCCCGGTCCCTGACGGGTGGGAGTTCAATGTTGAACACGTCGAGTCTGTAAAAAAGGTCCTTTCTGAAATTACCTCTCGCTATAGCGCCCTTCAAATCCCTGTTTGTTGCGGCTATCAGTCTCACATCTACTTTCCGGCTTTCATTTGAACCGACCTTCTGAACAATCTTGTCTTCAAGAAATCTCAGGATCTTGGACTGAAGAGCCGTGTTCATCTCTCCTATTTCATCAAGGAAAACTGTTCCGCCGTCTGCGTATTCGAACTTCCCTGTTTTTGTCGTGTGTGCGCCGGTGAAGGCTCCTTTCGCATGCCCGAACAGTTCGGACTCCAGAAGATTTTCGGGGATGGCGGCACAGTTAATCGTGATGAAAGGTTTATTTCGTCTCTGGCTCCTCTCATGAATAGCAAGGGCGGTCAGTTCCTTTCCCGTTCCGCTTTCACCTGTAATAAGTACAGCTATATCGGTCGGGGCCACCTTGCGTATCATCGAAAATACATTGAGCATACCCTGACTCGAACCGACAAACTCTTCGTTGATATCAAAACTCTTTCCTATTTTTAATATCTCCACATCAATATAGTTAAGCACTCTATAGATGTCTTCAAGAGAGAAGTTCCTGCTCTTTAGGGCGAGCCGCTTCAGGAACGACTCCTTTTCATGCTCAACCATATAGTCCTGAGCATGAAAGTTCAGGCTCCATCCGCATTTGCTGCATTTTCTCAGCTTTCGTTCATGTTTAGTCCCGCAATAGGGGCAGATCATTTCATCTGCTATGTTCTCGCGCAGGTAGTCCCACAATTTAATCTTGGCGTCCCTGTTGAGATTACAGAATTTTGCAGCAAAACCGTTCTTCTCATAGCGAGTAATCTCACCAAGCACTTCAAATTCTCCATGCCGGGGGAGATCGTACTTCAGGTTAACAATCTTTTTCCCTGCGAAGGAGGCATTCGACCGGACAAATCCGCCGCCGAGGCTCAACGAAATAAACTTTGACTCGCCCGGAGAAGACTCTTTGTCATCGTCGCCGGTGACGATAGCAACAGGTAAATCAACTTTACATCTTACATCCAGACGAGACATCTTAACCCTCCATGTTAAGTTATTGTTTTAAAGAGGAAAGTATATATTCACAATAACATATACACAGAATTATGTCAAGATAATTTACATTCGATACTTCGGTGGGTTGTTACATTCTGCCCGGCAGGTTATATCAACGCTTCTAACTCGCCATGCCTAATGCAGCCACGCCTGCCATCATCAAAAAATGCTTGGGACAGTAGCCGTAGAAAAGCGTATCATGGCTTCAGGTCATCCCCAAGAACCGTTTCAGTGCGAGCCGTGCATCAGAACAGGGAGGCATTTCATACAGACATACACCGTTTCCCCCTGATACTCGCATGAGAGAAGAACGACTCTCTCACTACCGATACCGCAATTCAAACATTTATGGTTCATTCTGCCGTTTCCTGAAGCTGCTTAATCTCCGACACAACTGTTTCCGGATCGACGTTATGCATCGTCGCCCCGAAAGCTATAGACTCCATATTTATGCCCGGGCATGTAAAACAGCCGTTGCCGAAATACTTCTCTATTACCTTCTCCGCCCCAGGCACAGATTTTATAACTTCTCCAATAACAGAATCTTTCGTTACCTCTATAACCGACATTTATCGTTCCTCCTTTCTTCAAATTAATCTTATAGCTTTACTTTAATAAGAGGGAAATATAATAGCTATGATATTGGTCATACTGAAAAGCGGTGGTCAGGGGGCAATAGTCGGTACCGGCAGGCAGCAGATGGTCAGGCTGACTTGATAGTTTTAAGAATATTGAAAGCAAAGATTACAACGCCCGCAAGCGAGAGGACCGATGCAAGCATTAAAACGGTACCGGCAGCAGAGGATTCACCTGCCGCAGCCGCCGGCCAGATCAGCGCCATAGCAATAAGGCCGACATTGGAAAGCCAGAACTGAATCTTCACAAGGGAAGGGCTGTAAATGTTTCTTCCACTGAATCTCGGCAGAATGTGATAACCGACTCCATAGATCATCATCGACATGAATCCGAGTAAATTGAGATGCACATGAACCGGGATATAGGAACCGCTTTCTGCTGGCCAGACCAGAAGAGCCAGACCGACCGCAGCGCCAGTAACAAAGTAAAATACACTCATCCTCAAATACCAGACAATTACAGGTTCCATAATTGGTTCCTTCTCCTTTGAATTGCTCTCATTTCAGTCGGGGTCAGCGACCACTTCAGTGGCCTCCGTGCCCCATAGTTCAGCCTACCTGCTCGACAGATTTGACCTCGGGCACCTCTTTCTTTATCGTCTCTTCAATGGCATTCTTAAGGGTCATCGTCGACATGGGACACCCTGAACAAGCGCCGGTCAGTCTTACCTTAACTACTCCGTCATCCTGGACATCGATCAGTTCGACATCACCGCCGTCACGTTGCAGAAGCGGCCTTACCTTACCCAGTACACTCTCTACTCTTTCCCTAAGCATACATCCTCCTTCAGTGTTTTTCTTATTATACCCATTTTAACATTGACGTCTATGATTTCCGTCATACATTTATACTGCAGTCCAAATGATTGACAAAGGCTCGCCACACTATTTATGATTGAACCTTAAGATTCTTACATTTAAATACATTTTTTTCAACTCAGGCGCAAATTGTACTTACAAGAGCTTATCCTCAGATTGCAAAAATTCTGGGCCGATTACGGATGTGTCCTGCATCAGCCTTACGATATTGAGGTGGGAGCCGGCACATTCAACCCGGCAACCTTCTTCAGGGTGCTCGGACCCGAACCGTGGAAAACCGCCTATGTGGAACCTTCAAGACGCCCCACTGACGGCAGATATGGGGAAAACCCCAACCGCTTGCAGCATTATTATCAGTATCAGGTAATACTTAAACCATCACCGCCTGATTCGCAGGAAATCTACCTGCGCAGCCTGCAGTCCATTAACATAGATCTGTCGAAACATGACGTCCGGTTTGTTGAGGATGACTGGGAATCCCCAACCCTCGGGGCCTGGGGTCTGGGATGGGAGGTATGGCTTGACGGAATGGAGGTGACGCAGTTTACGTATTTTCAGCAGGTAGGAGGCATAGAGCTGAAGCCGGTATCTGTCGAACTCACATACGGACTGGAGCGGATCGCCATGTATCTTCAGGAAGTGGACAATGTTTTTGACCTTAAATGGACGGAAGAAATTTCATACGGTGATATTCATCATGATACGGAAGTGCAGTTTTCCAGATACAACTTTGATGAAGCTGACGTCGAACTGCTCTTTACGATGTTTGATAAATATGAGGGAGAGGCGAAGTCAATGCTTGAGAAAGGGCTTGTCCTGCCTGCATATGACTACTGTCTTAAATGCTCTCACAGCTTCAATCTGCTTGATGCGCGGGGAGCTATCAGTGTAACCGAAAGAACCGCTTTCATTTCGAGAGTACGGGGTCTTGCCCGCCGCTGTGCCGAAGGATACCTGATGCAGCGGAAGGAAGCGGGCTTCCCTCTCATGAAGATTTGAAATCATAAACTAACCAACGATGAAGACACTGCTGTTTGAGATAGGAAGTGAGGAAATACCGGCTCGTTTCGTCATCAGCGGCCTGGAAATGCTGAAAAGCGAGATGGTCCGTATGCTCAATAGAGAGCGTATCAGCCACGGTAATATTATGGGATTCTCGACTCCGAGAAGACTGGCCGTGCTTATAAAAGACGTTGCCAGTATGCAGTCGGACAGGACCATAGAGGCGGTAGGGCCACCTGCCAGGGTAGCTTTCGATGAATCAGGCGCACCGACCAAAGCAGCTGCAGGATTTGCGCGTTCGATGAATATTGATGTAGGGGCCCTTTACCGGAAAAAAACGCCAAAGGGGGAATATGTCGCCGCTACAATCGAGGAAAAAGGCAGGTCTTCTACCGAAGTGCTTGCCTCTGCACTTCCCGAGACCATAAGGTCTTTACAGTTTCCAAAATCCATGAGATGGGGAAGCGGCGACCTTAGATATTTCAGGCCCATTCACTGGATAGTGGCCATGCTGGGGCAGGAGATCGTTTCTTTTGAACTGGAAGGCATTAAGTCTGGCAACATAACTTATGGACACAGATTCCTTGCACCCGACGCCATAGTAATAAGCAACCCTGAATCATACAGGGCACTATTGAAGGAATATCATGTAATCGCTGACTTCGATGAGCGGAAAGATATTATACTGCATGGCTTGAGAAGCGAGAGTAAAAAACAGAATGTACGTCTGGTAGAAGATGATGAGCTTCTTGATATAGTGACCAATCTCGTTGAAAGCCCGACTGTTGTCGGATGCATATTCGAAAACCGGTACCTTGAACTGCCGAGGGAACTGCTCGTGACAGTCATGAAATCCCACCAGAAATATTTCTCGACTGAATCGGCCGACGGTGAAATGAGCAACTCCTTCATGGTCATAAGCAACACAGCTCCGGACAATGCATCTACTGTAAGGAAGGGAGCGGAACGCGTGCTTCGTGCAAGGCTTGAGGATGCGCGATTCTATTTTCTGCAGGATAAAGAGACACCCCTCAATGAGATGGTCGCAGAGCTCAAAAAGGTGACTTTCCAGGACCGGCTCGGCAGCATCCATGAAAAAGTGGAGCGCATTCAGGCCCTCTCGCTCAGACTTGCCGCTATTGCCGGATACGGCAGTGCTGACAAAATCAGCAGAGCCGCTATGCTCTGCAAGGCGGACCTTGTCAGCGGAGTCGTAGGAGAATTCCCCGAACTTCAGGGATATATGGGAATGGTATATGCATCTCTGGCAGGCGAGGATGAGGAAGTCGCAAAGGCCGTTTATGAACACTACCTGCCAAGATTCGCCGGAGATGTACTTCCCGGAACCGGCGTCGGGGCGATAATCTCTATAGCCGATAAGATTGATAATATAGCTTCATTTTTTCATCTCGGCATGATACCATCCGGCTCTGAAGACCCCTTCGCTCTGCGGAGACAGGCTGCAGGAATAATTCAGATACTTCGTGAAAGGAATCTTTGTGTTGATGTCGATACCATCTCCGACCTTGCTCTCGCCGGTCTTGGATTGGAAGCCGGAGAGAGGAAGGAATCTCTGAAAGACGAGATCGTCAACTTCTTTACTGTAAGACTGGAAGGAGCCCTTGCCCAGCTTGGGTACGCTCATGACGTCATACATGCCTCTATAGGGGGCCTCCCCCTGGAAATAAACGATGTCCACAGAAAAGCCGAAATACTCTCTGTGATAAAAAGCAGTCCGGATTTCCCAAGGCTCATACCGGCGGCAAAGAGAGTGTATAATATTCTTTCCGGCCATGACATGGGCAAACCGGATGAATCTCTGTTTACTCATGAGAGCGAACGAAGCCTATTCAATGCTGTGTCAGAAGCGGAAGACCGTCTCCTTGATGCCGGGGCTGCCGTCCTCTACAGTCTGATAGAACCTGTAAATAATTTCTTTGACTCAGTCCTTGTAATGGATAAAGATGAGAGCATCAAACACAACAGACTCGCGCTTCTCTCAGCAGTCAAAGGGATATTTGATTCATTTGGAGACTTTTCCAGACTTGAGGAAAAGCACGTCTGAAAGATTCAAGCAGGCATGTTCGCGTTTGGAATATGCTGAGCGACTCCTGTCTATGAGTGCTTCTGCCTTTTCGGGCTCAAGAGGCACCGAAAAATAGTAGCCCTGCATCTGATCGCAGCCAAGGCCCCGCAGCCTGAAAATCTGATCTTCGGTCTCTACACCTTCAGCGATTACACCCATCTCCAGGCTCCTTGCCAGCATCGTAATTGCTCTGACGATCTCCATTCTGTCTCCGTTGCGGCCCATTTGCGATATGAACGATCTATCGACCTTCAGAACATCCACTGGCAGATCATTCAGGTAACTGAGAGATGAGTAACCCGTCCCGAAGTCATCTATATGAATCCCGACATTCATTTTTTTGAGATCCGCCAGAAGAGAGACAACCGTCTCTCTGTTTTCCATCATCATACTTTCGGTCAGTTCCAGAATCAGGCTTCCGGGTTGAATCCCGTTTTCGTTTATGCCATCTCTTACATGACGGACAAGCCCGGGGAAAAGCTGCTTGCTCGAGATGTTTACACTGATGGACATCGGAGGATCGGCTGGATAAAGCCTCTGCCATTCGCTGAGCTGCCTGCACGCCTCGGTGATAACCCATTCTCCAATCTCAACAATCACCCCGGTGTCCTCGGCCACACGCATGAAATTTCCCGGGCCAATTATTCCATGCACGGGATGAACCCAGCGAAGCAGAGATTCGAATCCGACAAGTCTGCCGTTATTGACTGCTATAACAGGCTGATACAGAAGCCTGAATTCGCGGTTTTTTACGGCAACACGCAGATCGGTCTCCATTTCAAGCCTGTTAACGGCATCGGCATACATCTCGCTATTAAAGACACCGTATCCAACAGAACCATCTGATTTGGCATGGTACATGGCAATATCCGCATTACGCAACAGGGTATCTGCACTGTCACAATCCGATGTGCTGAAAACTATCCCTATGCTAGCTGATGTGTAAATATCCTGTCCGCAAATACTGAACGGTTTGCCTATCTTCTCCTTTATCCGTCTTACGATATACAGTGCTTCATTTTCGTTATTAAGGTTCTCAAGGAGAATGGCGAACTCATCACCTCCAAAACGCGATACTGTGTCGCAGTCGCGAAGACATTCCTGAAGCCTCCCGCTGACAGCCATCAACATCTCATCTCCAGCCGCATGTCCAAGGCTATCGTTCAATATCTTGAAGCGGTCTATATCCATAAAAAGCACGGCAAACAGATAATTAGTGCTCCGCCTGCCATGATCGATGGCATGCTTCAAGCGGTCCATGAACAGCGCTCTGTTGGGCAACCCAGTCAGAGAATCGTGCAATGCCTCGTAGACGAGTCTCTGCTCGGCTTCTTTACGGTCCGTTATATCTGTCATGGAACCGGCCATTCTCATTGCCACGCCGGATGCGTCTCTTACGGCGAGACCCCTGAACTGCATCCACCGGTATGTCCCGTCATTATGGAGCAGCCTGTGTTCACTAGAAAAATGAGCGGTGATACCCTCCACATGACTGCCGATTTCGGATTGTACACGGCCGCGGTCATCCGGATGAATACGACCGAACCATTCATCAACAGTCGATGCAACCGCGTCACTCGATATTCCGAGCATATTCTTCCATCGGGGCGAATAATAAATCCGTCCGCTGGTTATGTCCCAGTCCCAGAGGCCGTCATTCGCCCCCAGTGCGGCAAGTTCATATCGGTTCTTGCTTTCTCGAAGCGCCTCCTCGGTCTTCTTGCGTTCCGATATGTCCCGAATGTACTCGATCACATGAGATACCTCTCCATTTTGGTCATAGATCGGATAAGTGTAAATATCGAGCCATATTCTCGAACCGTCTTCGGTCTCCACGAGGGCCTCTTTCGCGCAGGGATCCCTGGAGAGGAACGTGGCGTGTACAACGCAATTGTCGCACTTTTCCCCGGTATTTGATATGTCGTAATTGTGACACCGAGTCCCATAGAGGCTATCGAGCGGCTGCTGCCTGATCTCGGCATAGGCTGCATTGGCCTTGACTATCCTGTAGTCCCTGTCGAATATGCACAGTGGGTCCCTTATGCTGCTGAATACGGTCTTCAGAAACTTTTCCGACTCGCTCAGGGCTGTTTCGGCACTCCTCCTCTCCTGTATCTCCCGTCTGACGCTTTCATAACTCTCCCTTACCGCCGCGCTCATGCGGTTGAAGTTCCTTGCAAGCTCTCCAAATTCGTTTTCCGCTTCATACTCTATTGTGGTGCCGTAGTTGCCCGAAGCTATCCTGTTTGTAGCGTTGACAAGCTTGTTCATTGCGCCTGTGATCGACCGTCCTGTCCTGATCGCAAGCAATAAAGATATCAGAAACGTGCAGGCGACCGTGACCAGAAGGATCGATTTCACGTTGCTCACCCCGCTGAAGGTATGCTCTGTGATGTTACTCAGGTGAGCGGTAGCCGTATGGGACATGCCTTCAACGAGAGAGAGGAGACGCTCGCCCGTCGCCTCTGCTCCGGCGACATCCATGGACTCCGCTGACGGGCCGGTAGCTGCCAGGACTTCTGAGTTGTACTGGCTTACGAGGTCCCGAAGCTGATCGAGATCCTTCGTCAGTACAGGCGAATGATGACAGGACATGCACTGGTCGGAGCGATCTCTGAGTCTGCCCGTAAATTTTGACATGTCAGCCACAAGATCTCCATTGCGTTCCGACCGGTAGCGATAGAGTTTCGACTGCATCTTCTGTAAATCGTTTATAAAAGCACGCCTGAGTTGTTCGACCTCATGCAATTGGATCAGATAACGCATCTCATCCGTTACACGATTCATATAATAGACGGCGGCGCCTACACCTGAACCGAAAAGCACCGTTATTAATATCAATAATTGCGCGATCCTCTTTTTCATGGGAATTAACCGTTCTTCATATTCAATTAACGCCCACCGGCGTCATGTGCTATGCCAAAAACAAAACAACTGAATATATGTATATGCAGAGACCATGCCAGAGGCCATATCCCCGAATATCAACACGCGTCAAGAAAAAGCTGCGGCATATTGCGCAATCTCACTCACAAAGCTCATGAATTTCACACCATTAGGATCACCTGGGTTGAAGGGCGGGTGCTATAACAATTTCTTATAGTCATCAGGTAATAATTTGTTTGAATTTCGTGCATCAATTATGTAGAATATTCCCTATTGCGGAGTTGAACCCCTTATTTTTATTGCTTAAATTTTAAAGCCAACACGGGAGGACACCATGGCCAAAAAGTATGTCTATTTCTTCGGCGCCGGGAAGGCGGACGGAAACGCTTCAATGAAAAACCTTTTAGGTGGCAAAGGAGCCAATCTGGCTGAGATGGCCGGTCATCCGAAGCTCAGACTTCCGGTCCCTCCGGGATTCACCATCACTACCGAAGTCTGCACGGAGTACTACAAAAACAACAGACGCTATCCGAAGGAACTCAAGAAACAGGTAGCGGATGCTCTTGCAAAGGTAGAGAAAATTATGGGCAAGAAGTTTGGTGACCCAGGGGACCCCCTGCTTGTGTCTGTACGTTCAGGAGCGAGGAGTTCCATGCCCGGAATGATGGAAACGGTTCTAAATGTAGGTCTTACGACGAAGACCATCCCCGGCCTCATCAAGAAAACGAACAACCCGAGATTCGTCTATGACGCCTACAGACGCCTTATCATGATGTATTCAGATGTTGTTATGGAAAAGGGCGCAGGCATAGAACCAGCCGAGGGAGAGGCCATCAGGGAAAAGCTTGAGCACAGACTCGATCAAATAAAAAAGAAAAAAGGCTACAAAAATGATACAGACCTTACTGTAGATGACCTTAAAGCTCTATGTAACGATTTCAAGAAGATAATAAAGAAAACTCTGAAGAGCGATTTCCCTGATGATCCATACAAACAACTCTGGGGTGGCATAGGCGCGGTATTTGCGTCCTGGATGGGCAAGCGTGCCGTTTCCTACAGAAAGATCGAGGGGCTCCCTGACTGGTGGGGTACGGCAGTTAATGTCCAGACAATGGTATTTGGAAATACCGGCGATACATCTGCCACAGGCGTGGCCTTCACGCGTAATCCCGCCACAGGCGAAAATATCTTCTTCGGCGAATGGCTGCCAAACGCTCAGGGCGAAGACGTTGTTGCGGGCATCAGAACACCTAATCCGGTCAACAAGGCTGGGAAGACAGCGGATACCAGACATCTGAAATCTCTCGAAGAGCAGATGCCCAAGCTCTACAAAGAACTCGACAGCTATCAAAAGAGACTGGAAAGACATTACAAGGATATGCAGGATATCGAGTTTACGATCGAAGACGGAAGGCTCTGGATGTTACAGACCAGAGTGGGTAAGAGGAATGGTCAGGCAGCAATAAGGATGGCTGTCGAGATGGCAAAAGAAAAGCTGATCTCGAGAGAGACCGCTTTGATTAGAGTAAAACCCGATCAGATTGATGAGCTGCTGCATCCGAGTGTTGATCCGGCTGCCGAAAAAAAGGCGGTTGAACTCGCCAAGGGGCTTCCTGCCGGTCCAGGCGGAGCCAAGGGGAAAGTAGTATTGACTGCTGATGATGCCGAAGAATGGGCCAAGCGGGGTGAAAAAGTTATTCTCGTAAGGACCGAAACATCTCCTGAAGATGTTCATGGCATGCATGCTGCTCAGGCTATTCTGACCGCAAAAGGCGGAATGACCAGCCATGCAGCCCTCGTGGCCAGGGGATGGGGTAAATGCTGTATTGTAGGCTGCTCAGACCTGAACATAAATGTCAAATCAAAAAAGATCCATGTCAATGGAAAAGTGATCAGGGAAGGTGACTGGATTACACTTAACGGAACCAAGGGAAGGGTATACGAAGGGCAGCTTAAATTAAATCCTGCCAATCCCGACAAAAACCCCTGGTATAAAGAACTGATGAAGTGGGCGGATCAGACGAGGGCCCTAAAGGTCAGGACAAATGCCGATTCCCCGGAAGATTCAAAAATAGCCGTGCATTACGGAGCTGAAGGTATCGGTCTCTGCAGAACGGAACATATGTTCTTCGGTCCCGACAGGATCAAGGCTGTAAGAGAAATGATCCTCTCCGATACCACGGAAGGAAGAGAAAAGGCCCTTGCCAGGCTGCTGCCATATCAAAGAAAAGATTTTAAAGGTATCTTCAAGGCCATGCAGGGCAGACCTGTGACCATCAGGCTGCTTGACCCCCCGCTTCACGAGTTCCTTCCCCACACTGACAAGGAGTTAAGGGAACTGGCAAAAAGCATGAAGGTTTCCTTCAAGCATCTTGATGAAAAAAACAAGTCACTGCACGAATTCAATCCCATGCTTGGACACAGGGGCTGCAGACTCGGTATTACCTATCCTGAAATTTATGCGATGCAGGCACGGGCAATCATGGAAGCCGCCTGCCAGCTGAAGAAGAAAAAGATAAAGGTAATTCCTGAAATCATGATACCGCTTGTCGGTCATGTGAAGGAACTCGAAGCGATGAAAGAGGTCGTCGTGAGAGTAGCAGATGAAGTCCAGAAAAAGGCAAAGGTAAAAGTTCCGTATACCGTAGGAACGATGATCGAACTCCCCAGGGCCTGTGTCACATCCGATGAGATAGCAGAGGTGGCTGATTTCTACTCATTCGGTACGAATGACCTGACTCAGACGACCTATGGGCTTTCAAGGGATGATGCCGGAAGGTTTCTGCCCTTTTATATCGAAGAAGGAATCCTTAAAGAAGATCCTTTTGTATCGATAGACATCAAGGGCGTCGGGGCATTAATGGAGATCGCTGTCTCGAAGGGTAGAAAGGTCAAGAAAGGACTCAAATTGGGTATATGTGGTGAACATGGAGGTGAACCTGCATCGGTCGAGTTCTGCCACAATATCGGTCTCGATTACGTGAGCTGTTCTCCTTACAGGGTCCCGATAGCGAGATTTGCCGCTGCTCAGGCACAGATCAGAAACAAACGGAAGAAATAATACAATGTAACTATTGCTTCTTCAGGAACAGTCTGGAAAGCAGGCTATCTTCTGCGACGATGCCATGGAGAATCATCAGGCTGAGAATTGTAACTGCAGTTGCCGCGATCAGTACGCCAATTACATTTGCCACAGTAAACTTTCTTCTATCGAGACCCAGAAGATATGCTCCAAACGCTCCGGTGTATACCCCTGATCCCGGAAGGGGTATGCCGATAAAGACTGCAACTCCAAGCTCCCCGTATTTTTCCACATAGGGATGCATCCTGTGGCGTGTGCCTTCAAGTATGGGCCAGATATTTCTTTCGAACCAGCCCCATTTTCTTATGAGCGAAAAAGCCGGTCCAAGTATCCAGAAGACAACCCATCCTAAAAGGATATTGGCAATAATGCATATCACGGCCACCGCAGGCCATGACAACTCATCAGACATCCCGAATATTCCAACCGGTATGGAGGCCCTGAGTTCAAGCGCCGGGATAAATGTAATCAGTGTCAAATATAGAATAGATTTGAACATTATGCAATATTCCTCTCCGCAATCATTTTTATGCACAAAAAAAGGCGGGGTTAAATCACCGCCTTTTCAGTTAAGCATACTGCCTAACTCTCAGGGGGCTTAACCGCCGCCGCTGCAAACTCCTTTATGCTGCCGCCGATCAACTCTGTGATAGCTAATTTTCCGAAAATCCGACGTCCTTTAATAGATCAGATTACCCTACTGCACTAAAAGTCTTCTCAGTTAAAGTCGTTATCGAAGCTCCAACGTGAAGTGATTTATATTATAGCCGAGTGTGCCGGCCGGTGTCCAGAGAAAAAACGGGCAATATGGGAATTTTACCTTTACCTGAGGCTGCGAAAAGTAGAAAATATATATATAAAAAACATCTGAACGAGGCAAGGCATTGAAAAAAAAGCAAAACTGCTGGGAATTC
This sequence comes from uncultured Thermodesulfovibrio sp., assembly GCA_964653915.1. Taxonomy (GTDB): domain Bacteria; phylum Nitrospirota; class Thermodesulfovibrionia; order UBA6902; family UBA6902; genus CAZZGC01. The sequence continues at coordinate 17,999 of CAZZGC010000018.1, forward strand.
ATGAAATGCGGCAGAGGACCTGATGATCAGCGGGAGGAGGGAAAAGAGACCTGCCCGGTTGCTGCTGCCACTGAAGCTGATGGACTGGCCGGCGGAGTCAACGGAGGCAGGCTGTGCTGGGTTGTAGCTGATACATGCTGCCGCCATCTGATCAAATGCTCGGATACACATCATGAAAGTTCTTGTTTTTCATGTGAATTTCGTTACAAAGTTCAAGTGGAGGAGGGACTTCTGAACTTATGCAAGGCCACCGGTCTTTTTATTCAGGTGGTTGAAAAACAGCTCAATTAGCCTGTTTTTTCCCGGATTCAACTGTTGTATCCCCGCCTTTTTTTCATCCAACCGGACGGCTCGATGGGTCTGCCCTTGTACCTGATCTCAAAAAAAAGTGTTTCTGCTCCTGTTACACTCATTTTCTCAACAGATCCGATCTCCATTCCCTCGATCAGGAGATCACCTTCCTCTATAAAAAAGTCTTTCAGATTCCCGTACAGCGTATGGTAACCTTTGCCATGATCTATTATCATCAGCTTTCCATATCCACTGAAAAAGCCTGCAAAAACAACCCGCCCCCCTGCAACGGCCTTGACCTTTTCATCCGGGGAGGCCTTTATCAGGATACCTTCTCCAGAACCGATGCTTGCAGCGATCAGTGCCCTGTCAGCAATCACCCGGCCTCTGACAGGCCAAAGCAGGTGACCTTTCCTGGCCCTGAAGCCCTTGCCTACTATCGATGCCGGAATCTTTTTACCAACCACCGAATGAATAATGTCCTGCAGTTTTTTTGAAGCCGCCGAAAGCTCCTTTATCTCTTTCTCTTTCTTTGTACGCCTGTCCCTGACCATCGCAAGCAATCTGTCTTTCCTCTGTCTTGCCTTCATAAGCTCCTTCTTTTTTCTGTCAAGGTACTTTCTTCTGGCATCGAGATCGGCCTGAAGGGACTTGAGTTCATCCTTGCGGTTGTTTAGCGCAATAATATCACCACTGAAATCCCTTATAATTCTGCTTTCATTATGCGCCAGCATATTTATATACCGGCTTCTCCGGACCAGATCCTGATAATCCCCGGCAGAGACAAGGAATAGGGCATTGCCACCCAAACGCTGCTTATAGAGAGTCCTTACATAATCCTTCAGCCTCCCGGTCCGCTGATCGAGATTCCCCCTAAGAGAGCTGATCTCCTCATTGAGTTTTCTGATCTTGTCTCTGATCTCTGAAATTTCTTGGTTGTATCTTGCCATTTCGGCTTCCCGCCTGCGTATGTCTCTTTCAATAGCAGAGATGGATCCGGCAATACTTCTTTCTTTTTTCTTGATGGCGCCCGCCTGCCTCATACTGCTCTTGAGTTGACTCTGAATGTCTGTAAGCTTCTTCAGTGGATCGGCCGATTCCGATATCGATGAAGCCAGCGCTATTGCACAGAAAAGTATCAGAATCAACAAACCTTTATTCTTGCTTCTGAAATTCTTTGCCATGCATTCCTGTCTTTTCATCGCCGGGATCTGACTCCCCCTAATATCGAATCTTGCCTACGGCTATGAAACTGCCCGCAAGACTCATTATGGCACCGGCTACCGGGATGAGAGCATAAAGGATGGCGGGGAATGACGACAGAAACAGCTTTACGGATGGGAAGTATCCGGCAAGCTGAGAGGCGCCTAGAGTGTGTACGGCAAGGACAGCCAGCGCACTCAATATACCGCCCAGTGCGCCTATGAATATGCCCTCTATCAAAAAGGGCAGCCTCGTAAAGTTCCTGGTAGCGCCCAGCAGTTTAAGGGTTTCTATCTCATCCTTTTTCCTGTAGAAGAATATCTTGATCGTGCTGTAGGTCATGAAGGTAATGGCCACGAATATGATCAGACCTACTATCACCGCGCCGATCTTCATCCCCCTGGAAACCGAATATAGAGAGGCAAGCCACTTTTCTCCGTACTGAACGTCTTCCACTCCGGGGAGTTTCCGCAGCTCGGCCGCCTTGTTTCTGACGGCTTCGGGTGAGAGGCCTTCCTCATCGAGCTTGATCTCGAAAGATGCAGGCAGAGGATTCTCCCTGAATGCGTCGAGGATGACCGCCTTGTCTCCAAGGGATTGTCTCATCTCTTTCAGGGCATCCTCTTGCGAGATGAATCTTACAGCCTTGACAACCGGATCCCTCTGCAGTTTCGCTTCCAGGGCGCTCTTCTGCTCGCTGCTTATCGAGTCCTGCAGATAGATGACTATTCCGAAACTCCTGGCCCACTTTTGAAGCAGGGAGTCGATATTGACTGTGATGATCGAAAATGCGGACAGTATCAGGAGTCCGATGCCGACCGAAAGGACGGCAAGGAGGTTTATCCACTTTTCGCGCCAGATGCTTCTGCATGCTGCCTTTAAACAATATCCCAGCGTCTTCACCCCAGCATCTCCCTCTCTATATGACGATCACGCAGAAAGAGGACTCTCCTGCCGCTGCCATGGAAAAGGCTATCATTGTGAGTGGCTATCAGTACAGTTGTGCCTCTGGAGTTTATTTCCCTGAACAATCTCATTACTACTTCCGTGTTTTCAGCATCCAAATTACCTGTCGGCTCGTCCGCGAGCAGCACCGCGGGTTTAGTAACCATCGCTCTCGCTATTACAACCCGCTGCTGTTCTCCACCGGAAAGATATGGTGGATAAATATTCGCCTTGTGATTCATTTTAACTTCCCTGAGTACATAGTTCACCGACTCACGGACTTCACGCTGTCCTACTCCATTTATCTGGAGGGATAATGCTACGTTGTCAAAAACCGTCAGATTCTCAAGAAGACGAAAATCCTGAAACACTACACCGATGTTTCTCCTCAAAAAGGGAATCTCCTTCTGTTTCAGTTTTGTAACCGTCCAATCCCCCACCACAATCTGACCGCTGTCCGGCCTCTCGGAACAATAAATCAGTTTCAGAAGTGTAGTCTTGCCGGCACCGCTCGGACCTGTGATAAAAGTCATCTCTCCCTTGCCTATCGTCAGCGATATATCCTTGAGAATTTCCTCTCTGTCATACTTCTTTGACACATCAGAAAACATTATCATAATTTGTCACCAGCCCTATTCACGTTATGCTTATTCTTCTATCGGTAATATGAGAGACATTCTTGACCCTGCCGCAACATTGCAGTACCGTTTAACACTAATAGCCCGATCAAATTTCATATTCATATAGCAGGTTCTACTCAGTGCCATATGGCATGTAATTAATTGTAATTAAAATGATTCCGTGACTGTTGTGATTCAGCTCACCTGATGGGGCATTTAGTCTTCTGTCTAAACCGTTCCGTAACCCGAAATCATTATGCAGAAAACTACTATGATGATTGCCAGCAGGATGGTATATCCGATACCCGCCTCCCTCATCTCAGGAGTCGCCGGCTCGAATATGCCGGGATTGTAAAGCGACGGGTCGAGGCTACCCTCAGCATAATTGCTCAGTACCACACGGGCAAAATGCCTGACCCAGCAAGGAACCTGATCGTGGAACATATATGTCGAAAAAACATGCTCGAGGGGGCCATCATTCATCTCTCTTCCGTACCATTGCCTATGAGCAATGCTGAAAAACCGGAACTCCGACACTTGAAGCAGTCTCGATGCTGCCATTACCATCTCGGCATCACGCTCCGCAGAGTCTTCACGTCGATTCGCCAGATCGCTGCTGTCAAAATGAAATGCCCTGAAGAACTCGTTTATAAGCAGTTTTATCTTTTCCATATGACATCCCTGTCATGCGTTCCCGCTTAACTCCTCTATCACCCTGTTCCCGCCATCATCGAATGATTGCAAATAAATGCGGACCAGTTCCAGTAGATCGCGGTACGTCTCGAAATTGACGGAAAGCTCCCGGAACAGTTCCCTGTTTTCAAACTCGGACGCTATCCTGTAAGAACGTTGCCCCTGAATCATGTATAGTTTGGCAAGATCCGAATCCGGCACCACTATACGGCCAAGAATGAATTCTTTTCCTCTTTTCTCCCTAAGACTAGTCGGGAACATGCTCAACATGAACAGCGTAAAGTCCCCTATGTGCTTGTGAACTTCAAACTCTCTGTCGAAGCTTTCGGCATTGAGAAAAATATTGCCTTCCTCCAGCATGTCCGCTATATCATCGAGCCTCTTGCCGGCGATGTCCCTTATCCTGTAAAGATTTTCAGTACATATGAACCCACACAATATATGCTCTTCAATATAATCCGCTATTGTTTCATCACGCGGGGGGGTAACTTTGCATCCGAATTCAAGAGCGTTGCGAAACAGCTTCCTGAGGGGATGTTCAGGGCTGATATCGGTGGGCTTCATATCGTTACAACCTCCTGATTACCTTTGTTGATTATTTATTCGAAAAACCGGGAGTAAAACTTTAATTCGGAGATAATTGATACATATTCAAACAGTAGAAACCTCAAGCAGAAATTACAAGGCCCCTGTTTTTTTTCTGTCTACCCATCTCACTCTGGTCTTGCCGCCGTGACCATGAACGCGTTCCAGCTCATCGACTGTGTCATACACCTCTATCGAAGGAGTAGAGGATAGCCATGAAATAACACACTTGCCGGAAGAAAACTGAATCCCCTCAGCCACTATTCCGGTTCCGGACACACCGGTTTCGTCTTCATTCCGGAACAGTACGAAACGCCTGAAATTTTTCATATCAGGTCTTAACGGAAGGAAACTGCTGCATACTACCTCTCGATCCTGCTCTCACGGTACTGATAATATATGTCCCTGATCGCAGAGTACGGATCCATCGACTCCTTCTTGATGGCTTCGTAATCACCTATCTTGAACGATGCACGGTTTATCTTGTCTCCTGCACGGATGGCGTAACGGTCCGGCAAAGGGTTAACATAATTCACCGGATCAAGAAAGTAGTCCCCGGCATAGCCGATCGTGTCCCGAAGACTTGATGGGCCAAGTATAGGCCAGTTTATGTAAAAACCGGGCCCCAGGCCCCATTTACCGAGAGTCTGACCGAAGTCCTCATCCTGCATGCCGATACCCATCTTCTCACGGGCCACATCGAACAACCCGAGCATTCCTATCGTGGAGTTAACCCCAAAACGGACAAGCTCATTGCCTGCCGGCTCGAACTTCAGTTGAAGTACACTGTTTACAAATCTCACAGGTGTCATAAGATTATCGAAAAAATTACGGATAGATGTCCTTACGCCTTCAGGAACCACCTTCGCATAGCCCTGAGCAACCGGCTTTAACACCCAGAAATAAAGCCTGTCATTAAATGTAAAAAAAGCCCTGTTAATCGGCTCAAGAGGATCAGCAATCATATCCTCTTCTTCCAGATAGTCCTCATCCTCTTCAATCTCCGCATCAGAACTGCCCGATGACGCAGCATCAGCAATGAGCATATTACCAGCTTTCCCTGCATCGTCGGATGAAGGGTTTTGGAACTGTACGAATTCGTACTGTTGTTCAGTGTTCCTTGGAATCTGGAATAATCCGGCCTCAGGCCCTTCCGAAAATGAAGGAGCGGAAAAAAGGGCTACTGAAAGTACTGCAGCAATAAATAACAGTAAAATCTTCCGCATTCCCTTGTATCATAACCAAAAAAGGAATCATTATACAACTGTCAATAATATGGCAAATTGATCTTTTTACTAACTCCCCCTGTCCTCCCTAACCCGGATAATTCATAAATCCCGGGGAGGTGTGGCGAAAAAACATATTGCGCGATACCTTAGCGGTTTCTGTAAAGATACAATCTGTAAGTTCCATCGTTTGAGGTTCCACGTTCCAATAATCCATCGCATTCAAGATGTTTTTGAGCCATGCCTCCCCGGGTTGGCTCAATTTATGAATAATATGGGCTCAGGGGC
>CAZZGC010000019.1:0-22616 GCA_964653915.1 uncultured Thermodesulfovibrio sp.
TGCGTGCTCCTCATCCGCACCATTGTCGAGGGCGCGAAGCGTCCTCGACAACGGTTGGATCATCGATGCAGACCATAAAGCACATAAAAAAGGTAAAAGACAATTTGCAGACCGTAAGCCGTTGCCTGCAAAAAAAATCACCTCTGGTCTGCATTCGAATGTATCCGTTTGTTAGCGTTTAATAGTTCCAGCTTGCTCCCGTATTTTCAATAAAGCAAAGTTACTTAATAAGCTTATCCATGAACTTTGCCATTGTACTAATTTGCTCATCATATCTTTGTTCTACCGCTGTCAACCCATGAGACGTTTTTTCACGTTCCTGCATATGCTCGCGAAATATCGCGGCGATTTCTTCAAACTTATTACTCTTAAAAACTATTGGACTACATGAGGGGTTATTATCAATGGCCAATGCAATTAATCGTTTTTTCGTGTCGATCTCATATTTTATTACGTGATTCCATGCAACCGATAAGCTCTCCTCTTTCAAGAAGACATACTGAAATAAATAGTACGAAATTAGTACTAACATCCAGAACAGTAAGTGGTTGCCGAATAATAGTGCTGGTGTTATTGAAACACAAAGTATTACCCAACCACGTAACATTGCTGGGTGAATTCCTCTTTTCCCCTTTATAATTATCTTGTCGTCGTTGATTGACACGGTTCCTTTTCTTCTAAACTTGCTATACTTCTCACCCATTGAATACATATATTTTCTTTTGAATATGCAGTCTGCTGTTATTTTCATTACAACCTAATCTTGCAGCCATTAATATTGAATATCCTTGCTGTCAGAATATCCAATATTGAAAACATCCCTGCTGTAATTGCTTGAATTTAGAAGAATTCGAAAAGATACGATAACCATCCCCCTTTTTCTTAAGCGATCGTATTATTAAAAGGCAAGATGCATTATTATAGATACCGTTTTTTTGAAAAATCAAGAAAAAAGTGCAGGATATGGGAAAGCGGGAAAAGACAGTAAGCAACAGGGAGTAAGGTGTATGCAGCAGGGGCGTATAGCGATATGCCCTGTACGCTCTTGACTTTTGCTCTTTTAATGGGGTAAAAACGGACTTCGGCGTTTAGAGTTAAGAGTTTGGAGTTAAGAGTTTAGATATTTTATTTAAGGAGGGAAACCAGGTATGAAACTTGTAAGATTCGCAACTGCTTTATCAATCATTTCCGCTGTACTAATTGCCGCACCATTTATGAGTGACTCATTTGCCGCAGCAAAGAAACTGTATGTCACCAATTCCGGCAACAACACTGTCTCGGTTATCGACACATCCACGAAGGAGGTGATCAATACCTTCAGGGTGGGAGTCTGGCCGTCGGGCATCGCGATAGATGGAGCTTCACAGAGGGCGTACGTGGTGAACTCCAATGAGGGAGACAGCACAGTTTGCGTGCTCGATCTCAAGAGCAACTCGGAGATAGCAAAGGTCAAGGTCGGTATCGGCCCGATGGCTGTGGCGGTCGATCCGGCTGCATCCCTCGTGTATGTGGCGGATACGGAACATATGGTCGATGGCAAGAACCTGAGCCATACGGTATCGATTCTGGATATGAAGACAAATAAGATAACGGGAAAAATCGATGTTGGTGCAGGCCCATTCGATATTAAGATCGTAGGAGACAAAATATTCACGAGTAATTCCGGTGAATGGCAGCTTGCCATGATAAGCAAGAAGGACCGCAAGGTAATCAAGAAGGTCAAGACCATAGACACCCCCCTCGGAATGGCTGTTACAGCGGACGGGAAAAAGCTTTACCTGTCAGTACATGGCAAGGGTTCGGTTTCTATCTATAAGACTTCCGATCTCAGCGAAATCGGCACGGTCAAGGTCGGAAAGTCCGCATGGTATATCGGGATCGACAATGCCAGAAACAAAGCATATGTGACAAGAAGCGAAGACAATGCAGTGGCGGTTATAGATACAAAGGCCGACAAGGTCATAGGCGAGATCAAAGTGGGCAAGGGCCCCCGCGGTATAGCCGTTGACAGTGAAGGAGGCAGAGCGTACGTGGTGAATCATCTTGGTATATCGGTCTCTATAATTGACACCGCATCAGATAAGGTGATAGGGGAGATTAAACTTTCCCCTGCAACGGACAGCACGTACTCGGGTTCTCCCTGGGGTATAGCGATAAATTAATCCTTATTCCTTTATCCTGCGATAGAGCAGGATGCCCGCCATACAGAAAAGTATGGGACTGATCCATGGGGCGGCCCACGGTTTCATAATGCCGGTGTTGCCCATCGATATGCTGAGAGAGTACAGCAGCCAGTAAAGTACGCTTACAATAACTCCTATGCCGGCTGCTCTTACTCCTCCCCCCCATCGTGTATTCAGTGCAAGGGAGATACCGAAGAGCATCATCACGAAGTTGACCACCGGATACGAGATTTTTTCGTACAATCTTACGAGGTACTTGAGGTTTTTGAAACCAGCCCTCTCGAGTCTCGAGTAATACGAATAGAGTTCGACGAAATTCATCTCTTCAGGCTTTTTCATGTCTTCCCGAAATATCTTTGGTTCCTCAAGAGATCTGGATATGTAGGAATCCAGTTTCTGTCTCGAGTTGTTCGTAAAGTCGAATACCGTTATCCCCTTCATATGCCAGGCCCCGTTGATCCATCGGGCCTCATCGGCCTCGATCCTCTTTATGAGGGTAAAAGAAGGCCCGAACTGAAAGATGCTGGTTTTCAGAATTCTGTCCTCATCTTCGATAAAGCCCGCTATTCGTATAAGGCTTCCATCGAGCCCTTTCAGCCACAGCGCCTGACCGCCCTGGACTATGCGGCGGGGTTCTTTCAGAATCTTCACCTTTCTTGTTTCTACCGCCTTCCGTGTCGCTGCCGGGACGATCGTTTCACCGAAGAGGAGTGCAGCGACCGAGAATATAGCGCCTAAAACGAGGAATACAGAAAACGTCTTTTTCAGACTGTAACCGGACGCAAGTATAACTGATGTCTCACGCCACTTTGAGGCTATCCCGATCGTAAGAAGCACGGAGAAAAGAGAAGCGAACGGAAGCGCATAGACAAGTACCCTCGGGGCCTGCAGCAGCAGGTACTCCAGAATCAGGGTCGTCTCTGTATTGTGCCTGTAGAACTCCGGCGACTTATCGAAAAATTCGGCGATTACCGCCACAGCGGTAAAGCTGAAAAGCAGTATAACAAAGAATCTGAAAAACTCTTTTAAGTAGTACTTTGTGAGAATGTTCATTTCATGTCTTCCTGAATGGCCGGTCCTGCATCGCAAATACATATAATGTAACGGCAAGCACCCCGAATATAATATCAGCCATCCAGACTGCCGCTACAGGCGGAAGCTTCCCTGATTTTGCCATACCTTCTCCCATTACAAGGAGAGTGTAATAGAGAATCAGTATCACCATACTCACCGCAAATCCCCCGAGTCTGCCTATCCTGCCAGTCCTGTTAGTGAGCGCCGGGCCGAGCATGCCGAATATCAGACAGGCAAAAGGGAGTGCGAATCTCCTGTAGAGCTCAACCTCCCACGATATTCTCGAGTTACGGCCTTGCCATAAATCGAGAGTCTTTATCTCTTCCGGTCTGATCTTCCTGTCATCGTCTATCCCGGATGTAAGGACAAAATCGTAACGCTCAAATGTCAGAGCCGATGAAGTCTCTTCATTATATGTATGGATTAGTCCGTTGTGCATACTGAGACGGATCAGCCCCTCTGATGGATTTGAACTTACAGATCCGCCTTCCGCAACTATGACGAGCGGCCTGTCAAAGGGTTTCCCGGTCTCCCTGTAAATGAATATGCCGCTAAAATCGTCCTTTGAAGGGATATCTTTTACAAATATGACCGTCCCCTTAAAGACATCCGAAAAAGTCCCTGCCTCGAACGTCATCGAGGCCTTCTTGACTATTGTTTCATGAAGCGTATGACGGAATTCGGCCATACTCCTCGGCATCAGATACAGACTGATGGACAGCAGAATGGCAAAGCAGGCAAATGAAAGGAAAAGGGCCGGTCCTGCTATGCCGGTAAAGCTCATACCGCACGACTTCATCACCACTGTTTCGCTGTCTGTCGCCATCCTGCCGTAAACGAGAAATATCGAAATGAGTATGGCCATGGGCATTGCAAGAAGAAGTATTGACGGCTGAAGATAGATGAATATCTTCAGAATATCGGTCAGGTCGGCCCCCCTGCCCATGAATAGTCTGGTGATTCGAACAAATTTCTCCATGAACAGGATAATAGACAGGGAAAATAAAATGACCGCAAGATTTCGGACAAGTTCTTTAAGAATCGATTTTTGAATGGTCATTTTATGATAGCTGTACTCCGGCTTAACCTGTTGAGACATTATAACAGAATAGAGTCAGGAGTTATGAGTCAGGTTGTATGCAAAAGGATTCAGGGGGTCAAGGGTGGCGCCCAGTTGCCATTCTGCACTTTTGCACTTGATCAGGTATCTGATAAAATAAGACGTTATGATCCATATCCGAATCAATCGAAGATTCAGGGCGTGGCTTGCGGTGCCCCTGTTAATGTTTTTTATCATGGGAACATCCTGCTCCGGCGGGATCAGGCATGTCACGCCACCGGCGGCAAAGCAGTCCCCCCGTCCTGATGAGTCTGAGTCGGAAATGTTCCGGAAGTGGAGCGCAGCTTCTGTACTTACCGCGATAACGGACAGTGGGCTGGAGGCCGAACGGGTCACCAGGGGAGTGATCGTCGGGCCCCCCGGTGCAAAGGACAATATAATATTCATCATACCCTCCTATGGTGAAAATACGGGGGGACTCATTGCCGGTTTCGACACTGAGAAGGCTCTTTTGGATGCATGGGTCTACTTTCTCGGTATGAATCTGAACCGTGAAAAACCCGCCTGGAGAATATATCGCAGGGACAATATACTGCTGCTGATAAGCGGCCTGGTGCCGGAGGAGCAGTCTGTAAAATACCTGGATGCACTTGATGGCATGAAGGTTGAGTAGAAATCGGGCATGAGGGGAAAAGGGTAGAAAAAAATTTGATATTCATTGCATGATTGTTTAACCTAACCTTACCATCTGTAGACATGAATGACCGAGATAACAGGACAGCTCCATGAAAATTGATGATATTAATATGGGCGAACTGCCTCTGATAGTCGGGACGGTCAGCTCCGGTCGTGATCTTCCTCCTGAGCAGGTAGCCCTGGCGGACCTGATCGAGATCCGGGTGGATATGCTTGAAGAGCGGGTAGTGCCGGACATTGTGAGTGTATTCCGGTCTGTCAGGGATACTCACGGTAAACCTTTGATAGCCACGATACGGTCTAAGGCCGAGGGCGGTGCGCGTGAAATTAGTGACGAACAGCGGTTCAGGATATTCAGTGAGATCGTCACATTTGCCGGGATAATTGATGTGGAACTGGGCTCACTGAATCTTGCCGAAAAAGTGCTGGCGCTGTGCCGGCAGCATGGTAAAAGGCTGATGGTTTCTTATCATAATTTTCAGGAGACGCCGCCTGAGGCGGTTCTCAGAGATATTGTTGATAGAGGCAGAAGGCTTGGTGCGGATATCGTGAAGATCGCTGTCAAGGCAAACAGCAGAAAAGATCTCGGCGATCTGATCCGCTTTACTGTCAACAACAGGGACGCCGGACTGGTTACGATCTCGATGGGCCGGATGGGCCTGGCATCCAGGCTCGTTACCCCTTTGACAGGCTCGCTGATGACTTACGGCTATCTGGACAGCATCGCCTCTCCGGGACAGCTTCATGTGTCCGATCTTGTGAAGTACCTTCGCCTGCTCGACCCGGAATATGACGAGGCGATGAAACTGCGAGAGAAGGGGCAATGATGACGGCCTTGGCGGGTTTCAGATTCAGACGCCGGCTCTGGTGATTTTCAGAACGTCTTGCCTGATCTCTCTGATGCGGGCTGTGAGTTCGTCCTGGTCTCTGTGTTTCATGAATATCGACAGCAGTCTGGCTGTCTCCGACCCTGGAGACAGGGCCTGTTCCTCATTTAACCTCAGAAAGGTCTCAGCCCTTCTCATGTAAGTATATGCGCGGCGCAGGATATCCGCATCTGATGAGTTTAACATCTTCATCTTTTCAAGCAGGGTCAATGCCCTGATAGTATTCTGCTCAGGTTCATGGAGAATGTCTGCGTTACTGAGTTGCAGGTACTGGACATAGAACTCGATCTCCTCGATGCCGCCCGGACCGAGCTTGATGTCGATGCCCCCCTGCTCGCCCGATATTTCGCTTATGATCCGTTCACGCATCTCGATGATCTGCCGGTGCGTGATACCCCGGCCTCTGCTGGTTATCGCTTCAGCGGCTACCGACATGAACTCTCCTGCCGGGTGAGAGTCGCCGGCAAGGGGCCTCGCCTTCAGAAGCGCCTGTATCTCCCATGCCTGCGCTTTCTGAAGATAGTAATTTCTGTATCCGGACGGATTATTCACGAGGATACCTTTTGAGCCGTCCGGCCGGAGCCTCGTGTCAACACTGTAGAGACGGCCAGCTTCCGTATAGGCGGTAAGCGACCTTATGACCCTTTCAGCATGAGACATGGCATCGGTTGCGTCCGATACAAAAACGATGTCGAGATCGGAGCCGAACGTGGTTTCCCGGCCTCCAAGTTTACCCAGTGCTATGACCGCTATATCTTCAGCCCCGAGTTTCCGCACTATCATCTTTACTATCGCCTCTGCCGTGTTGCTGAGAGCGATGAAGAGGTCTTCGATATCTAGAATGCCTGATAAAAACAACATGCCGAGCCTGATCTCCTCAAGACGCCTGAATTCGGCCAGCACGGTCTCAAAATCATCCCCTCTTTCTATCGCGCGGCCCAGCCTTTCCTCGATTTCCTCATAGGACTTCCGAATGCCCCATTCTTCTATGAGTATGTTCAGATAGAGATGTTTGCTCAGGAATATTCCGGACAGATAGGGGCTGAGACTGAATATCTTGACGATACCTTCCATCAGTTCCTTCTGCTCCTTCATGGCGGTCAGTTGAACCGTCCTGATCCTGTATCTTGCAAGCAGGTCTTCCACCCCGGCGAGCGCTCTGTCGGGACTCTCTGAAGACATCGCCTGCTCCACAAGACGCGGAACGATGTCCCGAATGATGCCTCTTTCCTTGATCGTCTTAAAGAGGCTCATATGTTCTCCTATGGTCCTGATGCTCTTCGTGCATCTTCCGGCATCAAGGGCCTTTCTGAAAGAGAGAAATCCCCTGAGTTCCTCATCCGAGAGATCCCCCTCAAGCAGATTAAGCACCTCGTTGTATACATCTTCACTGCTTCCAAGAAGGGAGTTATACATATTCTTGACCTGCATTCTTTTAAGCCGGAGTGATGCAAGAAACTCTTTGCTTCCCGGAAACGACATCTTGCGTGCAAGGACATCAATGTCTCCGGCAGAGGCGGGGAGTGAGTGTGTCTGAAGATCCATATCCATCTGGAGATACTGTTCCACTGTTCTCAGAAACAGATAGGAGTCTTTGAGGGCATCAAGCTCGGAATCAGCTATCATCCCGGTTTGGCGTAATCCCTCAATTGCCGCAAGCGTATTGCTGTTTCTGAGCTGCCTGTTTTCCCCTCCATAAAGGAGCTGGAATGTATGAACAAAAAACTCCGCTTCCCGTATGCCTCCGTAACCACGTTTAATATCGTCTTTCGTAAATGTAGAGTCTATCTTTTTCTTCAGGGAACGGATCTCTGCAATCTCGGCATAATCTATTGTCTTCTTCCAGACAAAAGGGCTGATCATATCCATAAATTCCGCAGCGGTCTCACTGTCGCCGGAAACCGGACGGGCCCTGATGAGGGCCATTCTCTCCCATGTCCTTCCCCATGATTCATAATATGTCTTATAGGCGCTCACCGGCAGTGCGAGCTCTCCCCGCTGGCCCTGGGGCCGCAGTCTGAGATCGACCCTGTATGCGATGCCGTCCTCGGTTGCCGAAGAGAGCAGTTTTCCAAATGTCTCGATCGACTTGCAGAAAAACTCGTGATTGCTTATACGGCTGAAGCGGACGCCGGAAGGGTTGAGTATTCCCGATGTCTGCCCCTCTCCATCGTTATAAACTGCCATCAGATCAACATCAGAGCTGTAATTCATTTCGCCGGCTCCGAGCTTGCCCATGGCGATAAGGACTATCTTACCGTTGTCCGGCTCCCCGAATCTCTGATGATTCAGCCTGATCGAGGCCTCCAGCGCGAAAGAGAGCACCGTATCGGCGAGCAAGGTCAGTTCATTCATGGAAGATATAATATCCGTATATCCCTTGAGAAACCTCATGGTTATCTTCAGTATCTGGCGCTTCCTGAATAGCCGGAGACTTCTCATGATTTCACTAATCCTGGGAGGTCTTTCCCCCCGGATAAGAGACGCGGGCCCTGCTGAGGCGCCTAAACGAAGTCTTTCGGAGGTAACGGGACTCTCTATATCATTCAACAGTGCCGGAATCTCTTCCGCACAGGAAATGCAGAAATTTGCGAGAAATTGACTTGATGCAAAAAGGAGGGCCAGATCCTCGATGAACGGTTCAATGCCCGCACCGCCTGCCGTACTTTCAGTTAGCCTCAGAAGATTCCTCTCCGCCTTTTGAGGATCAGGGGTTGCCGAGGCTGCGTCCTTGATCTTTCTCATCTCATGTTATTATTTGTAAGTGTGTTTTCCGAGGGGTCGTTATGCTGTTTTCATATATCATCGGAAGCCTGCATAAATATGGAGTTTTTGATATTATAACCGGTAATGAATTTTAGCATAGCATAATAGTCTACGGAGGGAAACTCAATGAAAATGATCGCTGCAGTCATAAAGCATTTCAAGCTTGATGATGTAAGAAAGGCCCTTACGGATATCGGAATTCAGGGGATGACCGTAATAGAAGTTAAAGGTTTCGGCCGCCAGAAGGGTCACATGGAAGTGTACCGCGGCGTGGAGTATGAAGTGAAGTTTCTTCCAAAGCTAAAGATAGAGGTTGCCGTCACTGATGACAGGGCTGAAGAGGTGATGAAGGCTATACTGTTGTCGGCCACGACCGGCGAGATAGGGGATGGAAAGATCTTTGTTTATGACCTTGACGATGTTGTCAGGATCAGGACGGGCGAGCGTGGCGGAGAGGCGATTTAGGTTTAGAGTCGAAAGGTTAGAGTTACGAGGCAAGCGATATGGAATATGAAAAGATTGCAATGATGGCGCAGACTATCAGCTGGGCCTTTGAGGACCAGTTCTTCGAAAAGGGCAAACGCCGCATGTTTCAGATGATTTTCGAGAAATATCTGAATCCGGTGGATCCTGCCGGCACATTGGAGCCGTATGATGCCATTATAAAATTAGGCCGGAAGAGCCCGGATGAATTCGAGCGAATGGTTGCTGAACTCAGGGAAAAGGGACTTATTGACGGCTGAGAGTATCCCCCTTCTTTTTTCTTTCAGGTTATTTCTTAGTGGATAATTAAATATTACCCCTCCTAAAGATTAGGCCTGCCTATGCCGATTTATTGGTAAAAACAGTTTTGAGAACATTCTAATATACGGAGGTTGAGCGTGAAGATGACTGTTGCAAAGAAGCTCTACGGATTGGTCGCCGGACTTGTTGTGGTAGTTGTGGTAGTTAGCGTGGTTTCTTTTATGTCTACCGGTAGTCTCATAAATGGGTATGATCAGATTATAAAGGGACCGGGGGCACAGATGGAAGCAACGATGAAAGCGAGGCTTCAGCTCCAGTATGCGATTCACTGGTTTAAAAACTATCTGATCAGGGGCGACGAAAAATACGTTACCCGGTTTCACAGTGCTATCGATGAGATGAAAAAGGCGATCGATCAGTATGGCAAACTGGCTTCGAACGACAGTCAGAGGGCTGAGGTAGAACAGGCGCGAAAGTTGTTCAATCAATATGCGGGCGCCATAGATGTCTTGATTGCGGCCAAGAAGGAAACTTCCGATATCAGACAACAGGACGGCATGATGAAAGGTATCGACAAAGCGTTGGATGATACGCTCAAGCAAATGGATAAAATAGCGATGAAGGAGCATGCAGATCAACTTAAACTCCTGATATCAAAAAACAGATCCTATACTTTTGTAACATTTGCTGTCGCGTTATCTGTAACATTGGCCGTGGTCGTACTAAGCATATTGAATACAAGGAAAATAGTAACGTCGGTCGGATTAATCAGACGGGGGATCTCATCACTGGCACAGGGTGATCTTTCATCGGAAATCAAAATAAAAGGGAATGACGAATTCGCATTGATGGCGGTGGACTTCAACAACATGCTTGTGAGACTGCGCGAGATGGTGGCCAGGATAAACGGCATCACGGTGACGCTTGCAAGTTCATCAGAGGAGAGTTCTGCAACGGCTTCCCAGATAGCCTCCGGCACGGAAGAGCAGCTGGCGCAGATTGAACAGGGGGTTACGGCAACTACTGAAGTGTCGCGCACGATCATGGAGGTGGCTCAGAATGCGGGTGGCGCTTCGGAAACGGCGCAGCAGACAGTGGATGTTGCCAATGAGGGTAAAGTGGTGGTGGAAAAGTGTGTTGAAGGCATTCATGACATAGCAAGAACCGTGGAGGAGACTGCATCGGTCATAGAAAAGCTTGGAGACAACAGCAAGCAGATAGGCGCGATCATCAGCGTGATAAACGACATCGCGGACCAGACGAATCTCCTTGCCCTTAATGCCGCTATAGAGGCTGCAAGGGCCGGGGAACAGGGCAGAGGCTTTGCTGTTGTTGCGGACGAAGTGAGGAAACTCGCCGAACGGACCGCCGGTTCCACTCACGAGATAACGGGCATGATAAAGATGATCCAGCAGGACACGGAGAAATCCGTTGTGAGCATGGAATCAGGCAAACTGAAGGCTGAAGAGGGCGTACAGCTCGTTGAACAGGCAAAGGGCGCCCTCGACAAGATAGTGCAGGCTTCCTCGGCCTGTCTCGACATGGTTCAATCGATCGCGGCTGCAGCAGAACAGCAGTCGGCCGCCATCGAAGAGGTATCTGCAAACATGGACAGTATGGCCGGCACGTCGCGTAGCTATCAGGATGTCATGACGCAGATGAGTTCTGCATCTCATGAGCTGGCGCGAATGGCTTCGGAGCTCAAGAGCCTGATCGCATGGTTTCATTTAGAAGGCGTCAAAAATGCTTCTGTCGAGACCCCGGAGGAAAATGAAACGGCGGCGACGCAAAACGCCACCGCCGCATAATCGCTGCAGGCATGTCTTCCTGATCAGTGATCAGATATCGAAGTACATGAAGAACTCGTAGGGATGCGGTCTCTGCCTGAGAGCGTCCACCTCATTCTCCCGCTTGTAGGAGATCCAGGTCTCAAGAGCGTCCTCTGTAAAAACCCCTCCTTTCAGGAGAAACTCGTGGTCGTTCTCCAGTGCATCGAGCGCCTCGTCGAGCGCGCCCGGAACAGTTGCTATATTCGCGAGTTCTTCAGGAGGAAGCTCGTACAGGTCCTTGTCCATCGGCTCTCCTGGATCGATCTTGTTTTCAATGCCGTCCAGACCGGCCATAAGCATCGCTGAAAAGGCGAGGTATGGATTACATGAGGGATCCGGGAATCTGATCTCGACCCGCTTTGCTTTTGGAGAAGGTGAGTACATGGGGATTCTTACAGATGCCGAACGGTTCCTGGCCGAATAAGCTAAGTTCACCGGTGCCTCGAAGCCCGGGATAAGACGTTTGTATGAGTTGGTCGTCGGGTTTGTCAGCGCGGTCAGAGCAGGAGCATGTTTGAGAATCCCGCCTATATAGTGGAGCGCCATTTCACTGAGGCCGGCGTACCCGTTGCCGGCGAAAAGAGGCTCACCATTTTTCCATATGCTCTGATGAGTGTGCATACCCGTGCCGTTGTCGCCAAAAAGCGGTTTTGGCATGAATGTGGCCGCCTTGCCATGCGCACGCGCAACATTCTTGATGATATATTTGAACATCATAAGCTTGTCCGCCTGTTCCACAAGGGGGGCGTATCTCATATCGATCTCGCCCTGCCCGCCGGTGGCTACCTCGTGGTGCTGGGCTTCGATATGGATGCCGCATTTCTGCATGATCGTGACCATCTCGGTGCGGAGGTCTTCCATAGTATCAGTCGGCGGCACAGGAAAATATCCTTCCTTATGCCTGGGTTTGTATCCGAGGTTGGGGGATTCCTCTCTGCCGGAGTTCCAGATACCTTCAATCGAATCTACATAGTAATAACCGCTTTGAGCGTTCTGATCATAGCGTACGTCGTCGAAGATGAAGAATTCGGCTTCGGGCCCAAAGTAGGCGGTATCACCAATACCGGTTGATTTCAGATACTGAATCGCCTTTTGAGCGATGTATCTCGGGTCACGGGAGTAGGGTTCCTTGGTTATGGGATCGACAATGTTGCATACCATGCTGAGGGTGGGATACTTTCTGAATGGATCTATGATCGCCGTTGACGGATCAGGGATGATCAGCATATCCGAAGCGTTTATCGCCTGCCATCCCCTGATCGATGAGCCGTCAAAACCAAGACCCTCCTCGAACGTCGATTCTTCCAGTTCGCTGATGGGTACAGAAAAGTGCTGCCAGATGCCGGGAAAATCGATGAACTTCAGGTCCACCATGACCACGTTGTTTTCCTGGGCCATTGTCATTACGTCCTTTGGTGTCATTTCCTTCCTCCTTTTATTGATGATTAATTTTCTCCAGTACCGCGAAAAAATCTTTCGTAGAACTTCTCCGCACGGGCACGGTATTCCCGGTAAATACTCAGCGCATGGTCAACCATAACGCCGGAGTCAATATCCTCTTTTTCCGCAAACCACTCCCGGATGATATCAGGAGTAACTTCTATATGAAACTGAAGGGCATAAACGTTATTATTATAGCGAAATGCCTGATTCTCAAACTCCTGCGATGTTGCAAGCCTGACCGCCTTTCCGGGAAGGTCGAAGGTGTCTCCATGCCACTGGAAGACTTCGGCGACAGCGCTGCCCTCTACCGATATGGAACTCATTACAGGATCACTCATACCCTCCGGGGAAAGATCTACGCTGTACCATCCGATCTCCTGTTTGCCGCCGGGATAAACATTTGCGCCGAGGGCGTGAGCGACCAACTGGGCTCCCAGACAGATACCCAGAACAGGTTTTTTCGAGAGGATGAAAGCCCTTATTATTGCTGTCTCAATGCTTAAATAGGGGTAGTTATCCATGTCATAGACCGCCATGGGTCCTCCCATGACAACCAGGTGTGAATGGCTGCGTACGTCAGGCACCTCTGAGCGGCAATCGTACATGTCCAGAATCTCGAATGCAGAGCCGGTCTGCTCAAGATATTCCTGGATCGTTCCAGGTCCCTCATTAGCGACATTTTTGAGAATCAGTACATTCATTTTAAGTTGAACAAAGACACAGCGGTCCACCGGAATAAAGTGAAATACCCTCTTCCGGTCTTCTTATTTCATTCGCCAGTAATCAACGACTCTCAGTGATTGCTTTGTCGTCCCGGTAAACCGTGACTCCCCCCGAGGCGCTGCACACAGTCTGCTTTTTCCGCTCATTCTAAACTCAAATGATATATCCTTGCTCACCGTGACCATAAACGTCAAGTCCATCGACTTCACATTCCTTGCAGACCCTCAAAGGAGTCAAGATGTTAATGACCTTCAGAATCACAAAGGTGGCGACCGCTGTATAAGCCACTGTGGCAACAACCCCGATAAACTGGACGAAGAGCTGGCCGGACATGCTGCTTATTCCATCGGCAAAGCCCTGTCCGCTGAATAGACCAATGCTGGTGGAGGCAAAGACACCTGCCAGAATCGTTCCTGTCATGCCGCCTACCCCATGGACAGGGAAGACATCGAGTGAGTCATCCACCTTCATCACGTTTTTCATTATCATCACTGCATTGAAACATATTATCCCGGCCACAATCCCTATTATCAGGCCTCCGGCAGGGCCCACATAACCCGATGCAGGTGTAATAGTGCCGAGACCGGCCACCATTCCCGTGACCGTGCCAAGGGCCGTGGGTTTGCCGAACTTCTTCCATTCATATATCATCCATGTCATGGCGCCGGCTGCGGCAGATATGTGCGTAACCAGTACGGCCATTGCAGCATCACCGTTTGCAGCCAGTGCACTTCCGCCGTTGAAGCCGAACCATCCTACCCAGAGCATGCCGGCCCCTGAAACGGTCATTGTCATATTATGGGGAGGCATGGCCGTAGTCTGGAAACCATCCCTGCGGCCTATTACAAGCGCCGAAACCAATGATGCCACACCTGCCGTTATATGTACTACAGTGCCGCCTGCGAAGTCAAGTAGGCCCATTTTTTGAAGCCATCCGCCGCCCCAGACCCAGTGCGTGACAGGGCAGTAAACAACGATGAGCCAGAGGGCAGAAAAAAGCATCACGGCCGAAAATCTCGTTCTTTCGGCAAATCCGCCTATTACAAGGGCAGGGGTAATTATAGCAAATGTCATCTGGAACATTGCGAAGAGGGACTCCGGGATCGTACCGCTCAACGAGTCTTCCATCACTCCGGCAAAAAGAAACTTTGAAAGCCCCCCCGCAAAGGCATTGCCATCAGAAAATGCCAGGCTGTAGCCGATTACAAGCCATAACAAGCTTATAATTCCCGCAATAGCGAAGCATTGCAGGAGAATCGAAAGCACATTCTTTGTCCTGACCAGGCCTCCATAAAAGAGGGCGAGTCCGGGCAGGGTCATGAAAAGCACAAGTGCGGTCGATGTCAGTATCCAGGCTGTATCACCCGTGTCCACCTGCGCAGCCTCTCCGGCAAATGCCTGGCTTGCTGCGAAAATGACTATGCCCGGAATAATAATTTTCCCGGCGAGCTGTAATGTTCTTTTTAGATAGTCCAATTTATTATTCCTCCTCTTAAGTGTTTTAATCCTCTACCTTATCTCTTATCACTTACTACTGAACTCTTAATCCTAAATCGCCTCTCTGCCTCTCTCCCCTGTTCTGATACGGATCGTCTCAGCAAGGTTATAGACGAATATCTTTCCATCACCTATTTCACCTGTCTTGGCGTACTGCTGAATCGTTTCCAGAACTTCTTCCAGGCGGTCCTCGGGCACTGCTACCTCAACCTTAACTTTGGGGAGAAACTGTACCTCGTATTCTACCCCCCTGTAGACTTCCATATGTCCTTTCTGCCTGCCGAAGCCCTTTACCTCTATCACAGTCATGCCCTCAACTCCTATGTCTGTTAAAGCCTTTCTGACCTCATCAAGCCTGAAGTGCTTGATGACGGCGGATATCATTTTCATTGCTTTATTCCTCCTGGATAAATATTGCGTGAATAATCGGAGGATTGATATTACAATTATTGTGCCAGTATGGAAATGCTTGTTTTAAGGGAGGTTACAAAAAAGAAACATCCTACAAAATTGTATTAGCTACAATTTTGTAGGATGTTTTGTAATCAGATGGCTTCTATCCCCTTTTCCCCTGTCCTTATACGTATGACGTCTTCAAGGCTATAGATGAATATCTTTCCATCACCTATTTCACCTGTACGGGCGCTTTTTTCAATTGCGGAGATGGCATCGGATACCCTCTCTTTCGGGAGTACCACTTCTATCTTGACCTTAGGTAGAAACTTGACCTCGTATTCAACCCCCCTGTAGACTTCCAGATGTCCTTTCTGCCTGCCAAAACCCTTTACCTCTGTTACGGTCATGCCCTGAACACCGATCTTATTCAGGGCATCCCTAACCTCATCGAGTTTGTAGTGCTTTATTATTGCCTCTATTTTTTTCATCTGCGTCTCCTTGTGCTGAATTTTTATTTACTGAGCAACAACCAGTACCGATCCGCCTGGACCTGACCCACCAGGAATGATCCTTCAGACCGCGGCATCCGCTACTTCTCCAGTACGTATTCTTACCGCTTCTTCAATCGAACTGACGAATATCTTCCCGTCACCGATCTTCCCTGTCCTTGCCGCAGTTGTGATTATGGTGAGGGCAAACTCAACCTGTTCATCAGGAACCACGACCTCAATCTTGACCTTGGGCAGAAACCTCACTTCGTCCCATGCGCCCCTGCAGGAAGCCGGGAGTCCCTTTTGCAGGCCAAAGCCTTTCACCTCTGTAACGGTAACTCCCTGTACCGCTATCATGCTAAGGGAGTCCCTGACTTCATCAATCCTTGAGTGCCGAACAACGGCTTCTATTCTTTTCATGTCTCTTCTCTCTATCTTTTTTTTAAATGATTCCACTTCCTTTTGGCGCCGGACGGAGCTGCAGGTCTGGATAGGCCTCAAGCCCGTGCTCACCGACATCGAGTCCCTCAACCTCTTCTTCTTCGGAGACGCGCAGACCCATTGTTGCTTTTACCACGGTAAAGATCAGAAATGCGGCTGCAGAAGTTGCAATTCCGTATGCCCCTACACCCACAAGCTGGGTCCCGAACTGTTTTGCGCCGGCCAGATTGCCAAAGAGGCCAACAGCCAGTGTCCCCCAAATACCGCATACGAGATGTACGGAGATCGCACCAACCGGATCATCGATTTTGATTCGGTCTATCATCATGACCGAGACCACTACTATGGCTCCGGCGATGAGCCCTATCCAGAATGACGATGCAGGCCCCATCTGGTCGGCTCCGGCTGTTATGCCTACAAGTCCCGCTAGACAGCCGTTGAGAACCATCGACAGATCAGGCTTTTTCGATATGGTCCATGTAGTTATCATTGCGCCTACTATACCGGCCGCGGCCGCCAGACATGTTGTTACCAGTGTAAGGGAAACGGCTGCCGGGTCAGCGCTGAGAACAGAGCCGCCGTTGAACCCGAACCAGCCCAGCCACAGCAGAAATACGCCGATCGTTGCAAGGGGCATACTGTGACCGGGAATGGGATTTATCTTACCGTTCACATATTTCCCCCTGCGTGCACCCAGCATCAGCGTTCCGACAAGGGCGCCCCAACCGCCTACCGAGTGTACAAGGGTAGAGCCGGCAAAGTCGTAGAAACCAAGACTGTCAAGCCAGCCACCGCCCCATTTCCATGAACCGGTTACCGGATATACAAGACCGACGAATACGGTCGAGAATACCAGAAAAGAACTCAGCTTTATACGTTCTGCAACGGCACCGGACACTATCGTCGCGGCAGTGGCCGCAAACATTCCCTGAAAGAGAAAGTCAGTCCAGTATGTATATCCTTCATTGTATGAAAGATCCAGCGCCCCGCCGATTGTGGTCGGGAATGGCAGGCCGAATCCTGAGAAACCGATGATTCCGTTGAATGTCCCCGGATACATCAGATTGAATCCGAACCATGCGTATGTCAGAAGCCCGATAGCCGGAATCATCGTATTTTTAAACAGGATATTTACGGTGTTTTTTGACCGTGTCAGACCTGCCTCCAGCGTGGCGAACCCGAGATGCATGATGAAGACCAGAAATGTCGCAACCATCATCCAGACGTTGCTGACCGTAAGGCCGAGAGAAACTTCAGTGGCTTCACCGGCGAGAGCGGTCGAACCCGCGAAAAATATAATCAGTAAAAAAAGAGCTCCAGTTAAGTATTTCATTAGCATATCCTCCAATTCAGAAGCTGATGGTTAGATTTATCCCGCCATAAAACAGATTGCTGTCTCCGTCATCGCTTGCGGACTCGATTGCGGTCTCGGCATCATTGCTGAGCGGAAAAGTATAAGCTATTACAGGGGTAATCGATATCGCCCCGGCAACCGGCACCGAAACGGATGCTGAGATATTGCCGTTGTAGAAGTTACTGAATTTATCTCCATCGGCATCGGCACCCATGACGAGATTCTTTCCGTTGTAGCTCGCCGAGGCACTGAGATCGAGGTTCATGTTTCCAGCCAGGCTGAAAGAGTGCCCGATCGCAGCAACGATAAAGGCGCCTTCCCCTTCATCAAAGTCATAATAAATGGTGAGGGATGGGCTCAGCAGTATATCGTAACCGACGGTTACATAAACCTCCTGTGTATCATCGGCGCCGTCAAGCGCATAGAATATGTAACCAGCGTCGACACTCATTTTGTCGACGGCGAATGAATAGTCGACCGTAAGGTCGGTCTCGTTGTGCTCGTTTGTGCCTGTATCATAATTCGTCCAGAGGTTGACGCCGAAGCCCTCATACATTATTCCAACCGATGGTTGAATCACAGCGGCGTTACTGAGCTTCTGACCACGCCATACGTAGTTGCTCATGAAGTCCACCGAGGCGCTTCCGGATCTGTCTGCCGCCCCGGCAACGCCTGCCGACATGCATATCAAAATAATAATGAACATTGTTGCACTGATCTTCTTCATTTTCTTCCTCCTCCAATTATTGAACTGATATTCACTACAACCTGCCACTTAACTCTTGACTCTTAACTCCCCCCTTTCTTATGCCGTATTTCCTTATCCTGTACGAGATCATCCTCTCCGTAATGCCGAGCCTTCTTGCTGCACGTGCCATAACCCATCCGCAATCTTCAAGGGCGGCTATGATCGCCCGCTTTTCCACTTCCTCTATCTGGATTCTCAGGGATCGCATGTTCATATCAAGCGGTGATAATGCTAAATTCGTGCCAGTCGCGTAACTGCTGAAAAACAAAAGAAAGGCCTTTTGCGTTAATAACAAAATTGTAACTATTTCAAACTAATTGGTCTTAACATTACAAAAATGTAGCACACATTCCGCTGTTTCGGATGCAGGGTTGCGCCTCTGCCCCTTTGCGTTTCTGTTTCTCCCCCCCTTCACAACTTCTTCATAAATCAGGTATAGACTGAGGTTATGAAAGGAGCAGGGGAGATGAGAAAACAGAATGTTGTAACTATATACGACAGATTTATTGCAGATCAGATAGAAAAATCAGCGGCGGAGGATCACATATTTCTTTTTGCAAAGAGGTTGGTTACGGCCAAGGATGAAGAAGGCTTAAACCTCTTCTGGGATGAAGATGAGGAGAGGGTCCTGAGGGATTTTATTGAGTATGCTGAGGATACATCCGAGTGCTGACGGGAGTTGTTGTGGACTGCCGTCAGCACCCGGCAACAAAATCGAAAGTTAAATCAGCCTTCGTTGCTGACAATGATGATCGCCTTGGTTGCACCCGAATCGGTCATGAACTGAAGCATTGCCTTCAGATTGTCTTTTGCTGCATTCAGCATAGTCATCTGTGCCATCGATACTGTTCCCTCGATCTTCCAGCCCCCGGCTTTCAGCTTCTCCTGATAATAATTCATCGTCTCTTCCACGGAGACCGGAGACAATATATGTACCTGGTCGGCAACCATGTTTCCCTCGGTCAGTCTCTGGGAAAAAACCACCCTTCCGCCTTCCATAACGGAAAGCTCCGCAGGCCAGTTGTCGGGGAGTTTACCCTCAGTCATATTCATCTGCAGTGTCTTCCCCTCTTTAGTCTTGATGGTGATATCCGTTTTTTTCTTGCTTGACTTGACTGTCATGGTGCCTTTGTCGGTTGTGATCGTCTTGGTCTGTGTTTCTGATTTCGACTTGCAGCCATAGATTGCCGGGAAAATCAGCAACAGCGCAACAAAGATAGTTAAGGCGTGCAACTTTCTCATATTATTCCTCCTTCTTCTATCGGTGATCGGGTATTCATTTTACAAAGATATTAACGCATTACAGGATAAAAATAAAGATACCGGCGCGCCTGCACTCTTTGCCTTTTTGTCCTGAATCATCTATTATAAATTGAGTTTACCGATTCACGGTATTCCGCATGTGACAATCCTGTTGAAAAAAATCTATATAAGGAGTTCTTCATGATCAAGGTAGGAATTATAGGCGGTTCCGGTCTCGATGATCCGGATATCCTGAAGTCACCGGAGGAGATAATGGTCGAAACACCATATGGCAGCCCTACGTCGGTGCTGACGTGCGGGGCCATAGAGGGTGTTGATGTTGTGATCATAGCCCGTCACGGCAAGGACCATTCGATATATCCAACGGGAGTAAACTTCCGTGCCAACATCTGGGCACTGAAGGAACAGGGCTGCACCCATATCCTCGCATCAACGGCAGTCGGCTCCCTGAGGGAAGAGATAGAGCCGGGACACCTTGTCTTTCCAGATCAGTTCATAGATCATACGAGGAAGAGGGAGGTCACGTTCTTTGATGAGGCAGAGGTCGTTCATACCGCCATGTCCGAGCCTTTCTGTCCCAATCTTATAGATCTTTTCTCCAGAAGCGCCGGAGAGCTGGGGCTCAAATACCACAGGGACAAGACGGTGATCACTATCGAGGGTCCCCGTTTTTCGACAAAGGCCGAAAGTCACATGTTCAGAAGCTGGAACGCCGATGTGATCAATATGAGTTCAGTCCCCGAGGTCGTACTCGCAAGGGAGAAGAAGATGCATTATGCAGCGATCGCCATGTCAACGGATTACGACTGCTGGCATGATGAAGAGGAGCCGGTGACATGGGAGATGATCTGCGAAACCATGAAAAAGAATGCGGATAATGTGATCAGACTGTTCCTGCATGTTATTCCAAAGCTGAAGGAATACGATGATGTCTGTACAGGTTAATTAAGCGGAGAATGCGGGAAAAAGATGGTAAGCAGAATGGAAGTACTGCAAGTTAACTTAAGGAACAGCTTAACAGGAGGAAATGATTATGCCTATTAAGTCGAGAATCAGGACTATTCCGGATCACCCCAAAAAGGGCATCATGTTCCGGGATATAACGACGCTGCTCAAGGACCCCGTGGGGTTCAGGCTCGTTATTGACAACTTCACACAGAGATATATTGCCGATGAACTGGATTTTGACATCATAGTCGGCATTGAGGCAAGGGGATTTATTATCGGTGGAGCGCTTTCCTACACCCTCGGAAAGGGGTTTGTTCCTGTCAGGAAGGTGGGTAAACTGCCCGCTGATGTCGAAAGGCATGAATATGAACTTGAATACGGCACAGACACTGTGGAGATACACAGGGATGCCATAATAGACGGAATGCGCGTGCTTCTTGTGGATGACCTGCTTGCAACTGGAGGGACTTCACTCGCTGCTGCCACACTTGTAGAAAAGCTCGGTGGCAAGGTGGCCGAGATGGCCTTTATAGTGAACCTTCCTGACGTGGGCGGGGAGAAGAAGCTCAGGGAGAAGGGATACAGCGTATATTGCCTGACCGAGTTCGAAGGAGATTGATCCCCGAACCGGCGCATGATATGGTGATTGTCCGGCTTCAGCACACCATGGCGGTCTTCTGTACTTCCATGTAGGCGAATATACCTTCAGGATCGCATTCTACGCATATGTCGATTCCCTGAATGATCTGCATATCTTCACACTGAAGGTATGCTCTCTTCAGTTCGAAGTCATTGAGACGATCAAGCACGAGCTTTTTGGGCCTGACATAGGATCTCCCGCAGTTGGTGCATACCCATATAAAGTTGTTCTTGGCGGTTTCAAGACAATTACTGCAGACATAGATGCGAACTCCAGGGGCGATTTCCGAATGGATCGATGTGTATTCCTGCCTGCATACATCACATCGCTGCTGTTTGTTGTCAAGATCCATGATTCCCTCCTTTCTTCCCTATCTATCTCTTCGGCCTCTGTTGCAGCCATCTGAAGGCCATCATGAACTGGAGGATGCAACATTCATGCCGGGATGTTAAGACAGGGGGAAAGGTGGGCAATAAGCAGCAGGCAGTAGGCAGTAAGTAGTTAGCAATAAGGGGGGGTAAGCAGTAAGCAGCCCCACTTACCGCTTATCCCATACCACTATTTCCCTTCGTCAATTATTAATCATCAATTGTCAATCTTTTGCCTATTCCGCATAACCCGGATAATTCACGAATCAGGCTATCCAGGGAGGCATGGCAGTAAAATATGTAGTAAGCAGTAAGTGGTAGGTCAAAGTATAAATCAAAAATTAAAAATATAAAATCAAAATTGCGGAAATTGTTTTTTATTGAAATTGCTTCCTCAATTTTGCCCTTTGATCTTACAGTTTTTATTAAACGATCTTCCACGTACTTATCACATACCACTTATCTCTTATCACTGACTTCCGCCACACCTTCTGCAAATTTATGAATAAATAGGGCTAATCCGATGGGGTATGGCGTATATTTGAGTTGAGTGGTATGTGATAAGTGGTATGTGGCCTACTTGTCGGCTAGAACGATGAATCTTATATACTCATCTGTCGCCCTGATGATTCGTATCTTATATTGCCGGATCGTTATAGTATTAGCAGACGTGATATCAAAAGAGAGTTGTTCTGAAAATACCGGGGCATCATTCCTGCTTCTCCTGTAGGTCAGTAATATCATGTTTCCGCTGCGACCTTCGTATATCAGCTCTTCCCTGACCTTGTTGCGTGACGGATAATCGAATGGCTCCCACCTGTTGAACTCCTCGGTCAGGCCGTATCCTCGTGCCCCCCTGACCTGACGGCCGGTCTCAGAATAAAGCATGGGCGCTCCACGGGTGCTCTGCTCTTCCACGTTCAGGGCATAGCTGCGGTGCCTGACCGGTTGCTTCGTTGTCAGATATGCACAACCGCCGATTAACAGACTTAATATGATTACTGCCAGTATTCGTGATGCCTTCAACTCTGTTCCTCCTTATTCAATCTCTCGCAACCTAAAGCC
>CAZZGC010000020.1:0-22300 GCA_964653915.1 uncultured Thermodesulfovibrio sp.
ATCCTTATCTATGAGTATCGGCGATTGTTACTGGAACTTTAGCGATTGAAGAATGGAAAACTCAGGATCTAAACCCTCTCCCTTTTCTGCCGATAAGAGATTATCGGCAGTGGCCGGATAGTTGAATTTGTAAACGGAAAGGAGACAGCGGTATGGCAAACGAAATCGAAAGGGAACTCTCTGAAAAATACTGCCCGAGATTTGCCGAGATTGCGGTGAAAAAGGGATACGTAAGCGCGGAACAGGTCAAAGAGGCCCTGTCGGAACAGCTCGATGACAATCTCAACAACAGACCCCACCGCCTGGTCGGGAGAATCCTGATGGATAAGGGCTGGATGACTCCTCTTCAGGTAGATGAAGTACTGAGCGAGATGTTCAAGACAGAGCGGGTGGCCTGATTCAGAATCCTCTTAATAGTTTTCTGCAAGTATTTCGTAGTATGCCCTGCTGTGTTTACATGCGGGGCATTCTTCAGGCGGTTCCGGACCCTCATGGATATATCCGCAGTTTCTGCAGTGCCACTTGACGCTTGAAGACCGCTTGAAGACCTCGTTATTTGAGATGTTCGATATCAGTTTTCTGTATCTCGCTTCATGAAAGGCTTCCACCTTTGCGATCTGGCTGAAAGATTCCGCTATCTCCGGGAACCCCTCTTCGCGCGCGATCTTAGCAAAGTCGGAATAGAGAACGGTCCATTCAAGGTTTTCTCCGGCTGCGGCATGTTCGAGATTCTCAACAGTGCTTTTTATTATGCCCGATGGGTACGCAGCCGTTATCTCGAGGTCGCCGCCTTCAAGGTACTTGAAGAAGACCTTTGCGTGTTCCTTTTCGTTCTCGGCCGTCTCGAGGAAGATGGCCGAGATCTGTTCGTATCCCTCTTTCTTTGCAACACTTGCAAAATATGTATACCTGTTGCGTGCCTGAGACTCGCCCGCAAATGCCTTGAGAAGGTTCTTTTCGGTTTCGGAACCTTTGACAGATTTGCTCATTGCTATCCCTCCATCTGATGCAAATAATAAGATTGCCGGAAATGAAATGCGGCCGGGCACCTGGTTGCGGCCGCGTTCATATTGACAATCTTACAACAGATGTTAAAATTAGTAAACTGATAATTAGAGTCAACCTGAAGTTGCATTAATCGCAGTGGAGACCGCCGTCAAACCTTTACAAAGCGATATGCTATTAAAGCAGCCCGCCTTTTGTAAGCAAAGTGCCTTGGGCGAAATGCAAAAGAAGGGGGTTTGCATTGCAAGACCGGCGCTTAGGTATCGCTGGTAACGCTTTTCCGCCGGTCTCCACTGCATCAGGAAAAAATTTTATGCAACTGGAAGGTTAAGAAGTTTAGAGTTGAGTGAGGGAGAAGCGATATGACACGCAGAGCGTTTTCCACAGTTAGAGCCCCTGTTCCGGTAGGCCCATATTCACAGGCGGTGATACATAAGGGCCTTATGTACATTTCCGGTCAGATAGCCATCGATCCTGTTTCAAAAAAGATGGTGAATGGTTCTGTCGAAGATGAGACTGAAATTGTTATGCGGAATCTCAAGGCGATCATTGAGGATGCAGGTGCGGCAATGACAGATCTCATAAAGACTACCTGTTATCTGACGGATATGAAGGACTTCCCCGCATTCAACAGGATTTACAGTCAATATTTTAAGGAATCCCCTCCGGCACGGGCCACTGTTCAGGCAGCCGCTCTGCCCCTTAACGCCAGGATAGAAATTGATGCTGTAGTGGCCGTCCCCGACAGATGAAGAGGATCGCCATAACCATGGGCGACCCGGCCGGTATCGGTCCTGAGGTGGCTGTAAAGGCTGCGGCTGACAGACGAGTGAGAAACACCTGCATGCCGGTTATTATTGGCGACCACGCTATCATCAGAGAGGCGGCAAGGTTGTGCAGGATAAAGAAGCGGGTAGCCCGGCTTTCGTCACCGCCTTCGGTACGCAGGCAGACTGATTCAATACATGTAATTGATACAGGTCCTGTTCAGCAGATAAAAAGGGGAAGTCCCTCTGCATCATCGGGGAGGGCGGCTGTCAGGTGTATCAGAGTTGCTGCAAAATATGCCATGAAGGGCATGGTTGATGCAATTGTGGCAGCCCCTATATCGAAGGAAGCCCTTGGGAAAGCAGGCTACAAGTGGCCGGGGCATACAGAGATGCTTGCTTCCATAGGAAGGAGCCGTGAGTATGCGATGATGTTCATGAGCGAAGATCTCAACGTCATTCTCTGCACAATTCATGTCCCGCTGAAGGATGTACCCGCACAACTCAACAGGGCTGGAGTGCTCAGGACGATACGACTTGCCCGGAAGGGAATGATGATGACCGGAAAGAGACACCCCAGAATCATTGTGGCCGGCCTGAATCCGCATGCCGGTGAATCTGGCAGAATAGGTGATGAAGAGGCCGGAGTCATCATACCGGCTATTGAAGATGCCCGGTCGGAAGGGATGGAAGTAGCCGGCCCTTATCCGCCTGATACAGTATTCAATATCGCACAGAAGGAAGAGTGTGACATAGTGGTATGCATGTATCATGATCAGGGACTGATCCCCTTCAAGATGCTGGCTTTTGACAGGGGCGTCAATGTTACCGTCGGGCTTCCATTTATTAGGACCTCCCCGGATCACGGCACTGCCTATGATATAGCGTGGAAGGGGATTGCCGATCCTGCGAGCATGATAGAGGCTGTCCGGCTTGCTGCACACCTCAGGCTTGTGCCTTAGCCTTTTCCCCACCCGATAATATAAAATATATCGTTTAATATTTGACAGAAGAAAGTGTGCAGTTATGCAATCTCATCTTTTGCAACTGTAAGGCAGATGTTCCGGCCGACAGAGAAGAGAGAACAGTATGGATGTAGTTCTTGCAACAAGAAATAAGAACAAGGTTCGTGAGATCAGGGAAATTCTTTCAGCAGCGGATTCCGGGGTGAATGTTTATACCCTTGACGATTTCCCCGATATTGGAGAGATAGAGGAAGACGGCGCCACTTTCGAAGAGAATGCGCTTAAGAAGGCCGAACACATAGCCGCTGCAACAGGGATCATAGCCATAGCGGATGATTCAGGGCTCGTTGTGGATGCGCTTGAGGGACGTCCCGGAGTTTATTCGGCCCGGTATGCCGGAGAGGATGCCGATGACCGCCAGAATAACGAGAAACTTCTTGCTGAACTTCAGGGTGTGCCTGATGACAGGAGGACGGCCCGTTTCGTCTGTTGCATAGCGATGGGCAGCAAAGGACAGATGAAGACCTTCACCGGGGCGGTGGAGGGGAGGATAGGTCACGAACCGAGAGGAAAGAGCGGCTTCGGCTACGATCCGCTCTTTTATCCCGGGGGGAGCGACAGGACATTTGCAGAGATGGACAGTTCTGAGAAAAACGCGATCAGTCACAGGGCCGTTGCACTCAGGAAGCTTAAGGAATATCTTATATCCCACAACCCTTATCCCTAATCACAGGAGGTGCAGATGGATATAGATGTAAATGTTGATGGAAAGTCACTGACACTGAATATCGAAAATCCTTTCCGTATCGATATGGACAGCATGATGAGCCGCATCATCGAGTTCGGCCGTTCATCAGGCGTCGATCTTTCGCTGTGCGGAATAGACGAGCTTATACCCCGCATGATAAAGGGTGTTGCCGGTTGTGAGGCCGGATGTCCTGCCGATGCCAGGAGCGTGGTGAGGGAAGGGTTCCGCAACTATCGCCTGTCTTATGTTGAAGGCGGAATCCTGACTGCCGAGGACAAGCTTGAAAACGGTGTACCGCTCGTAATCAAGGTTTTTCCGGAATTTTAAGTTTCGTTCTGACCTTCAGGGGATAAGAGATCACGGGAAAGTCCTGTTCATAAAGTTTAAGCCGTGCGATGTCGATAACATAAGTCATATTGACTGCAAGATATGGAGGGTATATAACTTGAGGAAAATCGCGTTACTTTCTTTTGTTCTGGCACTGCTGCAGGTCTCATTTGCATATGGACTTGATATAGGTTTGGGGGCACACGCCGGATACGGCAAAATGAAGTACAAGGAGATGACCAATGACTTCGGCACGAAGGACCGTTCCGAGGCAAATCTTGACACTATACTTTTCGGCGCATCAATGGAATATATGCTTCCGGGATTTGAGCATCTGTTTATCGGCGCGACAACGGACTGGGTTTGGGGGCTTGAAACGACTGAGACGTTCAAGCGGCGGTTTGCAAACGGTTCGGAACTGAAAGAGACCAAGGACCTGAGTGTCTTCGGACAGTTCTATGACGGCAGGCTCGGATACAAGAATAAACTCGGTCCTGTTACATTCAGAATTTATGCATCGTTCGGCTGGGACGGGGTATATTTCAGACGTAGCAATTTTGAGCAGAACGGTGTTCCCCTCAGCACAGATGTTATAACGGAGGACTTTAGCTTGTGGCGTGTGGGCGGCGGCGCTGCTGCAGGTTACAGTATTGACGGCTGGACACTGGAGGCGCGGGGTGCGTATTCCTATTATTTTGACGGCGATGTCAGAAACAGCAACCTCGGCGGCATCTGGTTCGACACCAACGGGACATGCATAGATGGAGGGATCGGGATATCACACATGCTGACAGAAAGGCTCGGCATGTATGTCGGCGGCAGTTATACTCGTATAGCTCTTGATGAGAGCGAGGTACAGAACAATGTCCAGTTCCCCAAAAGCGAGACATACATAGTCGCCGGGATGCTGAACCTCACATATGCCTTTTAAAGATTTCCGATTTCCGTGGCATACCTTTCGAACAGCCTGAGCCCTTTCATATGCTCATCCGTTAAATCGTATGATATGAGCTTCCAGTAGCGGACGAGATCGGGCTCGGATATCCATCTGCTGTGAGGGGCTTCAGCAGCTATCGATCTGAATCGCCTGCGGGACAGGGACACAGCTTTATGGAGGTCGTTGCAGAACATTTTGAGGAGTTCGCCTTTCTCGGCGGTTGTCTGTTTTTTCACGAGCCAGAGGGCATAGACGAAGGGCAGTCCGGTGAATCTTTCCCATAGTTCCCCAAGGTCATAGACATACAGGCCGGAGTTGCCGGCTTTCTGCTCCTGCAGCCTGATAGCCTGCTTCATCGCGTTGTCGCCTATCAGCATGACTGCCGAGACACGGGTGAGCGCTGTGTTGATACTTCTCCGGTCCGTCGAGACAAAGCGGCATTTCAGGGAGTAGAATTTATTGAAGATGATCCTGAGCATGGCCGAAGATGTCTCTGATTCCATTGAGAGGGCCACGCTCCTGCCGCCGAGCTCCTCCACAGGATATTTTGAAAACAGAAGAATACTTCTGATCGGCCCCCTGGAACTGATTGAAGTAAATGGTATGATAGCGTATCTGTCTTTGTTCCTCAGGTATTCAATGGATGAAGAGGGGCTTACGTCAAGGAGGCCGTCACGGAGCATCCGGTTCAGGCGCGACGGAACCCCCTCTATAAATGTATAAGGAGAGCCTTCCGGCCTGCTGTCCAGATAGTGAAATAGGGGGTACAGATTTGCATAGGGAATTCTGCCTACCCTGAGTCTGTTTTTCTTCAATATTGTTCCTGTGATCCTATCCTTTTATTACTCCAAGTGGTCTGAGCCTTGCCACCTTTTTGGAGAGGCCGGCCCTGTGTACTACATCCACGACAAGAGAGACGTCCTTGTAAGCCTCGGGCATCTCCTCGGCAAGGGTGGAGCGGCCGGTCGCCCTCACTATTATACCCTGATCTTCCATCTCTCTCCATATGGCCCGGCCTTTTGCCTTTTTTATCGCCTTATGCCTCGAAAGGAGCCTTCCCGCACCATGGCACGTTGACCCAAATGACTCCTGCATCCCTTTTTCCGTTCCCAGGAGTATGAACGATGCCCTGCCCATGTCCCCCGGAATTATCACGGGCTGTCCTATCTCCCTGATGGATTGGGGCAGCTCGGGGTGTCCGGGTGGAAACGCCCGGGTTGCGCCCTTGCGGTGGACTACGAGCTTTCGTTTGCGGCCCTCCAAGTCATGATCTTCCACCTTGGCGATATTATGAGCAACGTCATAGATCAGCTGCATCCCCGCTGCACGCGGTGATATGCCGAGTATCCTTATGAATGAGTCCCTCACCCAGTGCGTGATAAGCTGTCTGTTGGCCCAGGCATAGTTTGCCGCCGCGCTCATGGCCGCCATGTAGTCCTGTGCCTCACTGCTCCGGAAGGGTGCGCAGACGAGCTCCCTGTCGGCCAGGCTTATGCCGTATCTGGCGACCGCTTTTCTCATCACCTCTATAAAGTCTGTGCAGACCTGGTGTCCGAACCCCCTTGAGCCGGTATGGATCATGATCGTTATTCTGTTTATGCCGATCCCCAGAGCCGAGGCCGCATCTTCATCATAAATCTCATCGACGTACTGCATCTCGGTGAAATGGTTTCCCGATCCGAGGGTGCCGAGCTGACGGCTTCCCCGTTCAAGCGCCTTGCTGCTTATAATGGACGGGTCTGCTCCCCCGATACAGCCTTCCGATTCCGTATGCCTTATGTCCTGCTCATCTCCGTAGCCGTTCTCCACCGCCCAGACTGATCCTTTGCTCAGAACCTTCCTGTAGTCTGTCGCACCGAGCCTCAGTTTGCCCTTTGAGCCGACCCCGGTCGGAATCTCCCTGTAGAAACCTTCGATGAGCTCCCTGATCCGGGGGGCGATATCATCTAATTCCAGATCGGTCTTCAGCAGCCTTACACCGCAGTTGATATCGTATCCAACACCTCCCGGAGAAACTATACCTTCATCGGTGTCGAATGCTGCCACACCGCCGATACTGAAGCCGTAGCCCGTATGGATGTCGGGCATCGCCATGGAGGGGCCGACGATGCCCGGAAGTGTGGCGACATTAGCCACCTGTTTGACGGCATCGGGTTCAATGTCTTTTTCAAGTTTCCGGTCTGCATATATGATTCCATTTGTTCTCATCCCGCTGACATAATCGTCCGGCACTTCCAGTCTCGTCTCGTCTATACGTCTGACTTTATCAGGTATCATGGGTTGATCATCTCCCTCATATATCAAAGATTACAGTTGCCTCCCATCGGCCGCCATTTTCTTCAAGTCTGAAGCCGTGGTAGGTGGCTGCCTTTATAAGCAGCCTGCTCTCATGCACGCCCTGTTCAAAAGTCCCTCCGGAGAGGCGTGCATTCAGCAAGAACAGCCTGCTTCCTGAATCATCGTCGCTGCTGGTTTCAGCGATGCGCAAATCACATCCCTTCATTATGAAGTCTTCTGTCTCAAAAAGATATATCAGCTCGTTGAGCCACATTATGAGCAGGCTTCCGCAGTCGCCTGATCGCAGTCTCAACTCCTGCTGAGCGGTCTCCCTGATTCCGGAGATGTCCGTTATCAGTTCGAACAGCCCTGCCGCCGCGTTTCTGAAGATATCCTCGATGGACTCGCCCCATATCCTGAGTCCCGCATCGCCCGATATCTCAATCTGTTCGTAACCCCCTGCATTTTCCATAGTGTAATGATATTGCATCAGGCCGGTTGTGTCCACTACCGGAGCCCGCTTAACCCAAATAATTCATGAATTGAGCCAACCCGGGGAGGCATGGCGGAGATTAGAGATAAGAGGTAAGTTGTATGTTGTAAGTGAGCGGAAGAATATTTATTAAATTAAAACTGAAAGATCAAAGGGCAAAATTGAGGAAGAAATTTTAATAAAAAATCAATTTCCGCACTCTAACTTCCGCCGCAACACCTCCGGGTTTCTGAATAATGTAGGCTCCCGGTCTGGACACGCAGGGGGATGGGCCTGCTTTCCTTGTCAAAGCAATCCTCTTCAGTTTAAATACCGAATCGTACAGATACAGGTTCTATACCTGTATGCTTGTTCTAAAGGGAGGGGAGATGGATATTGAAGTGCGTCAGGAAGTAATTCAGGGGAAGATTTACATTATCCGGGGACAGAAAGTAATGCTTGACAGGGATCTGGCACAATTATACGGAATAGAAACTAGGGCTTTGAATCAGGCAGTACGCAGGAATATCGATCGGTTCCCCGATGATTTCATGTTTCTGCTTACCCGAAAAGAAATAATGAGGATATCACAAACTGTGATATCCTCTGGTAATTCCAGCATCAAGACGCTGAGATTTTCAAAGAATGTAATGGTATTTACGGTGACACCTTTGTAACACCTACGAGGTGTGATATGGTGTGCTCTCCTGCTATAATACACAGCAAAATGACCGAACAGGATGCAAGAATAGTTATTAATCGAAAGCTTGCCGAATCCGGCTGGATACTTGAAGGACCGGATAAAAACGTACTCACCGAGCAATATACCGGCAAAGGATTCTCCGACTATCTCCTGCTGGGCCGGAAAAGTCAGAATCTCGCTGTTCTCGAAGCAAAAGATGATGACCAGGGTGATGTCTATCTTGCAAAAGAGCAGGCGCGCGGATATGCCGATGCAATGGGCTGCCGTTATGTTTTCCTTGCAAATTCAGAACAGATTTACTTCTGGGATCTTGATGAAGGCGACGCCCGTCCTATAGAGCGTTTTATATCTCCTGAAGACCTGCAGAGACGCGCAGACCTGAAGACATTAAAAAGACCTTTATCTCAGGTCGAACATCCGGCGCAGATCGCAGACAGACCATATCAGATAGAAGCAAGCAATATTATCGCACAGCAGTATGACCAGGGCAAAAGGGCTTTTCTGCTTGAGATGGCGACAGGAACAGGCAAGACCAGACTTGCCGCTGCGATTATCAGCAGATTCTTGCAGTCCAATCAGGCTGAGCGGGTGCTCTTTATCGTTGACAGGATTGAACTTGCAAAGCAGGCTTTCGAGGCCTTTCAGACGGCATTCAGGGATAAATATAAAAGTGTCCGTTATAAACCGGGCCGTCGCGGTGAATGGGGTGGAGCCTCCGTTGTA
The DNA here is from genome assembly GCA_964653915.1 of uncultured Thermodesulfovibrio sp. GTDB lineage: Bacteria > Nitrospirota > Thermodesulfovibrionia > UBA6902 > UBA6902 > CAZZGC01. The sequence continues at coordinate 8,925 of CAZZGC010000020.1, forward strand.
ATAGCAACCATCCAGAGCCTCAACATCCATTATAAAAAAGATTTTACACCTGGATATTTCGACCTTGTATTCAATGATGAATGTCACCGCTCAATTTACGGAGAACTGCCCAGGCAGGTGGTGGAGTATTTTCAGGCAACGAGGATCGGCCTGACCGCCACTCCAAAAGATTTCCTTAAGAATATCGATATTGAAAAGTTAAGCGAGCTGAATCCCAAAGCCGTTGAATACAGAATGATGCGTGACACCTACAGACACTTCGGATGTGAACCCGGCGAGCCGACGTTCAGATATACAATACAGGATGCTGTAACTGCCGGGCCTCCGGGGCCTTACCTTGTTGCCCCCAAAATATACAAGCTTTATTCTTTGATTACAAGAGAATCTGCCTCGGAAGAGGGCTGGAGTGTTGACATTGACGGTGAAGATTACACTTTCACCATCTCACAGATCGAGAAGAAGGTAAACGTCCCAAAGAGAAATCAGCTTATATGCGAGGAATTCCTGAAATACGCATTAAAGACACCGGACGGCGCTATAGGCAAGACGATTTTTTTTGCGGTCTCGCAGAATCATGCCGCCGCACTTGCCAGGACTCTCAACTCCCTTATGCCTGAAGCAAACGGGCGTTTTGCCCAGGTAATTACATCAAGGGTTCGGGGCGCATCAGAACTTGCCAAATCGTTCCGGAAAGATGAAAACTACTGGCCTCGTGTTGCGGTAAGTGTTGACATGCTCTCAACAGGTTATGATTGCCCCGAGGTATTAAACATCGTACTTGCCCGTCCGATCGCGTCTCCCACAAATTATATACAGATAAAAGGACGTGGAACACGCAGATACACCTTCCCTGACGGCTCCGAGAAGACGCATTTTGTTATACATGATTTTTGCGAGGTTGTTGAATATTTTGAGGAAGATTATGATTACACTGCACCATTGTCCGTAAGTTTGCCGCGTGATTCAACCGGTTCTGCATATGACCATAATTACTTCGAAGGACAGGTTACGGATAATATTTCAGCAGGCAATCTCGTTGCTACTACTTCTGATGAGATGGTCTTTACCGAATTCATTGAGGTCGGGCCTGAAGGTGAGAAAGTCGATCGTATGTTATATCAGAATAAATGGCAGGAAAAGATCAGGGAAGTGGCCGAGATAAAGCCGGAGTTGAAAGAGGCGGCCATGACCGGCAACTTTACGGATGAACTCATGGAATATCTCCGGACAGAGGTACTAAACCGTCCTGTTGAGTATTTTAATGAAACAAATCTTGCCAGGGTTTACCGAATATTTGCCGACATTACCGACTTTATTAAAGAGGCATTGGGCATTGGAAAACTCCCTACTCAAAAGGAACAACTTGATGAATTGATCGAGTTTCTCAAAGTGGAATACAGCCTGAATCTCATGCAGATCAGACTTCTCAGGGTTCTTGTAGAACAGCTTGTACAAAGCCCAAAATATGCTGAACAGTTTGAAAAGGGAGATTACCGGTTTCTTGAAAATCAGCCGTTTAAATTTTTCGGCGGTGTAGATGCTTATTTAAAAGCCTTCGGCAATATAGCCAAACCTGTCTTTACTCATATAAAGCAGAGTCCTCCGTTAAGATTAACTTTAATGAAGTAGCGATATGACACTGAACTTTACCAATTCGGACCTCAGGCAGAAAGTTGACCAGTTAATGGATGAACTCTGGGCCGGTGGTGTCAATAACCCGATGACCGCTATTGAGCAGATCAGCTATCTCATGTTTCTCAAGAGCCTTACGGAGATGGATGAAAAGCAGGAACAGTTGCAACAGATAATGGGAAACAACTACACCCCTATCTTCTCTGATTCATGGGCTAAATATAGCTGGAGGACTGTGGCTCGTCTGTCAGGTGATTCTCTTTATGTGACGCTCTCAGAGGCGTTTGAAAAATTTCATGAACTTCCGAATCTTTCACCAATGGGAAAGGTCCTTTTCAGGCAGGCGCACCTGAAGATCTTCAACAGGCCCACATTGCGGTCAGTAGTTACCATTATCGACGGCATGGATTACAATGATACCCGGAAATACGACACAGATGTAAAAGGCGACCTCTATGAATACTTGTTAAGCAAGATCTCCATATCAGGAACAAACGGACAGTTCAGAACTCCACGGCATATCATCAAGATGATGGTAGACCTGACAAAGCCGCAGGCAGGCCAGTACATCCTTGACCCTGCCTGCGGAACAGCCGGTTTTCTTATCCAGGCCTATCTCTACATCATGGAACAGAACACGAGTGAGGAATTAAGGAAAGAGGGACACGTCGCGGGCGACAGGCTCAGGCCCGATCAGCATGAGTTTCTCAAAGCTCATGCAATAACAGGTTATGACAATGATACCGACATGATAAAGATAGCGATAATGAATCTTTATCTGCACGGTCTTGAGAATGTCAATGTAAGACACCACGATCCTCTCACACTTCCGACTGAAAATGACAGAAAGTACGACATTATCCTTGCAAATCCTCCCTTTGCCGGAAGTGTGAACAAAGAAGCGATTCTTGAAGAATTTGATCTGAAGACAACTAAGACAGAGCTTTTATTCGGAGAATATTTTTATAAGCATCTTGCTCCTGGAGGAAGGGCTGCGGTTATTGTTCCCGAGGGTGTCTTATTCGGCTCAACAAGGGCACACAAGAAACTTAGAAAGTGGCTGCTGGATGAATGCAGGATTCACGGAATTATCAGCCTCCCTTCAGGAGTGTTCAAACCCTATGCAGGAGTTAAAACATCCATACTTGTCTTTGAGCGCGGTGGCAGGACCGAAAAAGTCTGGTTTTACGAGATAACAGGAGACGGTTATAGTCTCGACGATAAACGGACACCACAGCCGGACAAAAATGATATACCTGACCTTCTTGAGAAATGGGATGAAAAACCTGAAAGCGAAAGAAGCTGGTTTGCCTCAAGGGAGGAAATAGTAGAAAATGACCTGAACCTCACAGCCGGGCGCTATAAGCCTTATGAGCATGAAGAAGTAGAGTATGCCGAACCTACGAAGATTATTGCCGAGGTTGCTGAACTTGAAGAAAGGATAAGCGCCGGGCTGAAAAGGTTGATAGATAAAATTTCATGAATCTTTTTTTATGCTAAAATATTTTTGAACTTATGAAGCATCTTGAGTCTGAACTTAAGGAACTTGAATCAGTTGAGATATGCAAATAAAAGGGAAGAAATAATGGCTACGAAACTTAAGCAGAAGGAGATTGTAAAGGTCAAACAATACGTCACCGACAAAAAGGGCCATAAGGTAGCAGCTATTCTTGATATGGATGAACTGAACAGGGTGGAGAAGTTGCTTGAAGATCTTTCTGATTTGAAGGCAATCGAGGACAGAATAGCTGAACCTGAAGAAGACTACGAGGCGTACAGCCACAAGAGAAAAACCCGCCTTTAATGTACAGGCTTGTTATAAAAAAATCTGCAAGAAAAGAACTTGACAGCCTGCCCCCACAAGCGTTTCTGAAAATCGACAAGGCAATTTTATCCTTAAAAGAAAACCCGTTCCCCCATCCGCAATCAATAAGACTTAAAGGCAAAGATAAACGCAGACTCCGTGCAGGAGATTACAGGATAGTTTATACAGTTGATGAAAAAGAGAAGACCATCACCATCTTCAGAGTAAGGCATAGAAAGGATGTCTACAGGTAGGGTTATGAGTAAGATGCGGAAGACTTTGCCGAAGGGATGGAAAATGGTGAGGCTGGGAGATGTTGTAGAAAGAAAAACTGAGCAAATCCTGCCTTTCAACTATCCGGCTAAAGAGTTCACTTACATTGGCTTGGAGCATATAGAAAGTAACACGGGTAACTTAATTAAATGCAGTCGTAACTTTGGGAAAGAAATCAAAAGTAATAAAATCAAATTTCAAGAAGGTGACATTTTATATGGCAAACTTAGACCTTACTTAAATAAAGTCTGGTTAGCTGATACAAACGGAATTTGCTCAACCGATATTTGGGTGCTTCGACCAAAGAAAAATATATTACATGGATATCTCTTCTCAACTTTTCTAAGATCACGAGAGATTGTCAATTTATTAAATTCAAAAACAGAAGGAGCAAATCTTCCAAGAGTAAAGGCTTCTTATTTCAATAAATTGTTAATCCCTCTCCCTCCTCTCTCTACTCAGCACAAGATTGTCGAGATACTTGAAGAAGCAGACAACCTTCGAAAACTCCGTCAGCAGGCGGATGAAAAGATGAAAGACCTCATCCCATCACTCTTTGTTGAAATGTTCGGCGACCCCGCCACAAATCCAAAAGGGTGGGAGCAAACTGAACTAAGTAATATTTCAATTTTTAAAAGAGGCCCTTTCGGAGGGTCATTAAAGAAAGAAATTTTTGTACAGAGCGGATTTAAAGTTTATGAGCAAAAAAATGCTATCTACAATGATTTTGAGATCGGAAGCTATTACATAGATCAAGAAAAATATAAAGAAATGATTTCTTTCGCTGTTAAGCCTGGTGATTTAATTGTAAGCTGCTCAGGTACAATGGGTAGAGTCGCAATAGTTCCTCAAGGTGTACAGGAAGGGATTATTAATCAAGCACTATTAAAAATAACTCCTAATTATGAAATGGTGACATCTCTTTATTTGAAACTGCTTATCGAAAGCGAAGGAATACAGAGAAAATATTTCAGAAATGCTGCAGGTTCAGCAATCCAAAATGTAGCATCGGTTGGAACATTAAAGAAAATCATTGCGCCTCTTCCACCTCTCCCCCTCCAACAGGAATTTGCTAAGCTTGTTGAAGAAATCGAAGCCGAAAAAGCCCGACAGGCAGAAAGCAAAAAGAAACTCGATGAACTCTTCAACAGTCTCTTGCAGAGAGCATTTAAAGGGGAGCTGGTGGGGTGAGGAAAGAAAAATAGCCTCTAAGATTCATCTCTTGCTTTTTTAAATCTATTCCAAAATAAAAATAAGGAATTGTTCCCTTCTCTTTATAGATTGTGATAGAAAAAATTTATCACTAATGGTGACTCATTCGCTATGCATAAAGATATATAGGAGGTTGCGATGGCAGAAAACAATATTAAAAAGAAAGTTAAGAAGACCGCAGTCTATTATATCGGATGTAGCGTAGATAATAACGTGCTCGTCTCATCGGGGATCTTTACTATTGACCACAGAAGACTACCGGTATACAATAACCGTAGGTTCTTACCACAGGAGTGTGTGCTATGAAAAACGTTAAGTCGAAAGAACGTAAGGTACATGTAGCGCTACCAGGCGACGTGCACCAGAAGCTGCGGGTAAAGTGCGCCTTGGAAGACGTGACCATCCAACAATATGTTTCAAGCTTGATCGAGAGAGATGTCTCGGATGTTCAACTGCCGAGTGCCCCACTAAAAGGACCCGCTTCGGAAATGTCCACCCGGAGGGTAAAGTGATGCCGAAAACACAGGAGACATATACGCATATTGGTAGCCAAACTGATACGATTGATGTAAAAATCAGCCATCGTATTATTCAATTGTTTTCGGAAGGGCTTTACTCCAGCTCCCACAAAGCTATCGAAGAGCTCGTCTCAAATGCGTTTGATGCTGGCGCTCATAATGTCCATGTAATTCTCTCTCCTGATCTGTACGATGAAAAGGCTTCCATTGTCGTAATAGACGACGGCGAGGGAATGGACGTAAGCGGCTTAAAGCGGCACTGGATTATCGGGCACAGTTCCAGACGGAAGCCCAATTTTACCCTTGGCCGCAAACCAATCGGCAAGTTCGGCATAGGCAAACTCGCAACATATGTTTTGGCAACTCGTCTTACACATATTTGCAAATCACAAGGTAAGTTCTATGCGACAACAATGGATTACAGCATACTGGGACAAAGACGTGAAATGGAAAACCAAGAAGACGAAGGGGTATTTAACGAAGAGACAATCCAACTTCCGCTGCGTGAATTGACGGAAGATGAAGCGAGACGCACCCTCTACCCTTGGATCACTGGCACGAAGCCAGCCTATCAGGCACTCAGGTTATTTGAAGACAACGCGTGCGACTCTTGGACTGTAGCGATTATGTCTGGTCTTACGGAAATGGGCAAGAAAGTCCAGCGTGGCCGTTTGAAATGGATTTTGCGTACGGCAATGCCTTTGCGCGATGATTTCACACTTTACCTGGATGGCGAACTCGTGGAACCAGCCCAGATTAATCTGCCACTCATTCACCGGTGGGTGATTGGTAAAGACATTACGACACTCAGTAAACCATGCCCGGATGGATTCGTTGCAACAGAAGATGAGACGGTTCCCCAAAGTTCTATCCACCGCTATGGTCTTTCTCATGACGAGTTAGGGCGAATCACTGGATATGTAGAACTGTACGAGGACGAGTTAGTTGGGCGAAAGTCTGAGGAAATTGGGCGAAGTAATGGCTTTTTTGTTTACGTTCGAGGCAGGATGATTAACACAGAAGATCCCGGATTCGGCATTGAACGGAACCTTCTGCGCCACGGCACATTTTCCCGACTCCGCGTCATAGTTCACATCGATAGTTTAGATGAGGAACTCCGGTCTTCCCGAGAGACCCTCCGCCAAGGTGAGCGCTTCAGTCTTGCCAAGAATTTCCTACATGCCGTTTTCAATCTCGCCAGAAATAAGTTGGTTGAACACGAAAAATCGCGATCTCCCGGTGCATTAATCGCAACCCGTGTCTCATCTGCGCCAGGCAGTATGACCAGAAAACCCCTCCTTGCTCTCGCACAAATGGCCATTGCTGGGAAAATTGTACCTCTTTACACACGTATTCCAATCGATCTGCAAGGGGCCCAGAAGAACCGATTCTTGGAAGACTTGTATAACCGTGCTGAGTCTGATGAAGGATTGCTCCAGACATCTGAGATCGTCGCCTTATCCTCGAAAGAGGGGATTGCTGTATATGACATCGAATCAGGGAAGCTACAAATAAATACGTCCCATCCTTTTGTAGCTTGTTTTCAAGAGGAGTTTACAAATACTAAAACTAGTCTCCCGCTCGAAATGTTTGCCTTATCTGAAATTCTAACAGAAGCTCACCTGTATCATTTGGGACTGGAGGAAAGTCGTGTACGAGACATTCTTGCTCGTCGAGACGAATTGCTCCGACAACTTGTGCGTTCTTCCGGTAAGAGAAATGTACAGATGATTTCTTTGGCATTGCAGGATGCCAAGGATGATTCAGACAAACTTGAAGAAGAGATGAGAGCTGCATTTGAGGCCATAGGGTTTGCCAATGTCATTCGCCTTGGAGGAAAAGGAAAGCCTGATGGTATAGCCGAGGCGCATCTTCCGGCAACTGAAGATGGAAAGCCACAACGCTATAAAGTAGGCCTAGAAGCCAAAAGTGGAAAACAAGTGACCGCCAGAAGATTGGGAGTATCAGCCATCGCGCGGCACATGAAAGAATACAAATGTGATCATCATCTTGTCATTGGCAATGGATTTGATACAGGTGCTGGTGATGATTGTGCCACGGTGAAGGAGATCAAAGCAGAACAAGCAAAAACCGGTAAGACCATAACCCTGATGCACATAGACGATTTAGCTCGTCTAGTTCGATTGGTACCACCCAAGAGAGTCGGTCTTTCAAAGCTACATGAACTTTTTCAAACCTGCATCACGCCAGAAGATTCAAAACGCTGGATAGATTCAATTGCGGAAACGACCCCAGAAAACTGGCCTTATAAGGAAATCTTGGACACAATTTGGAAACTTGCCAACATGAGGCCAGACGAAGCGGTTGAATATGCGGCAGTTTGTACAGAATTGATGCATTACGATCCACCAATCAACATTCCCAAAAACGATCTCATTGAATGTTGTAAAGCCATGCAAGTCATGGCAAAGGGTGTCGTTTTCTCCCGCGAGGCGACAGTGGAAATTGACCGTCGTCCAGATTTGATCCTTGAAGATATTCGTACAGCTATTGGCGAATACCCAGAAGAAGAAAGAAAAACAATTCGGATATGAACATGCGTGATGAACAGATAAGACCCATACATCCCTTTCCTGCAAGGATGGCGCCTTCCATTGTATGGGAAGCGCTTCCAAATGGCGGATACTCTTTAGATGTTCTTGATCCAATGGCCGGGTCTGGCACTACGCTTGTCACCACAAAGGCGAAGGGCCATAAGGCACATGGATGCGACACTGACCCGCTTGCTATACTGATTGCTAAGGCTTGGTGTTCTGAGATCGATCCTGACCGCTTGCGGCGGCGGGGACAACTCATCTTAGAGAAGGCTCGGAGTTTCAGTAAAACAATAAACCCAGCCGAAGCATATCCTTCAAATATAGACGACGAGACGCGTCAATTCCTTAACTATTGGTTTGATGAACCTAGCCGCGTTCAATTATCTGCTCTATCCAGATCCATTTCACGTATTCGTAACTTAAACGAGAGACTTTTGCTGTGGTGTGCATTTTCACGACTTATTATCACGAAAAAAACAGGGGTCTCGCTCGCCATGGACATTTCGCATAGCAGACCTCATCGTGTATACCAAAAAGCGCCGGTGCAGCCATTCGACAAATACTGTGCTGCTGTTGAATATGTAGCCAAGCACGCACCCTTCAAAAAGGATGAAGGGACCACCCCTGCTGCCAATATGCGCTATGGTGATGCAAGGAAACTGCCGTTTGAAGACAATAGTTTTGACTGGGTAATCACTTCACCTCCCTACCTAAATGCAATCGACTATCTGCGTGGGCACAAGTTTTCTCTGGTATGGATGGGTTATTCAATTTCACATTTGAGAGGTATTCGGTCCAGTAATATCGGTGTAGAGAGAGGTTACGATAACTCGCAGTCGAATGTCATAGAAAAAGCTTTGTGTAAAATGGGGAAAGTGAACTTACTCCCACAAAGGAATCAGGCTGTCTTGATTAGGTATCTTGGCGACATGATCTTAGTAATTCAGGAAATCCAGCGCGTGCTCAGAAGCAAAGGCTATGCTGTGATAGTAATAGGTGACTCTACCGTTCGTGGAATTTACATTCGAAATTCGCTTGCTTTGGAGTATTTAGGTAGTCAAAATGGCCTTGAGCTTATATCAAAAAAGTGTCGTCCGATCCCTGATAGTCGGCGCTACCTCCCTCCTCCAAGTTTGGTTTCGTCAGGGGATGCAATGAAAAACCGAATGAGAAAAGAGGTAATTTTAACTTTCCGATTAATTACTTAACCTCTGAGAGTCATTGGATAGCGTCTTTAAAAGCGGGAAGGGGCCTGCCCTTGAAATTGTCCGAAATAGATTTTGACAACAGTAATAAAATGAAAAAAGATTTCATAAGCTCAGTAATATCAGGATTTGAAAAATATCGGCAGGCAGCCAAAAGAGCTGTAGAAATACTCGTATGAGGTGACAGGTCGTAAAAAAATATTGTTAAAGAACCCTTAAAAGAATATAATAAAAGTTACAAAAATAACAGGAGATAACAATGGCTGATGTAGCTATTAAACTTTCAAAAGAAAAACTGGTTGAAGGACTTTCCGACCTCTCCTTCAAAGATATAAAGGAGATAATGGATTCCTTAATCCAGAAAAAACTTTTCAAGCCACCGAAAGCCAGAACCCTGTATAGAGAAGCCTCAAAAATCACCAAAGGGAGAGAGCTTTCTGAAGCTGTTGCAGAAGAAGCGGTCAGGTGGGCAAGGGCAAGAAAGTAGTAATCGATACAAATGTCTTCATCTCTGCATTCGGATGGGGTGGCAAGCCTTTTAAAATTATTCAAGTACTGGAAGTTGGAGAAATAGTAAACTGCATTTCAGAAGATATTATCACTGAAGTAAGTAAAGCCCTTTCATATCCCAAACTTGCATTCCCGCAAGAATTACAGTCAGGTATTTTAGAGTTCATTATTGCTCATTCCAGATTTTTTAAATCCAAGAAATCCCTTAAAGTGACGCCTGATCCTAAAGACAATATATTGATTGAGTGTGCCTTATCCGCAAAAGCCAGATTCATTATAACGGGAGATAAAAAACTTTTGGCAATGAAAAAATACGGGTCTGTCAAGTTAATCTCACCTGAGGCTTTTCTGGGCAGGGCAGATAAATAGTTTTGCGGGTCTAACATGTCAAGTCTTGAAATATCAGTTTTAAGCCCTGTCATAAAAAGAGGCATGATTTCAAGTTTTAACATTTCCAACGAGAGAAAAAATGGATATTGAATATCATTTTTATATTACTTACATAATCGCCTTAAGAGCCGGCTTTGACAAAAACACAGCTTATAAAATCGCTTATTCCAGTCAATATATACTGATGACAACGACAAAGAAAATCTTGTCATTAACAGAGGAATGCCTGATGAATACGAAGTGTATATAAGCCAGACAATGAATATTCTTAAACCACGAGAAGAGCGTCTCAGGATATATCCTATATTTCACTTCTTTCCTGGTACTCCTGAAGAGACATTAAGACTTTCTGCCCGGCGCTGCGATGGCAAGCTCCACCTTCTTAATACCACGCCCTGCAATTCAAATGCCTTGAAGCTCATCAATGACGCATTAAAGACAAACAATCTGTATCGTATAGGCATAGCGACTCATACTTTTGTGGATACTTATGCTCACCAGAATTTTGTAGGGTTTAAGGAGGATTTTAACGGAATGAAGGGGTTGTTAGAAAACTTAATTCCCGATATCGGACATGCAGATGCAAAATACAAACCTGACTGGCCTGCATTAAAATGGCAGGATGAAAGACTAATTTCAAAACACAGAGACATTGACAATAAAAGACGATTTTTAGAAGCTTCAGGGCGACTCTTTGAATTGTATCGTCTTCATTTAAAGCCTGACAGTACAAAACAAAAAGTTGCAAGAGACAAAAAAGCTTTGCTGGATGAAATAGACAGGGCTATAGGAACGTATGATAAAAAGAACAAAAAGAAAGATAGGCGTATCAATCGTTACCAAGACCTTATTGGAGACGATCTTATTCAGGATTATGATAAAAAGTCCTGGTTTACAGTTGCAGTAAAAAGGCTGAGAAAGGAGTCTGTATTTGACAGAAGATTAGGAGCTCATACTGAATGGGATTATTTCTGGAAAGAAAATTATGTTAAAAGCGACTGGTACAAGTTTCAACAGGCTGTCAAAGCTCACCAAAAGAAAGCAAAAGCAATTCTTAAACCTTTATTTGCTCAAATGGAAGTTACTGAACTTGATAATTGGTGACTTTGTATACGCGCCCCCTACGGAAACCGGCAGGCAGCCAAAAGAGCTGTAGAAATGGTTTATGATATGTATGAGATAACAGGCCGGTCATGAGTGAAGATTTCCTTGCTTTTCAGAATACTAAAGAATAAATTGCAGTTGAAAGGTAGTTAACGGAGATGATCGTTATCTGCCATAAAAAAAGCGTGCCCTATAGGTGCGTGCCCCCTGGTTTGGCCAACCTACGGAAGGGAACACCAGAGGAACCTATACGGTCTTACCGCTCATTTTTATTATTGATACAATTCAGCACAAATGTCAATACAATTCTAATGTTGGATTTTTATAACAAAAACCTCTATTATCCTGGAGTTAAAATGATATGATCAGCGATGAGTTAAAAAACCAGTTAATAGACTTCCGCAAAAGGCGGGACTGGGAAAAGTTTCATAAACCCAAAGACCTTGCCGTCTCTATCGTCCTTGAGGCTGCCGAGCTTCTTGAAAACTTCCAGTGGAAGAACGATGAAGAGGTGGCCCGGATGTTGAAAGGCAAGTCCTTTGAACGCATATCCGAAGAAATTGCGGATATTGCCATCTATCTCACATATCTTTGCCACGACCTGGGTGTTGACATTGAAGATGCGGTATCAAAAAAGTTGGCAAAGAACAGAGAGAAATACCCTGCTGATAAGGTTCGCGGCAGCGCAAAGAAGTATAATGAATATTGATTTAAAGAGGCGAGAAAAGCGGGAAAAGGATAGTAAGCAGTAGGCGGTATGCAGTAGGCAGTTGGGCACGTTGGGCCTGAGGAGAAGCGGTAAAAGCCAGAAAAGCGAGAAAGGAAACTTGACAGTAAGATGCTATTTAGAATGCTGGTTATCTTTATTTTACTCCTGATCCCGGCAGTATCAGATTCCACTATCAAACCCGCAGAGGTGGCGGTTATAGTCAACAGGAATTCCCTCGAGTCCGTACAAATCGGACAGCAGTATCTCTGGCTGAGGAACGTGCCTGTGGAAAACCTCATCAGGGTGGATGTCCCGGTGGGCGAGGGCATGTCCCGTAAAACCTATGAAAGAAAGATTGCTGCCCCTGTGAGGGAGAAGATAAGAAGCCGTGAAAGCGAGGGAGTGAAGATAAGGTGTCTCGTTACGACCTACGGCATTCCTCTCAGGGTTAGCGGAGTCCGGCCCGCAGATGTCACGGATGAGCAGATACAGGAGCAAAAGGCCCGGCTCAGGGAACGACAGGGCCGGATTGCGGAGTTGCGAAAACAGGAAGGCAAAGCAGGAATAAAGGAAGAGATCAAAAGGTTGAGAAACGAGGTTTCGGCTATCCGGTTCAGGCTTAAGCACCTTTCGGGCAGGGCTTCTGCTGCGGCAGTGGATTCGGAACTGGCCCTGGTGCTCTGGGGGAAATATGAGATTTCGGGCTGGCAGCCGAACCCTGAGTTTCTGCCGATAAAGGGCAAAGTGAGAAATGTTCCGGCCCGGACCCTGATGGTCAGCCGTATAGATGCCCCGACTCCACAGCTTGCCGAGGGCCTGATAAGCACGGCTATAGAGGTCGAAAAAACAGGGCTTTCAGGGAGGATGTATCTTGACGCGAGGGGGCTGAAGGGCAGGGGGCCCTATGCCCTGTTCGACGAAAGGATCAGGAAGGCAGCCGAAGCACTGCAGGACAGCAAAATCGAGGTGGTACTTGACAACAGGCCATCGTTGTTCGGGCCGGGGGAGGCCCCCGATGCGGCGCTTTACTGCGGCTGGTACAGCCTCGCAAAGTACGTGGATGCCTTTGAATGGGTAAAAGGCGCCGTGGGTTACCATGTGGCAAGCGCCGAGGCCGTGTCTCTTCACGACCGCAGCAGGAAATACTGGGTCAAGAGCATGATCGAAAGAGGGGTGATCGGGACAATCGGTCCGGTTGCGGAACCCTATCTGCAATCTTTCCCGCCTCCGGAGATATTTTTTCCCCTTCTGCTAACAGGCAAATATTCTCTTGCAGAGGTTTTCGACATGTCCAATCCGTTTCTGTCGTGGAGGATGATCCTTGTGGGGGATCCGCTTTATAAGCCTTTTGGGGTGAGAAAAGCGGGAAAAGGACAGTAGGCAGTAGGGGGTAAGCAGTAATGCTAAACTCTAAACTCCAGACTCCATACTCTAAAGCGCCGGTTCGATTTTTACGGCGCT
>CAZZGC010000021.1:0-22179 GCA_964653915.1 uncultured Thermodesulfovibrio sp.
CCGCAAACATATCGGTGTTCGGCACTAACCTGCTGAATGAAGGCAGGGAATATATTGAAGCCCCCCGCTGGGCCGACATACTTATTGTCGTCTCGGTACTCCTCTTTCTGTTGAACAACTTCATGACCGTTCTGAAGACCCGCAAGTTTACGGCTGTCCAGGGAGTGCTGCTGGGAGGTCTTACTTTCCTTGCCCTCATGTACCTGCCGGGGATGTTCTACACCAAGAGCATGGTGATGGATCAGTTCTGGTGGTGGTGGGTAGTGCACCTGTGGGTTGAAGGGTCATGGGAGCTGATAGCCGCTGCGTTACTTGCCTTCATGCTTCACAAGCTCCTTGATGCTGATGTCAAGATGCTGGCCAAATGGATGTATATCGAGACCGGGCTCGTACTTTTTACAGGTATCCTCGGGCTTGGCCATCACTACTACTGGATAGGAACTCCCAAGTACTGGCTGTGGGTCGGGGGAATATTCAGTTCTCTTGAGCCGATACCTCTTCTGCTCATGGTCTGGGACGCCTTCAGGACAACGAGAGAAGTACGCAAACCCGTTCAGAACAGAATCGGTCTGTACCTGACCGTATCTCATGCAATATTCAATTTTGTGGGTGCCGGCCTCTGGGGTGTAATTCATACGCTGCCACAGGTCAATAAGTGGACTCACGGGACCCAGATAACGACCGCGCATGGGCATCTCGCCTTCTATGGCGCCTACGTGCTCCTGATCGTTGCCATGATATACGTCACTCTTCCGTCTATCCGCGGAGTGAAGGAATTCAATCAGTCAGGCGGATTCCAGGCATTCTGGTGGATGACGATCTCCATGATATTCATCGTCATCACGATCACCGGAGCAGGGATGGTCCAGACATACATGGAACGCTTGCTGGGACTGGATTATGTCTCGGTCAAGGCAAATTACAACCTATGGTTCTGGATATTCAGGACGATTTTCGGTGTCGGGTTCCTTGTCGGGGTTCTTATCCTCGTAAAAGATGTACTGACATTCGGCAAAAGAGCGGTCTCTTAACCGCAAGAGTTTGCATCATACGGGGGACAGCACGCGCTGTCCCCCGTATGATATGGCTCATAGAAAATCTTTTCTTCCTGCCCCATACTTAAACTATCATGACAAGACTGCACTTATTAAGACGGTTCTCACAGGTCGCCTTCGTCGCCTTAATCTTTCTCGCTCCTGTCCTTGATATTTTCCGTTTTGATTCTGCTTCAGGTACTATCATATTATTCGGCAACCAATGGGGGCTTGGGCTTGATCCGGATGTATACATGCATCCATCGATGGGACATTCAAGTGAAGTCGCCTGGCACATCTTTACAAAAGCCCTCCTGCCGTGGATAATCATCCTGTCAATCTTTCCGCTTTTGGGCACTCTGCTGGGGCGATTCTTCTGCGGCTGGTTCTGTCCTGAAGGCGCAATGTTCGAGTTGTTTGATTTTCTGAGCCTTAAAATACTGGGCAGACGGAACCTGTTTCTGAAAAGTCCCAATGACCCGGTCATAACGGTACGGCACAGGCTTCCATACCTCCTTACTGCAGCCATCTGCATCATTACGATCCCTCTGTTTTCCGGCATCATGCTGACCGGATATTTCGTCGCGCCTGCAACCATATGGAAGCAGATTCTCTCATGGAACTTCACGTTTGGAGTAAAGGCCGGCATTATAGGCGTCTCCATATATGTGCTTCTGTCTGCTTTGGTGATACGTCATGTGCTATGTAAATACATATGTGGCGCAGGTCTAATGCAAACCCTTTTCGGCTGGGCCAGTCCTGTTTCGCTGCGCGTTGGCCCGAATCAGGACAAACTGAGTTTCTGCACAGACTGCAGGCAATGTGAGAAAGTCTGCTTCATGAATGTGAAGCCCCGCACTCCCAGAAGGAATATCAACTGCGTCAACTGCGGGGAATGTATAACGGCTTGCCGTAGGGAGCTCGGCGAAGAGAGGGCGATATTCAGCTTTATAAAAAATCGGGATTTCATCTCTGTGGGCACAGGAAAAACGGTACAGCCGCAAGCGAAAGAAGAGATGGGAGATTTGAAAAACCCCGCACAGAAGAGTATTATCAGGACATGAGGGGCAAAAATTGGAGGAAGCATTAGAAAAAGGAGGCATTATGGAAGTTTTGGATCTCAAGAAACTTATCAAATTCAATACGGACAAAATATCACGTGAGATGCTCGATGACAAGCCCGAAATGCGGGTAGCTCTCATGTGTCTGGAGCCCGGGCAAAAACTCACACCGCACAAGGCACCGATGCGTCTTCTCATGTACGTTGTACAGGGCAAGGGGACCTTTACTGTAGGCGAGGAAACATTTGAAGCTGATGCAATGACCGCCATACCCTGTGATCCAATGGTGGAGCACGGCTTTTCGGCCGACAAGGGAGAAAGGCTCGTCGTCATGGCCGTAGTCACTCCGGTTGACTGAATAACGGGCAGGATACTTTACTATTGCGGTTTTTGTGATAAAATAGGGTTGACCTTCAGGCCAACTGTTAATGCAGTCTGAATTTTCAGGCCAAAGATCCAAACAAACAAGGAGGGTAATATGAGCAAACCAGTAGTTGATTATGACGCGTGTACCGGGTGTGGAACCTGTGTAGAGATATGCCCGGAGGTGTTTGAACTGGGTGATGACGAAAAGGCGTATGTCAAAGCCGAGGACAAATGTGACACCTGCGACTGCCAGGAAGCAGCCGATACATGTCCGTCTGAAGCTATTACATTCGAAGATTAGTTTCTCAAACCAGACCCGCCGGTTTCTGAATTCTTCTTCAAACCGGCGGGTTCTCACGTCCAACGATTTTCTGTTTCAGCCACGGCATGCATAAAATTGAAATTGAATTTCATTTTCCTTGACATTCCATTCAGGCAAAGATTATACTTGATACATGGCCGTTCCCAGGGCAGTAAAAAAACCTAAAGCGAGCAGGGAGGATGTGTCACGTAAAAAGGAGGCCCTACGGTCCTTTCTGAAAGAGAAGGGGTTCAAGTCCACTCGCCAGCGGGATATTATCGCACATGAGTTTCTGATGGCGGGGGATCATGTAACATCCGAAGAGCTATACAACAGGGTGAGCAAGAAACACCGTGAAATCGGGCATACAACTGTATACCGCACGCTCAAGCTCCTGAAGAAGTCCGGACTGGCCACAGAGAGAGTCTTTGCAGACAACCTTACGAGGTATGAACCTATCGCCCCGGATGAGCATCATGACCATCTGATATGTCTTCGCTGTGGCTCCATCACGGAATTTGAAGACTCCAGAATGGAGAGACTTCAGCAAAAAATCGCAGAGGATTTCAGATTCAATATGGTATCCCACAAGATGGAACTTTACGGATACTGCAGAGAATGCGGACCGGCACAGAAAAAGCGTTAACGGGCAGCAATCCGTTCTTTTCACACCGGCACCACAATCATGAGTGGACACTGTCATCATAAAGCAGAGATTAAGAGTACTGCGCCGAGGATCTTCCTTGTCGGCTCTCCCAACGTCGGCAAGAGCGCGATCTTCGGGCTGCTTACCGGACGCTATGTTACGGTCTCCAACTATCCTGGCACAACCGTAGAGGTGACCAAAGGCGAGGTGATATCCCGCAGATCCCGTTACCTGCTGATTGACACGCCCGGCGTGAACAGCCTGATCCCGATGAGTGAAGATGAAAAGGTTACACGGGACATACTCCTGAAGGAAAAGGCGGATGCTGTTGTTCATGTCGCAGATTCGAAAAACATGCGCCGCTCACTTTTTATAACGCTGCAGCTCGCCGAGATGGGACTTCCTCTGATTGTTGCCCTTAACATGAAAGATGAGGCTGCCGACCGGGGGATATCCATAGATGAGAACCGGCTCCAGGATATTCTGGGCGTTACAACCGTCCCCACAATTGCGGTCAGGAGGAAAGGCATATCCACGCTCAAAAAATCCATCGAAGAGGCGCGGGTACCCTCAATCACCATCAGATATAGTGACGATATAGAGAAGTTCATAGAGCAGGTCATTCCCTTGTTGCCGGATGCCAATATATCCGCCAGGTCTCTTGCCCTTATGATCCTGGCGGGGGATGATACGCTTAAAGAATGGCTACAAAAGAACGTCGATCCCGAAAAAATCGCTCTCATTGAATCTCTCCGCGACAGTACCGTAACCGGACACTCTCAGCCTCTGAGTTATATCATCAGCCAGCAGAGGATGCATATGGTTGATGATATATTACGTCAAGTTATGCAGAAGGAGATCAGGGACGGGGACAAATTATCACGCGTCTTCGGCGAGCTGACCACACATCCCGTATGGGGAATTGTCATCCTTGCAGCGGTGCTTTATATAGTTTATCAGTTTGTAGGGGTGTTCGGTGCAGGCACTATGGTAGATTTCCTTGAAGAAGTGGTGTTTGGCAAATACCTCAATCCCTGGGCCGAAAAGATCGTCACCGCAGCTATCCCATTCAAGATAGTACAGGAACTGCTGATCGGGCCCTACGGGATAATCACAATGGCGATGACCTATGCAATAGCTATCATCCTGCCCATCACAGCCACGTTCTTCATAGCCTTTTCGATAATGGAAGACTCCGGATATCTGCCGCGTCTTGCCGCCATGCTGCACAAGCTGTTCAGAATGATGGGGCTCAACGGCAAGGCGGTTCTCCCGATGGTTCTTGGACTCGGCTGCGATACAATGGCTACTCTGACAACGAGGATACTGGACACCCCGAAAGAACGGCTGATAGTGATAATTCTCCTGGCGCTTGGGGTTCCCTGTTCGGCACAGCTTGGAGTAATTCTTGGGATGTTCGGGAAACAGCCTGTGACGGCCGTCATGATCTGGGGGGCCTCTCTCATAGGCGTAATAATGATTGTCGGCTATATCTCAGCAAAGATCATCCCCGGTCAAAGTGCCGACTTCGTTCTCGAGCTGCCTCCCATCAGGAGGCCCCAGCTTTCGAATATACTTGTCAAGACCGTCTGGAGAATAGAGTGGTACCTTAAAGAGGCGGTACCTCTCTTTATTCTGGGAACTCTCATACTCTTTTTGCTCGATAAGCTCGGGATTCTGCCGTTTCTGCAGAAGGCCGCATCCCCCATCATTGTGTCGGTTCTCGGGCTGCCCCCTGAAACCACTGCCTCGTTTATCATGGGATTCCTGCGGCGTGACTATGGTGCGGCCGGCCTCTTTGCTCTGCAGGAGCAGGGAATGCTCAACACAGAGCAGGTTGTAGTCAGCCTTGTGACTATAACCCTCTTTGTTCCATGCATTGCGAATTTATTTATGATAATAAAAGAGAAAGGTCTGAAGACCGCCATGTACATTGCTCTCTTTATTTTCCCCTTCGCCCTGCTTGTCGGCGGCATTCTCCACCGTCTCCTTATATGGCTGAGAATATTCAGCTAACCTTGCAGTTGTAAAAATGAGATTGCTTCGCTTCGCTCGCAATGACACACGATACCCGCTGAGCCTGTCATTGCGAGGAGTCCCGATCGTTCGGGACGACTAAGTAATCTCAAAGGTTCACATAAGGGCGCATGCAAACTTTCGGCCCTTTGAGGTAAAATAAATAAATTATTAACCTGCACTTTATCCTCATTGAGAAATGACCGAACCAGCAATCAATCGGGAGAACCTGCCGGAAAAGACAATATGTACAGAGCGGAGCATATAAACAAGAAGATAGCGGCAGTGCTCTGGTTCTGCACGCTCTCGTACATGAGCCTTCTTTTCTATCTTTCCTCACGTCAGCATATATCCCTGCCCTTTGATGTATGGAATGCCGACAAGCTGCTCCATATGATGGCCTATGTACCCCTCTCATTCATGCTGTACGTTTCGATGAAAGTCAGCGGGCTGCGGAGATATGTTGCTGTCTTTGCATTCCTGCTGGGAGTTCTGTACGGTGCATCGGACGAACTGCATCAGGCTCTCGTGCCGGGCAGGTCCCCGGACATCCTCGATCTTGCAGCCGATACGGTCGGTTCGTTATTAGGGGTTATTCTTGCCGGCTTCGTCTCCCGCAGATGATTCCGCATCAGTGGATTCCGACCGGAACCTTCACCTTTACGGTAGTATCTACTCTTTCATCAGGATTATGAAAGTACTTGTAACGGAAAAGCGCATCGAGGCCGTGGCAATCAATGCATATATTGTTGTAGCTCACATTACGCAGAAAACTGTTGGTTGTGTTGCCTTCCAGATTTCTGCCCGTACCCTTTTCCATACTGAGGGGGCTCCACCTGTGGGCATTGTGACAGGTCGGACATGATATGTTCCCAACATGCGTCTCTTCCCCCGTCACCTTGTCGAATACCGGCGCGAAATCTATCTTCGTCCTGTCACACCGCATAATGTTGTTTATCAGTTTATTCTGGGGATGAGTCGCGATGAGCGGCACCTTTGCGGCCGCTATTCCGTCGCTGGAATGACAGCTTCTGCAAAGGGCATCTATCACGTCTTCGTCATAGCCGACTTTACCGTAGGATCTTGCCCACAGCTTGATTCTGTTCGGACTGTTATGCACCAGGTGACAGGCGCCGCAGGGCCCCGACTCTTTGACGGTCTGCCCGAGAATATTTCTGGCATCAGGAGCAGTAACCGACAGATCATGATCAGTCCCGTCAACAAGCGCCTGCAGTACATGGCAGGACTTGCAGAGTCCTGACGCCGGATAGTTGGATTTTCTCAGGAAGCTGTTTGTTGCATCTCCTTCAATATTTCTCCCGCTGTAATCATCAATAACAACTTTATCCGGGTTCCACCTGTGGGGATCATGACATGTGATGCATACCATTTTGCCCTGAGGGAGACGGTTGCCCTCTCCGTCAAAAAGCGGAAGCGTTGTGGAGATATTAAGCCGTTCGAGAGAAACATCCACAGGATGATAATATTTGCCGATCAGCTTTGAGCCGGCCGGACCGTCCGGCCTGTGGCATGAAGTGCAGAGCTGCGTAACGAAATCAACATCACCTTCTATCTCTCTTGCCCAGAGATGCCTTGCGGCTGCATTGTGGGGAACATGACAGGCGCCGCATGGGCCGGAGACAGACGCTGTGAATCCCTGAATGTTTACAGCCTCCGGCGCCGTAACAGAAAGGTTGTGATCAGATGTCAGAGCCTGAAGTTTATCTGTATGGCACTTTATACAAAGTCCTGATTCGGCATTTGATACCCTGAGAAAGCTGTTCGTCGAGTCACCGTCAGCGACATCTCCGCCCTTGTTGTCCCTGTTTGTGACATCCCATGTATGAGGGTCATGACAGGTCACACACTGAATGGTTCCCTCGGCACTCTCAGCACCGTTGTCAAGAAAAAGGGGAAGACCTGCCTTTGCCTCAACCCTTTTGCCGGTCACGATATTGGTCGGATGTGAATTCCGGCCAATCTTTTTTATCCTGTAAGGAGTATCGGTACCGTGGCAGGTAAGACAGAGTATCGCGGCGGGATTGCCCTGTTCAACCGGCCTTGCCCAGAGCTTTGGTCCTGCAGCCTTATGTGGGGTGTGACAGGCGCCGCATGGGCCGGATGCCGAGGGCGTCTGGTTCTTTATGTTTTTACCATCCGGCATCGTGATCCTGAGATCGTGTTTTGTCCCGATTATACTTGTCCTGTTACGGTGACAGGTCACACAGAGTTCCGAGCCGGTGTTAGGCACCACCAGCAGCCTGTCTCCCTTTGCGCCATGAACGGCATGGCATGACTGACATATCAGGATGTTGTCCTTTGTTGCCCTCTTGCTGCCGTGTCTGAAGAGTTTCTCCGGCAGGTCAATGCTTCCTGTATGAAGCGGGTGTCCATTGTACTGCTTGTAGCGGGCCTGCTTTTTATGGCACTTTTCGCAGAGACTGGAGTCGATATTTCTCTCGCGAAACACTGAAGTCCTTCCAAGGGGGTCACCGTGCGGCGCAGCCCCCTTGCCGTGCGCAGAATGGCATGTGCCGCAGTATATCTCACCTTTCACGCTGAGCGGGAGTTCAGGTGGGATGGTTACATCGCTGGAGGGTTTCACAAAGACCGGATGCCGGTGATCCCGCCAGACCTTCTGTCGTGAATCCCGGACATACCCGTCGTGACAACTGAAGCAAATATCCTCGGAACTGACTACTCCCTGGGTATCCTTCATCAGGACATTTCCCGGCATAAACTCCACGAGGGTCTCCTGATCCGTCCTGAAGTCATCAAGCCACATTATATGGCAGACCACACAATCGCGCTTCGAGGCCATATCCAGCGCCGTCACCACCGACGGTAATGCCAGGACAAGATAGAGAGCCAAAGTTGGCAGCAGTAAGCGTTTCATCTTCGCTATTGTCTGAGCTTCATAACCGTGATCCTGTTTGCCCTCATTTCCACTACAAGCAGCCTGCCTCTCCTGTCAACGGCGATTCCAACCGGAGTTCTGAACTTTCTTAGCAAGTTTTTTTCGCAGATCACTCCGAGATACTTCCCGAATTGACTGAATACCTGAATTATACCCATATAGCTGTCGGTGATGAATACGCGTTCCTTGCTGTCAAGGGCAACCCCCTTGGGCCGGAAGAGTTTACCCTGCAGCACACCCCAGTCACCAATATCCGATATGAACCTGCCATAGGGATCAAATTTTTGCACCCTGGTGTTAAGTACATCTACAATCAGCAGCTCATTGTAATCGTTCAAAGCCATTATGGCCGGGTACCTGAAACGCCCGAACTCCTCGCCGAATCCACCCCATTCAAATCTCAGGGCACCTGCTCCATCAAACACCTTGACCTTGTGATTGTCATTGTCCGAGACATAGATGAAATGCTCCAGTCCCGAAGCCGCGACATCTACCGGCTCGGGAGTTTGCCTGTCTGAAGGGCTCCTTACACTGAACATCCGGATGAATCTGCCTCCTGGATCAAAGACCTGTATCCTCGCGTTGCCCGAGTCTGCAACAAAGACCGTTCCGTCTCCTGAAATATCTATCCCCAGCGGACGATTGAATCGTCCGCTGCCCTTGCCGTATCCGCCGAATTCGAACCGCCAGTGACCATTCCTGTCGACCACGATGATCCGGTTGTTGAGGCCGTCCACCAGATATATATCGCCGCCTGGAGCAACCGCAAGATCACTCGGCATGCTAGCATTCGGATGTATGTCAAAGAGAAATTCCGCCTCTATGCAATCGAAGGCGCCAACATCATATGCGAACAGGAGGATAGCCGTCACCACAACCGGCAATACAGCACGTATCATGCGCAGATCGGTCAATGCATTTTTCATGGATCAGTTTTTAAACAGATTCGGAATATAAAACCTCTCATATTTTGTGATCATCCCTTTTATGTTGAGCTGGACAAGATCTACAATGCGGTTGTCGGCAAACCCGAGTTTTCTGAAATCGAGTATGCTTTTTTTAGAGTGGCAGATATTGCAGTCATGCCCTTTGGGCTTTATATGAGTATGGAACTTCTTTTTGACATTGTCCCGCTGCTCCGGAGTTAGCCTATCCCTGACTTTCATGTAATCACGTGCGAGGGGTGCATCCTGCCTGCTTATCGCGGATTCAAGTCTGTCGCCATACTTGAAAAACGGTGCTATCTTTGAAAACGCGTCGTCAACCTCGATCAGATTTCCCGTTTCAGGATCATATGAGGTCCCGAAAAACGGGCCCTCCGGCTCCGTATCAAAAGGGTTATACCACTTGTAGATTATCGTTGCCCCTTTACGCTCTTCGATATGACAGGTCTCACAGACAAAAAACTGAGTATGCATATTCAGAAGTGCCCGTACCTTCTTGTTCTTGCTGTGCGGATAGTCGGAATGACATATATAGCAAACGGGCCGCATGTTATCAGGCAGCTTGGGCGTATAGGAGACATTGTGAAAATGCCGGTGGACCTCGTACTGTTCCTGCTTTTTTACCTCCTCAAGAATGGCCGACCTCTGCTTCTCCTCAATCTTTTTCTGCATAGGTATCAGCAGACCCGGCCCGTGATGCGAAAGCGTTAAATGATATCCGACACCGACCAGCACAGTAAGTGTAATGATCTTGAATATGAATCCAATCAGATAAACCGACTTTGGATGGTTCAGTCGTTCAGGCCTGCCCGCCATCGCTGTCACCTCCCTTTTCTTTACTGCCGAAGCCGTTCTGCCGGAGAATCTCCTTCATATACTCCCGCTCCTCCGGGATCTCTTTCAGATTATTCAGATATTCGAGGAAATGCTCCTCGATCTGGTGCTCCCTTGTAATTCTTCCCGTAATAAAAGTCCACTGCAGGGGAAACCTGCCCGGCACAAGGTGAACATTGGACCAGTGCCAGAAAACTACTACTGTTACAGCTATCAACGCTTCATCAGCATGCATGAGCCTCGCCAGATCCTGAGCAAAACGGGGATCGGGCCAGATATTAGCCATGGTCTCCGGGAAAAGCAGTGTAGTGCCTGCCGTTATGAGTACAAAGCTGCCCCACAGAATGGCAAGATAATGGAGTTTCTGTTTATACATGAACTTTTCCATCTTGGGTCTGTACGGAACCTTGCCCATGAAGTACCGGAGATCAGCTATCAAATCCTGCAGATCCTTGAGTCTCGGAATCTGTGTGCGCTTGATATCGAATTCCTTGCGGGCTATCTTTCGCACCGTGCCGCCAATAACCGTCACAAGATGATATACGCTCGCTACCACCATGATGCCAGCAGCAATCCTGTGAACAAGCCTCGCGATCTCCACCCCTCCAAACAATGAAATCATATAGGGCGCCCACCATAGATCGCTGTAATGCAGGGACAGCCCAGTTGCAGCAAGAATGAGAAATGAAAAGAACGTCATCAGGTGCTGAATAACAATGTGTACTGAATAGCGGGGAAGATCACCGAGCGGATCGGAACTGACATAGCGGAATATATCCCTCGGAATGTTTCCGACCCCTTCGACGTAGGTATAATCTCCGGCAACGACACCGGTCGCCGATTCCTCCGGCATGTCATCATATTCTGCAGTTATGTCTTCAGAAATCGTCGACATTATGCCTCCTTTGTCCAATTTATTTTCAACTCTTCAGATCCTTTCTCGACCTGCCCCTCCATGTAGTGCCGTTCCTCAACTGCCACTTTATTCCATCTTTTTTCCGTCCGTATGTCTCAAACAGCATCAATCCGACGAGCCCGAATACCGAGCCGTAAAAAGCGAAGCCAAGTCCCTTGTTGACGTAGTACAGTACCGGCTTTTCGTCCTTTTCTATGGCCGGATGAACATCGATCATTGCAAAACGCTCATTTGCATCCTCATGGCACTGCCTGCATACCTTCACACGGTTTTCGGTGTAGACAGCGGAACGGGGATCATCTTTCTTGTAAATGTCATGTATAGTGCTTGTTGCGTGGCAACTCACGCAGTCCGCGGCCTTGTCGGAGCCGAGGGCCACCGCCTTGCCATGCAGGGATTCTTTGTAGGTTTCAACCGCCCTGAGGCTAACCTTCGATACCCTGAAGCGGCCCATCAGATCGACATCTGCATGACAGTTGTTCGAGCAGAGCTTCACGATCTCCTGAGGAGAACGCGATGTCTTGTGCCGCAGCCTGTGGGTGATATGCTTGTACGCCTGCGTAACACCCTTTTCTTCATGGCAGTTAAGGCATCTGTTCAGCGTCTTGCCCGAAATCCGTTTTTCCTCGACCTTTCTGTATAAGGGGTTCAGATGGCAATACTTGCAGTACGGCTTTGCATCTCTGACTTCCGGAGGATCATCAGCCTTGATGGCATGAACACTGCCGTTGTACACGGTTATGATCTTTTTGTGAGAAAAATTCTCCTTGGCAAAGGGCGGCTTAATGTGGCACTCGTTTGCACAATTAACCTCCTCGTTTACAGGATCGTGAGGCAGCCTCTTGATGTAAGTGTGGCAGTCACGGCACGGGACGTTCCTGTGTGTTGAGTTTGAATACAGATACTCACTGACATAATAACTCCTCTTTCTGCCCTGCTCATCGATCCTCCCGATCTGCCTGTACTTGTGACACATAAGGCAATTTTCTTTGTCTGCAGCGGATACGGCATCAGCCTGGAAGAGAGTAATAACTGCGAAAGTCAGAAAAGCGGCGATCATCAGGGACGAACATCTAATCAAATTTCATCCCCCCTTTCTCTGTTGTTTGCGATTACGGCAAACGGTTATTTATGGGGCAAGATACATTACCCCCCTTGTCCGATGCATGCGGCAACACCGGATCCTGTCGCGCTCTGAGATGATGTCAAATAAATTATGACCCGCACCCCCGGGTTCATAAAAAAAATTATATTCCATATCTCCGGGCTGTCAAACGGAATTTCTAATTCAGTTATAATCTATTTTTATAAAGCTGAACCTAAACTTTGCAGAAGAAGCTGGGGAGACAGCCCGTAAAATCTTTTGCCCCGGCCTATTCATCATTCCTCAATTTCAGTTCTCCCGGTGCCGATACTGATTAGTATGATAACTTCCCTCAAGTTCAAGATTACCGTCCCTGTCCTTGTAATTCTGGGGATCATCATGTTCATATCCACAATGCGCGATATAAAGGCGACAGAAACCAAACTCCTTCAGAGCCAGCAGGAAAAGGCTGTCCTAATATCAGAACGGATCACGCACGGCATAATGGTACTGATGCTGAAGAACATGTGGAAAGATCTTCAGGTGATGATGGAAGGAATGGTCAGCGAATCCGGAGAGCTGAAGAAGATCAGTATATTCCTTCCGGAAGATGGGAAAATCGTCGCCTCATCGAAACCTTCCGGTCGTGGACAGGTAATTTCCGGCGAAGATCTCAGGAGGTTCAGGGCAGGTGAAACAAAACGTCCATTCATAATCACCAGAAACGGAATGAAGTTCGCCTCAAAACTCACCCCGATAGAAAATCAGCCTATCTGTTACAGGTGTCATGGGGCCGGGAAAAAAGTGCTCGGGGTTATGGATGTTCAGGTCTCGCTTGCAGGTATGCAGCGCTCTCTGTCGGAACTCAAGAAGCAGCATTTTTTCGATGCGGTCATAAGCTTCCTTCTGACCGGAGGCGGCTTCCTGCTTATAATAGGCCTTTTGATTGACAGGCCCATCAAAAGTATGCTCAATACCATACGCAAAATTGAAGCAGGGGATAAATCCAGGATGGATGAAAAGCGCAAAGATGAGTTCGGTCGGATCGCAAGGCGTTTCAACAGCATGCTCGACTCACTCGAAGCGGCTCACAACGAGATAGAGACATATCACTCGGAACAGATCCAGCGGGCAGCGAAACTCGCCTCCCTCGGTGAGATAATATCCGGCATAGCCCATGAGATCAAGAATCCCCTTACCGGAATCAGCTGCGCTGTCCAGGTCCTGCACTCCGAAATTCCGGATCAGGATTCCCGGAAGGCCCTGACCACCGAGATACTGGACCAGATCAGGCGTCTCGATACGACCGTGAAGGGTTTGCTGAACTATGCCAGGCCTAAACCCCCTCGCTTCATCCCGATGGATGTGAGGGAAGCTCTGGATAAGGCAATCTTTTTTGTCTATCCTGAAGCCAAAAAACATGGTGTGGAAATCGAAACGGTATCTTCCGAGGATCTGCCGCGCGTAATGATGGACGGCGATCAGATGCAGCAGGTTTTCCTGAATCTCATGATAAACGCCGTTCAGGCCATGGACAACGGGGGTACACTCAAGATCGCAACTGGCCGAACCGACAAGAAAAATGTCGGGATCGAGCAGGCTGCCAAGGAGCTTATGGCCGGCGAAGAACTGATAGAGGTCAGATTCCAGGACAGTGGTCCCGGAATCAGTGAGGACGATCTGGAAAAGATATTCGATCCGTTCTTCACCGCGAAATCTAAAGGAACCGGCCTCGGACTATCGATAAGCCGCAGAATTGTGCAGGAACACGGCGGAGAGATCGGTGTTGGGAACGGCTCTGATGGAGGAGCTGTATTTTCCGTATATCTGCCTGCAGCAGTTGAAACGGAATCGGATTAATTTGTTATGGATACAAGTAATGTGAAACTGAAATCCGGCAAGATTCTCGTTGTCGATGACGAACGATTCATTACCGAAAGCCTTGCAAGACACCTGCGCAATGCGGGATGTGACGTCATTACCGCTCATACAGGCGAAGATGGAATCGAGCAGTACAGGAGTGAATCGCCGGATATAGTCCTGCTTGATCTCAATATGCCCGGGATGGGCGGGATGGAAACTCTCAAAAATCTTCGCGCAATCAACAGCGATTCGGTCGTTATCATAATAACGGCGCACGGCGACGTAGAGACCGCTGTATCGGCAATCAAGATGGGTGCTTACGATTTCGTTGAAAAACCCTTTGAACTGGATCGTATCACTGTTCTCGTAAGGAAGGCGATCGAGACAGCGAAACTGAAGCGGGAGGTCCAGTACTTCAGAAGTGAAAAGTTCGATACGTACAGCTTCAGCAACATCGTAGGGGAATCAGACGCCATAAGGGACGTAATATCATTAGCAAAAAAAATAGCATCAAGCGAAGCTAATACCATCCTGATACAGGGGGAAAGCGGCACGGGCAAGAGCCTCCTGGCAAGGACGATCCACTACAACAGCCACCGCGCTTCCGACCCTTTTGTCGAGGTAACCTGTACCGCCATCCCTGAAGCACTTATAGAGAGTGAACTGTTCGGTCATGAAAAAGGAGCCTTCACGGATGCAAAGGCATCGAAGAAGGGTTTATTCGAGTTCGCAAACGGAGGAACAATCTATCTCGACGAAATTGGGGACATAAAACTTTCCACTCAGGCCAAGCTGCTGCGTGCACTCGAAGAAAAAACGTTCAAGCGCGTCGGCGGGCTTAAGGATATAAAGGTTAACCTGCGCATTATTGCGACTACAAATAAAAACGATCTGGAAGCCGCCGTAAAAGATGGTTCCTTCCGGGCAGACCTTTATTACCGGCTCAAGGTACTTCCGATCTTTATCCCGCCGCTGCGGGAGCGAAAGGAAGACATCATTCCCCTGGCCATGTTCCATATTGGAAAGTTCAACAGGGAGTTCAAGAAAAACATACGGTCGATCTCTCAGGAGGCTCAGGAGTTACTCATTCAATATCCCTGGCACGGCAATGCCAGGGAATTGAGGAACGTCATAGAAAGAATCTTCATACTCGAGGAGACCGATACTATCCGGCCTGAACATCTTTCGACCGAGATCCTGAACCATCGCGATGACTCTCTGACACCGGCATCGGCTGTCGCGTTCCCGAGCGAGGGCATTTCCCTGAAAGACGTGGAAAAAGAGCTGATCTCAAAAGCCCTCCAGAAGGTCTCGGGCAATCAGACCAGGGCTGCCAGACTGCTCGGGATAACCAGAGACGCTCTCAGATACAAGATGCAGAAGTTCGGCTTCCTCAAATAACCCCTACCGCCTGCTATCCTTGTCTCGCCTTGTCTCTATACCTGACAATCCGTTAATATACGTTGATGGCTTACCGTGATATGCGAGAATTCATAAGACTGCTTGAATCCAAAGGCCTGCTGAAGCGCATCAGTGTGGAGGTGGACCCCATCCTCGAGATAGCAGAGATAACTGATCGCGTATGCAAGTCCGCCGGAGGGGGATACGCCCTTTTCTTTGAAAATGTCCGTGGTTCTCAATATCCTGTGGTCACCAATCTGTTTGGATCATTTCAGAGGATGGCTCTCGCCCTTCAGGTTGACAGGATCGACGATATCGGCAGACGCATTGAGGAGCTCCTGAATCAGGCTCCTCCGAAAACGCTTATGGAAAAACTTGCGGCCCTGCCGCGTCTTCTGGAGTTCTCACGTTATCTGCCCAAAGGCGTAAAGTCCGGGCCATGTCAGGAGGTTATAGAAAAGGATGATCCCGACCTTGGCAAATTTCCTGTCATAAAATGCTGGCCCGGAGACGGCCAGCCCACGGACGAAGGAAGATTCATCACCCTTCCGATGGTCTTTACACGCGATCCTGAAACGGGCAGGCCCAACTGCGGAATGTACCGGATTCATGTATATGACGGCAAGACGACCGGCATGCACTGGCACATACACAAAGACGGTGCCAGGCATTATGAAAAATATGCACGGCTGAAGAAGCGTATGCCGGCAGCAATCGCTGTCGGCAGTGATCCTGCCGTAATATATGCAGCGACGGCGCCTCTTCCCGAGGCCATAGACGAGATGCTCTTTGCCGGATTCCTCCGCAGGAAACCGGTAGAGATGGTCAGGTGCATTACATCGGATATCGAGGTCCCTGCCAACAGTGAGCTGGTAATAGAAGGGTATCTTGAGCCTGGTGAGATGCGAATCGAAGGCCCTTTCGGAGATCATACAGGGTTCTATTCAGCGGCTGATCTGTATCCCGTCTTTCATGTCACATGCATAACACACAGGAAAGATATGATCTATCCTGCCACACTTGTAGGCAAGCCACCAATGGAAGACTGTTACATCGGCAAGGCAACGGAGAGGATATTTCTCCCCCTGCTGCGGATGGAATTTCCGGAAATAATCGATATGAACCTGCCTATGGAGGGAGTATTTCACAACGCAGCCCTGATATCAATAAAAAAGAGCTATCCAGGCCATGCCAAGAAGATCATACACGGGCTGTGGGGGAAAGGTCAGATGATGTTTTCCAAACTGATTGTAGTTGTTGACGATGATGTTGACGTCCAGAACATTTCATACACCGCCTGGCGTGTCCTGAATAATGTGGACTGGAAACGCGATATAGTGATAGCTGAAGGGCCGGTAGATGACCTGGACCACTCCGCCAGTTTCCCGCGTTACGGCTCCAAAATGGGGATCGACGCCACAAGAAAAACACGCGAGGAAGGAATGACACGCGACTGGCCTGATGAACTTTTCATGTCTGATGAAACAATAAAACTCGTGGATTCCCGCTGGAAAGAGTACGGCCTGGACTGAGATGTCCCTATTCCTGTCATTTAACTTTAAATAACAACCGGTTATAATGACTTTAGAAAATGGCTGATTATTCCGTATAAATATTTACGTTGAAGACTATATCATAGCGTAGTTATTCTTTAAGTACAGACGGCAAGGATGAAAGACAAGGCTTCTGTCATCAAAGCGGCACAGAAATATATCTCCAGAGGGCAGATAAATAAAGCAATCGCCGAATGGGAACAACTCCTTGATACAAACGGCGACAGCAGCGTTTTCAATACCATTGGCGACCTCTATCTGCGAAAAGGGGATGAAAAAAAGGCGATTGAATTCTTCATGAAGGCGGCGGAAAAATATCGCCTTGATGGCTTCTACCCGAAAGCGATCGCACTCTACAAAAAGATTCTGAATATCATACCAGGGCAGGTCGACTCCCTGATGGCCCTAGCCGGACTGAATGCAGAACGCGGTCTGATCGGCAGTGCAAATGAGTTTTACCTCAGGGCTGCTGAAGTGTACAAGCGTGACGGTTTTAACGAAAAGGCGGTATCCGTAATCGAGAAGATACTTAAACACGGCGTACCCGATCTCAACACGCGTATGAAGATCGCCGACCTCTATCTCCGGCTCGGTATGACAGAACGTGCCGCAAACGAATTTGTTTCGATGGCAGGTGAATATATTGAGCAGGGCACGCTTGACAGAGCAGAAGAGCTGTACAAAAAGGCTGTGATGTTCGATGAAAGCAACATTGACTCGATCGTGGGCCTGTGCAGGATCGCCGAAGCAAAAGGAGAAGCAGGCGCAGTCGACGAGTATATCAAAAAAGCGCTTGCAGCTTCTCCGGAAAGCTCAGCCGTTCTCATTCTGGCTGCCGGGACGTCTTTGAAGAAAGGCAACCTCGATGAGGCGGCAAAGTTGGCAGAAAAGGTGTTAAGCAAGAAACCCTCTCATACAGATGCTCACAAAATGATGGGCCGCATCCTTCTCAATAAAGGAAACATCAAGAGCGCCTGGGAACATGTTATGCCCTGCGTAGATGAATACATAAGGCAGAACCGTTGGGATGATGCAGAGGAACTGCTTCAGGGCTTTGAGGACTCATTCCCTGCACCGGTCAAGGAAAGAAAGATAGAGATCTGCAGGGGCAGAAAGGACAGAGAGAAACTGCTTCATGAAACAAAGGATCTCGCTTTACTTTTCGAAGAAGCAGGAGAAAACGAACATGCCCTTCGGTTGTATAAGGACGCCCTCGATATCAGTCCGGATGATCAGGATGTGATTATGCGCATTCAGGAGATTGAAACCTCTATGGGTATCGCATCGAAACATGAAGTCTCTGCCCGGAATGAAGGTGAGGAGATCATCATGCCGGGCGACCGCCTTATCCAGCCCGACGCCCTGCGGCAGGAAGATATATTATCTGCACATTCAGACGCCGGACCAACCGAATGGGATTTCAGTGATGCCGAGGCAAAAGTCTCCGAGGAAGATGCAGGGAGCATCTCTTCCGACGAGCTATCCGAGAAAAAGACGGAGGCAGAGTTTTATGCCCGGCAGGGACGTTACAGTGAAGCTATAGCAATATACGAAAAACTCGCGACCGTTTTTCCCAATGATGAAGGCGTAGCAGAGACCCTGCGGAATCTGACGGCGCATGCTGCCGGGCATGATAGCGTATCTACCGGGAGCGACGCCGGCAAGCCGGATAAGAAGGAACCTGAAGAAACCGTCTCAGATGCTTCAGACGCGAAAGAATCCCTGCACTCCGGGCCTGAAGAATACGACTGCGAGGCCCTTTACAACGCCGGGATAGACCTTCGGCAGAAGGGTATGCTCGATGAAGCGATAAAGTCCTTCAGGAAAGCCGCCTCGGACCCGGAAAAGGAGCATCTGTGCGCCCGAATGCTGGCCTCATGTTATATGGAAAAAGGAGTATACTCACTGGCGATCGAGGAGTTTCGCAAGGTATTGGCCGGTGTTCCCCAAGCCAGCCCGGTCTATTATGAAATTAAATACGATCTTGCCGGAGCCTTGATGCTTAATGAGAATCAGGCTCAGGCGCTGCAGCTTTATGCGGAGATCGAAGCAGAAAACAGCGGATACAGGGATGTTGCCGCGAAAATAGCAAATCTCAGGGAGAAGATGGCCGGCCGACCCATCCGTACCAGGCCCAGGCGTGACAGAGTATCGTACATCTGATGGATTTCCTTGAATTTTACAGCCTGAAAGAGCACCCTTTTTCGAATGCAGTGGACACAAAATTCTTCTACAGCAGCCGCCAGCATTCTGACGCCATGGTACGACTTAAATATGCGATAGATACCATGAAAGGACTTGCCGTTGTAGTCGGCGGCGTTGGTACCGGCAAGACAACACTTGCCCGCAGAATGCTTAATGAACTGGACGAAAACAGGTATGAGGCCGCCCTGCTCGTGGTTCTGCATTCATCGGTGACAACCGACTGGCTCATGAAGAAGATCGCTCTTCAGCTGGGAGTCGAGGATGTAGCCGACAACAAGCTTGATATACTCGGCCAGCTTTACAGAAGACTTGTAGAGATTCACGAGTCCGGTATGAAGGCGGTCGTACTCATGGATGAGGTCCAGATGCTTCAATCGCGTGAGATTATGGAGGAGTTCAGAGGTCTTCTGAATATGGAGATCCCTGAGGGAAAGCTTCTGACGTTTGTACTGTTCGGGCTGCATGATCTCGAGGATCTGCTGTCACTGGACGAGCCGCTCAAGCAGAGAATAGCGGTGAAATACAGGCTTACGGGATTCGAGGAAAAGAGCACTGAGCAGTACATGAAACACAGGCTCAAGGTAGCCGGTGCTACCGGGGATATCTTCACCCCCGAAGCTATAACGGCCGTACATACCTATTCCGGAGGCATACCGAGACTCATAAATACAATATGCGACAACGCGCTTCTCGAAGGATTCCTGATAAAGCGGAATCCAATAGGAAAAGAAATCATCGACAGCGTAGCCGTCAATCTCGATCTCAGGAAACCTGATTAAAAGCCCCTTCAAGATCAGCGGGACACCCTGAAATCCGCTTCAGTGATCCCGGGATTGATCTTCAGCTTCTTTATCCTGACGTCGAACAGAAATCTCCCCATGTATATCTTCATCTTGTCCGGATAGATATAATCTCCGAACATGCGGGGGCTTCCGTACATGAGCGAAAAATTACCGCTTTCCGTCTTTATCTGCTGAGAACGGGGCTGAAGGCTGTTCCTGTCCAGAAGAAGCTGTTTCCTGTCCGTCAGGATAACTATATCATCACCCAGATATTGCATACGGGCCGATTCAATCCCTTCCCACCAGAAGACTGCGTTGTACAGTTCACTTGCCATATCGGACATCCAGGCCCCCTTCTTACCTGAAAGCACAGTCACATCGCCATCATTGACGATTATATCGCGCACGAGAGCACCGAACTTGTAAGCCCTTATATGAAGCCGATTCGGCTTCATCAACAGTACAGAGACATTAACGAAGTCGTAAGGGGAGGAGTCACGCTTTATCTTTATATCCGCTATCGCCTTCATGGAATCAATATCCTTACCCGCAATGTTCCTGATTTCATCTACCGTAAGTCTCTCTTTTATCTCAGGTGGACGTACCACAACCTCTCTTCTTCCAGGCGCACATGCGGCGACGACCAGCAGAATACTAAAACAGCAGAATATCGACAGCCTCTTCAACATTGCCAACTCCAATTATATCAGATTTTTCTACGGCCGCCTGCACCGAACCTGCGGGGACCACCCCTCTGCCGAATCCCAGCTTCAACGCCTCACGAATCCTGTCTTCGGAACGGCTGACGCCACGGATTTCCCCTGACAGGCCCACCTCACCGAATGTAAACAGCCCCGGGCTGACCGGCTTATTTCTGAGCGATGACACTATGGAGGCGATAATACCCATATCAACTGCGGGCTCATCTATCTTTAAGCCGCCTGTAACGTTGACATAAATATCCATGCCTCCAAATTGCATACCAAGCCGCTTCTCGAGCACAGCCACAAGAAGATTTATCCTGTTGTAGTCAACTCCTATGGCGGTCCGTCGCGGCACTCCGAAGTTCGTGGGCGTTGCAAGCGCCTGAATTTCCACAAGAAGAGGACGCGTGCCCTCTATACTGACTGTCACGACCGAGCCGGGCACGTTTTCCGGCCTTTCGGACAGAAACAGCCTGGACGGGTTGTCTATCTCCACAAGCCCCCTGTCGGACATCTCGAAGACACCTATCTCATTCGTAGAACCGAAGCGGTTCTTTACCGCCCTGAGAATCCTGAACGGCTGCCCCTTATCCCCTTCGAAATACAGGACCGTATCCACGATATGTTCGAGAACCTTAGGCCCGGCAATCGCACCCTCCTTGGTGACATGGCCGATTATAAAGAGAGGAACGCCACGTTTCTTTGCATAAAACATGAGCCGCGTTGCGCACTCCCGTATCTGCCCCACAGATCCGGGAGCTGAAGGAAGTTCGGAGAAGAAGATGGTCTGAATCGAATCCACTACTATGAGACGGGGTGATATCTTACCGGCGCTTGAGAGGATACTCTCAAGAGATGTCTCCGGCAGCAGAATGATGTTTTCCGAACGAATGCCCAGGCGCTCGGCCCTCAGCTTTACCTGCTCCGGTGACTCCTCCCCTGAAACATAGAGCACATTACCCATGACAGAAAGCCTTCCGAGGGCCTGCAGCGTAAGTGTGGACTTTCCTATGCCGGGATCACCACCGATAAGCACGACCGATCCGGCGACCACTCCGCCGCCCAGTACCCGGTCGAGTTCACCGATTCCGGTAGAGAAACGGCTTTCTTCTGAATGGGTTATGCTGTCAAGTGAAACCGGCTCTGCCCCTTTATGTTTAGCCAGTCCTGATACCGGGGCTTCCTCCACAAAACTGTTCCATTGACCACAGTCCGGGCACTTGCCCAGCCACTTAGGAGAGGTATGACCGCACTGCTGACATTGATAAAGGACCTTGGCACGTGGCATGCGCTATTGTACCACAGCAATGCTTGATGCTTCTCTAAATTACATAATTCGTAGGGAACTCTGTTCCAATGATTGCATGCGGTGGTGCCGGGCCAGAGCGAGAGAAGCGGGGAAAGGATAGTAGACAGTAAGCAGTAGGCGGTAAGCAGCAGACAGCGCTTTGAATCATTAGCTCCTTTGTCAAGCTGAGATCGCCACGTCCCGAAGTCTCGGGACTCGCGATGACATCAGACAAGAGAGTGTCATTGCGAGGAGTCCCGATCG